>NZ_CP133161.1:0-342500 GCF_030913325.1 Stenotrophomonas sp. a6
ATGGATGCTTGGTCCCGTAGTCTCGAGCGCCTCGAAGCGGAGTTCCCGCCGGAAGACGTTCATACCTGGCTGAAGCCACTGCAGGCCGATCTGCGCGTGGACAGCCTGGTGCTGTATGCACCGAATGCCTTCATCGTCGACCAGGTCCGCGAGCTGTACCTGGCCCGGATCCGCGAACTGCTGGCGCACTTCGCCGGTTTCAGCGACGTTTTTCTTGAAATCGGCTCGCGCCCGCGCCCTGTGGAGGCGCAGAACGCGCCGGTTTCCACGCCGTCGGCGCATGTGCCCAGCGAACCGCAGGTGCCGTTCGCCGGCAATCTGGACAACCACTACACGTTCGCCAACTTCGTCGAAGGCCGCAGCAACCAGCTGGGCCTGGCCGCCGCCTTCCAGGCGGCGCAGAAGCCGGGCGACCGCGCGCACAACCCGCTGCTGCTGTACGGGGGCACCGGCCTGGGCAAGACCCACCTGATGTTCGCCGCCGGCAACGCCATGCGCCAGGCCAATCCGGGCGCGAAGGTGCTGTACCTGCGTTCGGAACAGTTCTTCAGCGCGATGATCCGGGCCCTGCAGGAAAAGACCATGGATCAGTTCAAGCGCCAGTTCCAGCAGGTGGATGCGCTGCTGATCGATGACATCCAGTTCTTCGCCGGCAAGGACCGCACCCAGGAAGAGTTCTTCCACACCTTCAACGCGTTGTTCGATGGCAAGCAGCAGATCATCCTGACCTGCGACCGCTATCCGCGCGAAGTCGAGGGCCTGGAAGCTCGCCTGAAGTCGCGGCTTGCCTGGGGCCTGTCGGTCGCGATCGAACCGCCGGACTTCGAGACCCGCGCCGCGATCGTGCTGGCCAAGGCACGCGAACGCGGTGCCGAGATTCCCGATGATGTTGCGTTCCTGATCGCCAAGAAGATGCGCTCCAACGTGCGCGACCTCGAAGGCGCGCTCAATACCCTGACCGCCCGCGCCAATTTCACCGGCCGCGCGATCACCACCGAATTCGCCCAGGAAACCCTGCGCGACCTGCTGCGCGCCCAGCAGCAGGCGATCAGCATTCCCAACATCCAGAAAACCGTTGCCGACTACTACGGCCTGCAGATCAAGGATCTGCTGTCGAAGCGTCGGACCCGCTCGCTGGCACGCCCGCGCCAGGTCGCCATGGCCCTGACCAAGGAACTGACCGAGCACAGCCTGCCCGAGATCGGCGATGCCTTTGCCGGTCGCGATCACACCACGGTGCTGCATGCCTGCCGCCAGATCCGGACCCTGATGGAAACCGACGGCAAACTCCGCGAGGACTGGGACAAGCTGATCCGGAAGCTGAGCGAATGATGCACGGATGCCGATGAGGCGTCATCGCACAAAACGGTGCAGAATCCGGTAGCAAGCGCGGGACACGTTGTGGATAAAAATGGCGTTTGAAATCGCGTCGGTTTTATCCACAGCTTTCCCCACCCCCTGGGGGTCGGTAATACAGAGGGTTTCGATGCCTGAAATCCTTTTATTTACAAAGACTTAGCGTTGTTTTCCAGCGATTCTGTCTCTACCAGCACCACCAAGCTTTTGATTTATTCCACATTTTTTAAAGCATAGGGGCACGGAACCACATGCGTTTCACACTGCAGCGCGAAGCCTTTCTCAAGCCGTTGGCACAGGTCGTCAACGTGGTCGAACGCCGCCAGACCCTTCCGGTTCTGGCCAATTTCCTGGTCCAGGTGCAGAACGGCCAGCTGTCGCTGACCGGTACCGACCTGGAAGTGGAGATGGTGTCGCGGATCGCGGTTGAAGATGCCCAGGACGGCGAAACCACCATTCCCGCCCGCAAGCTGTTCGAGATCATCCGCGCCCTGCCCGACGGCAGCCGGATTACCGTCTCGCAGACCGGTGACAAGATCACCGTGCAGGCCGGCCGCAGCCGCTTCACCCTGGCCACCCTGCCCTCCAACGACTTCCCGTCGGTGGACGAAGTGGAAGCCACCGAGCGCGTGGCCATCGGCGAAGCAACCCTGAAGGAACTGATCGAGCGCACTGCGTTCGCGATGGCCCAGCAGGACGTGCGCTACTACCTCAATGGCCTGCTGTTCGACCTGCGCGGCGATGCGCTGCGCACGGTCGCCACCGACGGCCATCGCCTGGCCCTGTGTGAAACCGATCTGGCCAAGCCCAGCGGTTCCAAGCGCCAGATCATCGTGCCGCGCAAGGGCGTGACCGAACTGCAGCGCCTGCTGGAGAGCGGCGATCGCGAGATCGAACTGGAAGTCGGCCGCAGCCACGTGCGCGTCAAGCGCGACGATGTCACCTTCACCTCGAAGCTGATCGACGGTCGTTTCCCGGATTACGAAGCGGTGATTCCGATCGGTGCCGACCGCGAAGTGAAGGTTGATCGTGAAGCACTGCGTGCCTCGCTGCAGCGCGCCGCGATCCTGTCCAACGAGAAGTACCGCGGCATCCGCGTGGAAGTCTCGCCGGGCAACCTGAAGATCAGCGCGCACAACCCGGAACAGGAAGAAGCCCAGGAAGAGATCGAAGCCGACACCACGGTCAGTGATCTGGCCATTGGCTTCAACGTGAACTACCTGCTGGACGCCCTCTCCGCGCTGCGCGATGAGGAGGTCATCATCCAGCTGCGCGATTCCAACTCTTCTGCGCTGGTTCGTGAATCCAGCAGCGAGAAGTCGCGTCACGTGGTGATGCCGCTGCGTCTCTGACAGCAGCCTGTTCCACGTGGAACCGAAGGACGCCCGGGATCTCCCCGGGCGTTTTTTTTTGCAGGTTCCACGTGGAGCATCGGGGATCGCGGAATCTCCAGGTCTGGGCGAATGTCTTGCTCGAGATTGCTGCTTGCCGATTGTTCTTGGTTGCCCCTCCGATGCAATCGGCCCTGCGCGTTAGGAATCCAGGTTGCTGACCTGGGCGCTGCCCAGCCAACTTCGGTCGAGTACGCAGTTCCGGGTCTTCAGCCTGATTGAGGGTGACCCGATCTGGTCGGATGGATGAAGCGGATCGCATCCGCTATCGCAGTGGTTGCTTCATCTGCAGACGTCACTGTCCACAGGGTTGGTTGGGGCCGGATCAGAGCTGGCCTAGCTTCTAAATCTGGGTATAAATCTAAAGCATGGTGGTGATGGTGGGCCCAGATTTCGTGGAAAAATGCATTATCCAATTGATTTTCAAGAGATTTATGCAGCTGAAACCCCCTGTATAGAGGCCCCTCAGGCTGGGGGGGAACCTGTGGATAGTTTGGCAGGTCGGGCAAAAGGGCTTTTTTATCCACAGTTTGCCCATACCTTGTGTATAAGTCATACAGACCCGCTGTGGACAGCGTGAAACGAACGGGCTGAATTCTTTGAAATCTGTGGAACCCTCCACGGCATCGCATCGTAGATTTCAAGAAATCCGCGCGGTGTTCGCGCAACCCACCGTCGAGGGCACCTGGCGATGCTCGCGGAATGAGTCTGAAATCGCTGAAATCTGAAGGCCTGTACCCTGCGCCGCCGCTCAGAATTCAAGGATTCCCGGGCATATCCAGACCCAGGCGAGCCCAGATGAGGGAGCGCCACCACGTGGAACACGCGTAGGGTTGCCAGGCGGAGGCTTCAGCACAGTGGCGATGTCTGGCGCGCCACGGCTGGCTTGACCGATGCAGTAAGCTGATGGATTCCCTGCCCCACTACCGCCTCGTGCGGATGGTCTTTCGCGCCCCATGCTTATCCGCCGCCTCGCCCTGCACCAACTGCGTCGCTTCAGTGCGGTGGACCTGTCGCCCCAGCCTGGATTGAACCTGCTGACCGGCGACAACGGTGCCGGCAAGACCAGCGTGCTCGAAGCCCTGCACCTGATGGCCTACGGGCGCAGCTTCCGTGGCCGAGTGCGTGACGGTCTGGTGCGCCAGGGCCAGGAAGCGTTGGAGATCTTCGTGGAATGGGACGAACAGCGTGCCGATCACCCGCCGCACCGCCGAAAGGCCGGGCTGCGCCACAGTGGCCAGGATTGGAAGGGGCGATTGGACGGCGAGGATGTCGCGCAGCTGGGCAATCTCTGCGCAGCGCTGGCCGTGGTGACGTTCGAGCCGGGGAGCCATGCACTGGTCAGTGGGGGGGGCGAACCTCGCCGTCGCTTCCTCGATTGGGGCTTGTTCCACGTGGAACCGGATTTTCTCTCCCTGTGGCGCCGCTATTCCCGGGCGCTGAAGCAGCGCAATGCTCTGCTCAAGCAGGGCGGACCGTCGCGGATGCTCGATACCTGGGATCACGAGCTGGCCGAGGCCGGGGAACCGCTGACCAGCCGCCGTCAGCACTACCTGGAGCGTCTGCAGCAGCGCACGGTGGCCTTGGCCGCCAGCCTGGCTCCGCAACTCGGCATCCAGGGGCTGGAACTGAGCCCCGGTTGGCGGCGGCATGAGCTTCCCTTGGCCGATGCCCTGCTTCTGGCCCGGGAACGCGACCGGCAGGCCGGCTATACCTCGGTCGGCCCACACCGGGCAGACTGGAGTGTGGATTTCCACAGCATTCCGGGCCGTGATGCGTTGTCCCGTGGCCAGGCCAAGCTGACGGCATTGGCCTGCCTGCTGGCGCAGGCCGAGGACTATGCAGAACAGCGCGGCGAATGGCCTGTGATCGCGCTGGACGATCTGGCCTCGGAGCTGGATCGCACCCATCAGGCGCGGGTGCTGGAGCGCCTGCTCAATGGGCCGGCACAGATCTTCATCACCGCTACCGAAACCCCGGCGGCGCTGCTGGACCTGACCCACATCGCCCGGTTCCACGTGGAACATGCACAAATCGTGGCTGTGCCATAGTGGGCACACCAGGGCCGCTCGACCCCGGCTGGTATAATTCGGGTTGGAATCCTTTCATTCTCGGCACATCGCTCCAAGCGGTGGCCGACCTGCGGAGCCTACGGCAAGCGCAATGAGCGACGAACAGAACACCCCGGCAAACAACGGCAATTACGACGCCAACAGCATTACCGCCCTGGAAGGCCTGGAGGCTGTCCGCAAGCGTCCCGGCATGTACATCGGTGACGTGCATGACGGCACCGGTCTGCACCACATGGTGTTCGAGGTCGTCGACAACTCGATCGACGAAGCGCTGGCCGGCCACGCCGACCACGTTGCGGTGACGATCCACGCCGACGGTTCGGTCTCGGTGTCCGACAACGGCCGTGGTATCCCGACTGGCAAGCACGAGCAGATGAGTGCCAAGCTCGGTCGCGAAGTGTCTGCAGCCGAAGTCGTCATGACCGTCCTGCACGCAGGCGGCAAGTTCGACGACAACAGCTACAAGGTTTCGGGCGGCCTGCACGGCGTCGGCGTCAGCGTGGTCAACGCGCTGTCGCAGAAGCTGCTGGTGGACGTGTTCCAGAACGGCTTCCACTACCAGCAGGAATTCAGCAACGGCGCCGCAGTGACCGCGCTGGCCAAGCTGGAAACCACCACCAAGCGCGGCACTACCGTGCGCTTCTGGCCGTCCACCGTCGCCTTCCACGACAACGTGGAGTTCCACTACGACATCCTGGCCCGCCGCCTGCGCGAACTGTCGTTCCTGAACTCCGGCGTCAAGATCGTCCTTGCCGACGAGCGTGGCGACGGCCGTCGCGATGACTTCCACTACGAGGGTGGCATCCGCAGCTTCGTGGAGCATCTGGCCCAGCTGAAGACGCCGCTGCACCCGAACGTCATTTCAGTCACCGGCGAGCACAACGGCATCGTCGTGGATGTGGCGCTGCAGTGGACCGACTCCTATCAGGAGACGATGTACTGCTTCACCAACAACATTCCGCAGAAGGACGGCGGTACCCACCTGGCCGGTTTCCGCGGTGCGCTGACCCGTGTGCTCAACAACTACATCGAGCAGAACGGCATCGCCAAGCAGGCCAAGATCAACCTGACCGGCGACGACATGCGAGAAGGCATGATCGCGGTGCTGTCGGTGAAGGTGCCGGACCCGAGCTTCTCCAGCCAGACCAAGGAAAAGCTGGTCAGCTCCGACGTGCGTCCGGCGGTGGAAAACGCCTTCGGTGCGCGCCTGGAAGAGTTCCTGCAGGAGAACCCGAACGAAGCCAAGGCGATCGCCGGCAAGATCGTCGACGCCGCGCGCGCACGTGAAGCGGCGCGAAAGGCCCGCGACCTGACCCGCCGCAAGGGCGCGCTGGATATCGCCGGCCTGCCGGGCAAGCTGGCCGACTGCCAGGAAAAGGATCCGGCGCTGTCCGAACTGTTCATCGTCGAGGGTGACTCGGCAGGTGGCTCGGCCAAGCAGGGCCGCAACCGCAAGAACCAGGCGGTGCTGCCGCTGCGCGGCAAGATCCTCAACGTGGAACGCGCGCGCTTCGACCGCATGCTGTCCTCCGACCAGGTCGGCACGCTGATCACGGCGCTGGGCACCGGCATCGGCCGAGACGAGTACAACCCGGACAAGCTGCGTTACCACAAGATCATCATCATGACCGACGCCGACGTCGACGGCGCCCACATCCGCACCCTGCTGCTGACGTTCTTCTACCGTCAGATGCCGGAGCTGATCGAGCGCGGTTACGTCTACATCGGCCTGCCGCCGCTGTACAAGATCAAGCAGGGCAAGCAGGAGCTGTACCTGAAGGACGACCCGGCGCTGGACAGCTACCTGGCCAGCAGCGCGGTGGAAAACGCTGCGCTGGTGCCGGCCACCGGCGAGCCCGGCATCGAAGGCCTTGCGCTGGAGAAGCTGCTGCTGGCCTATGCAGCAGCGCTGGATTCGATCGAGCGCAACGCACATCGCTACGACCGCAACCTGCTTGAAGCGCTGGTCGATTTCGTGCCGATGGACCTGGAAAGCCTGCGCGCTGCCGGCGAAGGCGAGGGCCTGGATGCACTGGCCAAGCGCCTCAACCAGGGCAGCCTGGGCAGCCCGCGTTTCACGCTGGAACTGCAGGAGGCCAACGACGAGCGCCCGGCCGCTGTGCTGGTGACCCGTCGCCACATGGGCGAACAGCACATCCAGGTGCTGCCGATGTCGGCCTTCGAAAGCGGCGAACTGCGCGCAATCCACCAGGCATCGAAGCTGCTGCACGGTCTGGTCCGCGAAGGCGCGACCATTTCCCGCGGTGCCAAGTCGATCGAAGTCGACAGCTTTGCCAAGGCACAGAACTGGCTGCTCGAGGAGGCCAAGCGCGGCCGCCAGATCCAGCGATTCAAGGGTCTGGGTGAAATGAATCCGGAGCAGCTGTGGGACACCACGGTGAACCCGGAAACCCGCCGACTGCTGCAGGTGCGTATCGAGGACGCTGTCGCAGCCGACCAGATCTTCAGCACCCTGATGGGCGATGTCGTCGAACCGCGTCGCGATTTCATCGAAGACAACGCGCTGAAGGTCGCAAACCTGGATATCTGACACAATCGGGACACGGCCGGCGCGCGGGGAGGCGCGCCGGCCTTCGACTCTTGAACACAGGTACCTGATGTCAGCATCCGCCCCGGTCTCTGCTCCGCCCCCGGTTCCGCCGGCTTCTGCCGCGCCGCGTGCCGTTTCGCCGTTGGCGGGGTTCTTCATCGACCTGGGCATCGCCGCTGTCACCCTGTTCGGCCTGAGCCTGGTCAGCGGCCTGCTGTGGGGCCTGTACCGTGGCGTGGTGGTTGGTTACGCGAACGCGCAGGCTGGCGCTGGCGCACCCGACGCCAGTTCGGTCGCGGCGTCACTGGGCCAGCCCGGCGCGCTTGCGCAGATTCTCATGGCACTGTTCGCCACCGGTGGCGCCGCGTTGCTGCTGTACTTCTGGCGACGGCCGGCCAACGCCGCCGAGCGCCACGCCTCGCGCCAGGCGCTGCGCCGCCCCTCCACCTGGGGCTGGACCCTGCTGGTGGCGACCCTGATCGTGCTCGGCAGCAACGGCATCGCCTTCCTGGCCAAGCAGGTCGGCGTCGAGCCGGTCCCCACCAATCTGGCGCTGATGCAGAGCGCGATCGCACGTTTCCCGCTGTTCCTGGTGCTGTTCGCGGTGGTCCTGGCGCCGGCCTACGAGGAACTGCTGTTCCGCCGCGTGCTGTTTGGCCGCCTGTGGCAGGCCGGGCGACCAGGGTTGGGCGTGGTACTGAGCAGCCTCGCGTTTGCCCTGATCCATGAGATCCCTGGCACCAGTGCCAATGGCCCGGCCGAAATCGCACAGCTGTGGCTGGTCTATGGTGGCATGGGAGCCGCGTTCTGCTGGCTCTACCGGCGCACCGGCACGTTGTGGGCGGCGGTCACCGCCCATGCGCTGAACAATGCGGTCGCCCTTGCCGCGATGGTGTTCCTGGGGTCAACGTAACGCCGCGTCCGCTTGACGAAAGATTAAGCCGCTACGCTACACACTCCGCATATGAACACGGGGGAGTTTCCATGAAACAACTGCTGCTGGCCCTTGTCATCACCACCCTGGTCAGCGCCTGCGCGACCACCACCTCCCCTACCGGTCGCCGGCAGATGGTGGGCGGCGTCTCGCAGGCGCAGCTGGACCAGCTCGGCGCACAGGCGTTCGCCGAAACCAAGCAGAAGGAAAAGATCAGCACCGACGGCCGCCAGAACGGTTACGTGCAGTGCGTGGTCAACGCCCTGGTCGCGCAGCTGCCAGCTCAATACCGTGGCGTACGGTGGGAGACGGCGGTATTCGTCGACAAGGAACCCAACGCCTTCGCCCTGCCCGGCGGCAAGGTCGGCGTGAACACCGGCATCTTCACCGTGGCCAAGAACCAGGATCAGCTGGCTGCCGTGATCGGCCATGAAATCGGCCATGTCATCGCCCGCCACCACGAAGAGCGCATCACCCGCCAGATGGGCGCACAGACCGGGCTGGCCGTGCTCGGCGCGCTGGCTGGCGCAGCCTACGGCGAAGGTGCTGCCAGCACCGTCAACCAGCTCGGTGGCATGGGCGCGCAGACTGCCTTCCTGCTGCCGGGCTCGCGGACGCAGGAAAGCGAGGCTGACGTGATCGGCCAGCGGCTGATGGCGCAGGCCGGATTCAATCCGGCGCAGGCGGTCGACCTGTGGCAGAACATGATGGCCGCCAGCGGCGGTCGCAGCCCGCAATGGCTGTCCACCCACCCGGATCCGGCCAACCGGATCCAGGAACTGCGACGTGATGCCCCGGGCCTGACGCCGGTCTATCAGCAGGCGCAGGCGGCCGGGCTACGGCCAAAGTGCGGATGAGTGCGCAGTTCTATGCTGTATTGCAGCACATAAAACGATTTCTCACGCCATCTGTTTCTGATACGTTTGGCGGCTCAGATTTTTCTGACAGTCCGACTTTGCCGCTAACCGGCGGTTCGATCGAGGTGAACGATGATTTTCCGTAACCACAAAGCTGTGCTTTCCGTCCTCGTCGCGACCGCCCTGACCGGCGCCGTGGTCACCGATGCCTTCGCGCAGTCCTCGCGTTCCTCCGAGCGCGGCAACCGCGGCGGCAAGCAGGCCAAGGCCGAGGCGCTGTACCCGAACGCGACCCGCCAGGAGCCGACGGTCAAGGCTTCGGCCAAGATGGGCAGCAAGCTGCAGAAAATGATCGACAGCTACAACAAGGAAAAGTTCCCGGAAACCCGCACCCAGGCCGACGCCATCCTGGCTGACAGCGCCGCGAACGAGTACGACAAGTCGCTGGCCGCGCAGCTGGCCTCGCAGGCTGCCTACCAGACCGATGACGCCCCGGCTGCCATCGCCTACCTGAAGCAGGTCCTGCAGTTCAACGGCCTGGACAACAACGGCCACTTCCAGTCGATGCTGATGCTGGGCCAGTTGCAGCTGCAGGAAGACCAGACAGCCGAAGGCCTGGCAACCCTCGACAAGTACTTCGCCGAGAGCAAGTCGACCAAGCCGGAAGAACTGATCGCCAAGGGCCAGGCGCTGTACCAGCTGGAGCGCTACCAGGAAGCGATTCCGGTGCTGAAGCAGGCCATCGCCGGCTCCGCCGAACCGAAGGACAACTGGAACCAGCTGCTGATGGCGGCCCTGTCCGAAGCCGGCCAGTCCGGCGAAGCAGTCAAGGAAGCCGAGGCGCTGGCCGCCAAGAACCCGAACGACAAGAAGGCCCAGCTGAACCTGGCCAGCATGTACATGCAGGCCGACCAGATGGACAAGGCGGCCGCGGTGATGGACAAGCTGCGCAGCAGCGGCCAGCTCACCGAAGAGCGCGAGTACAAGCAGCTGTACTCCATCTATGCCAACACCGACAAAAAGGAAAAGGACGTCATCGCGGTCATCAACGAAGGGTTGCAGAAGGGCATCCTGAAGCCGGACTACCAGGTTTACCTGGCGCTGGCCCAGTCCTACTACTACTCCGACCAGGTGCCGCAGGCGATCGATGCGTGGCAGAAGGCTGCCCCGCTGTCCAAGGACGGTGAGACCTACCTGAACCTGGCACGCGTCCTGCATGCCGAAGGTCGCATCCCGGAGGCCAAGCAGGCCGCCCAGCAGGCGCTGGCGAAGGGTGTGAAGAACCAGGCTGATGCCAAGAAAATCATCAACCTGAAGTAAGTAGGAATAACGCCTGAATGCCTGCCCAGTTGATGCGCAGGCGCTCAGGATTGGTATAAGCTTGGAGGTTCCTGCGGTGTCATGCACCGCTGATCAGGGATTCCGCCCCCGGCATCCCGGCCCCACTATTGAGCTCTTGGCGCATGACGGAACAACTAGTCGTTCACCGGTACGAACAACCCGATGACAAGGGGCTGAGCTGGCCTCGCATCGTCGGCATCGCGTTTGTAATTGCCCTGCATCTGGCCGCCTTCATGATGCTCCTCATTCCCGCCGTGGCTCCCAAGGCCGTGGCTGAGAAGGAGCGCAACGTCATGGTGACCATCGTCGATGCGCCGCCGCCGCCGCCCCCGCCGCCGCCGCCGCCGCCGCCGACCGATACTCCGCCGCCGCCGGTGAAGAATCTGTCGCCGCCGAAGCCGTCGCCGGTCCCGCCGCCGCCGCAGGCGCCGGTCGTGGACGTGCCGGAGCCGCGCCCGAGCGATATCGTCACCCCGCCGTCGCCCCCCGCGCCGCCGGCACCTGCGACCTCGATCGAGGCCAGCGTGGACATCTCGTCGAAGGCCATGAATCCGCCGCGCTACCCGCCGGCCGCCTTCCGCGCGGGTATCCAGGGCGAAGTGATCCTGATCATTGATGTCGATGCCAACGGCAACGTCACCAATGTCACGGTGGAAAAGTCCAGCCGTAACCGCGACCTGGACCGTGCCGCGATGGAAGCGGCTCGCAAGTGGCGCTTCAACGCCGCTGAATCTGGCGGTAAGAAGGCGGCAGGTCGCGTTCGCGTCCCGGTCAACTTTGCGCTGAACTGATGCGCCCGGGTGGCCGCATGGCCACCCCCGCTCCCGGTTCGATTGTTTAGCTTAGCTACACCCTTTATCACCACACACAACAAAGGTAAGCGTCATGCTGCAGGAAATTTTCATCGCCGCTGCTGCCGGGGGCAATCCGTCCAACGCCCTGTCGCAGATGGGCTTCGAGCACCTGATCCACGAAATGACCACCAAGCCGGGTGATTTCGCGGTTTCCTGGGTCGTGCTGCTGACCCTGATCGCCATGTCGGCCATGTCCTGGTACTGGACCGTCATCAACATCTTCCGTGCGACCCGCCTGAAGAGCGCTGCTGATCGCGTCGTCAGCCTGTTCTGGGATACCCCGAACGCGCAGGACGCCATCCGTGCCATGGAAGAGCAGCCGGCTTCGGAGCCGTTCTCGAAGATCGCCCTGGACGCTGCCCAGGCTGCTGCGCACCACCAGCGCGCTGAAGGCGGCGCCACCGGCGGCGTGGGTGAGAACCTGAGCCGTTCGGAGTTCGTCGACCGCGCCCTGCGCCAGGCCGTCACCCGCGAAAGCAACAAGCTGCAGTCGGGCATGACCCTGCTGGCCACCGTCGGCGCGACCGCTCCGTTCGTCGGTCTGCTGGGTACCGTGTGGGGCATCTACGGCGCCCTGATCAAGATCGGTGCCACCGGCTCCGCTTCGATCGACGCCGTTGCCGGCCCGGTGGGTGAAGCGCTGATCATGACCGCGATCGGTCTGTTCGTCGCGATCCCGGCCGTGTTCGCCTTCAACTTCTTCAGCAAGATCAACAGCGCGACCATCAGCAAGTTCGATACCTTCGCGCACGACCTGCACGACTTCTTCGCCACCGGCTCGCGCGTCCGCTAATTGCGGCGCGCGTCACCCAGCGACGAACGTAAGTAGTCACCAAGATCTAGACGGAGCCCGTTATGGCTTTCAGTAGTGGTAACAGCGGCGGCCCCATGGCCGACATCAACGTTACGCCCCTCGTGGACGTGATGCTGGTGCTGCTGATCATCTTCATCATCACGGCGCCCCTGATGTCCCACAAGGTCAAGGTGGATCTGCCGGAAGCCAACCTGATCCAGAAGCCGGAAGACGCTGAAAAGCGTTCCGGACCGATCACCCTGGCAGTCAAGGAAGACGGCTCGATCTACTGGAACGACGAAGAAATCAACAAGCAGACTCTCGAGTCGCGCTTGGCGACCGCCGCCCAGCAGACCCCGCAGCCGCCGCTGAACCTGCGTGGTGACCGCACCACCAAGATGCGCGTCATCAACGACCTGACCAAGGTCGCGCAGGAGCAGGGCATGCTGGACGTCGGCTTCGTCGCGACCAAAGAAAAGGGGCAATAAGCCATGGCATTCAGTAGTGGTGGTGGCAAGGGCCCCATGGCAGACATCAACGTCACGCCCCTCGTGGACGTGATGCTGGTTCTGCTGATCATCTTCATCGTGACCGCGCCGATCATGACGTACCCGATCGCCGTCGACCTGCCGCAGCGCGTGCTCAACCCACCGCCGCAGCTGGTCGAACCGCCGCCGCCGATCGAACTGAAGATCGACGCCAGCAACCAGGTCTCGTGGAACAACAGCCCGATCAATACCAGCGAGCTGCAGCAGCGGATGGAGCAGGAGGTCCAGCGTGACCCGACCAACCAGCCGGAACTGCGCATCGACGCCAGCCCGGATTCCGAGTACGACGTGATGGCCAAGGTTCTGGCCGCCGCGAAGAATGCTCAGATGAAGAAGATCGGTTTTGTGCAGCAGTAATCGCTACACCGCAACACAACAGTCATGACGCGACTGCAGACGCCCCTGGAGACAGGGGCGTTTTTTTTTATGCCTGCCGGCCTGGACCGCTATGATCGGCGGATGCTCGCCCTCTTCGACTCCCTGCGTCATTGGCTCGACGGCATCGCCCACCTTGGCTCGATCCTGGCGGTGGCCTACCTGCTGTATCTGTTCGCGCTGGCGGGCTGGATCATGCTGCAGAAGCGTGAGCCGGTCGCCACGCTGAGCTGGATCCTGTCGTTGGCGCTGCTGCCCTACCTCGGCTTGTTCATCTACTACCTGCTGGGCCCGCAGAAGGTGAAGCGGCAACGGCTGCGCCGCGGACGCGCACGATCGGGCATGGAGCACTACAGCGATGTCTGCCCACCGGATGCCGACTGCACCGAGCTGGCCAAGATCGCGCAGGCCACCACGGGCCTGGCGCCGAGCAGCGCGACCGAAGTGACCTGGCTGGTGGATGGTGCCGCTACCTACGCCGCTCTGTTGGAAGCGGTGGCGCAGGCTCGCGATCACGTGCACCTGGAGTACTACATCTTCAATCCGGACCATGCCGGCACCGCCCTGCGCGACGCCCTGGTCGAGCGCGCCCGTGCCGGCGTGCAGGTGCGCCTGCTGCTGGATGCAGTGGGTTCTTCCGCCCTGCCTCGTCGCTTCCTGCAGCCCCTGATCGATGCCGGTGGCGAGGCGGTCTGGTTCCATCCGCGGCAGCTGCTGAAGCCGTTCAAGCGGCCGTGGTTGAACCTGCGTACGCACCGCAAGCTGGTGATCGTCGATGGCCGGCTGGCCTTCACCGGTGGCATCAATATCACCGACGATGAAGACGAGAGCCGCAAGCCGAACGCCTACCGCGACCTGCACATGCGCATCCGCGGCCACGTCGTGCGAAGCCTGCAGCTGGTGTTCGCCGAGGACTGGCTCTATGCCAGTGGCCAGGATCCCTCGCGCATGGACATTGCCCGTCTGTGGCCGGCCGACATGCCGCTGCGCGGCGATGGTGCGATCAACGCCCAGGTACTGGTCTCCGGCCCGGACTCGGGCTGGGAAACGATCCACCGCCTGCACGTGGCGGCCATCCAGGAAGCACACGAGCGCGTGTGGCTGGTAACGCCCTACTTCGTGCCGGGCGAAGCGGCGCGGATGGCGCTGACTTCGGCGGCACTGGGTGGACTGGACGTGCGCCTGCTGGTGCCGAAGATGAGCGACTCCTGGTTTGTCACCCAGGCCGCGCGCTCCTATTTCGACGAACTGCTGCACGCCGGGGTGAAGATCTACGAGTACGGCCCGCGCATGCTGCATACCAAGGCCTTCATCGCCGACGACGATGTCTGCATCGTTGGCAGCGCCAACTTCGACCACCGCAGCTTCCGCCTGAACTTCGAGCTGTCGATGATGATCAGCGACCGTGACCGCGTCGCCGCTCTGGCCGGGCTGCTGCAGGGAGAGTTCGACCGCGCCACCCGCGTGCACGACCAGGCTGGCCGTTCGCTGTGGCTGCACCGCCTGCCCGAGGCCTTCGCCCGGCTGGCCTCGCCGCTGCTCTGACGCAGCGCTACACTGCGGCGATCATCCGGGGAGCCCGACTATGTACTGGTTGTACCTGCTGCTGGCGCTGGGCTGTTTCGCCTTCGCCCTGAAGACCCCCAGCGCCGCATTGATGACCCTGTGCCTGCTGGCCGCCCTCGCCTTCCTGCTGGCCTGGGTGCGCGGTCGCTATGTAGCCCGCTTCGGCGACCTTCAGCGGGACCCTGCCACCCTTGTCGATGCCGAGGAGCTGCGCCGCCTGCGCGAGCAGGCCCAGGCCCGCCGCAATGCCGACGCCAACGACCACGATCCGTCCCCTCTTTCCAAGTAGTTCCGTTCCATGACCCAGCTCAGCGTCAACGTCAACAAGATCGCCGTCCTGCGCAATTCGCGCGGCGGCGCCGAACCGGACGTGGTGCGCGCCGCCCAGGCCTGCCTGGATGCCGGTGCACATGGCATCACCGTGCACCCGCGGCCGGACCGCCGCCATATCACCGCCGAGGACGTGCTGGCGCTGTCCACGCTGACCCGCGCGCGTGGTGTCGAGTTCAACATCGAAGGCAACCCGTTCGCACCGCCGCGCGAGGGCTACCCAGGCCTGCTGCCGCTGTGCGCGCAGACCCGCCCGGCGCAGGCGACGCTGGTGCCGGATGGCGATGGACAGATCACCTCCGACCATGGCTTCGACTTCGAGCGGGATGCCGAGCGGCTGCGACCACTGGTCGCCGAACTGAAGGCGATGGGCTGCCGGGTCAGCCTGTTCGTCGATGCGGGCAACCCACTGCTGGAGCAGGCGGCCGAAGTCGGTGCAGATCGTGTCGAGCTGTATACCGGCCCCTACGCCGAAGCACACGCGGCCGGCGACGCTGCGGCGATGCTGGAACTGTTCGCCACTGCGGCGCGGCGGGCGCAGGCGGTGGGCCTGGGCGTCAACGCCGGGCACGACCTGTCACAGGACAACCTGCGCGATTTCCTGGCTCACGTGCCAGACGTGCTGGAGGTGTCGATCGGCCACGCGCTGATCGGCGAGGCACTGTATGACGGGCTGGATGCCACCGTGCGCGGGTACCTGGCGTTGCTCTGACCGCTCCCCTGTAGCGTTGAGCCATGCTCGACGCAGCACCGCGCTGAACCCTTCAGGCAGCCGTCGCAGCCATTGAGACGGCTGCGGCGTAACCTGCCGCAATGGGTATCGCGATCAAGGGCCGAGGTTCCACGTCCCACCTTGCCGGGCGCTTTGAAAGCACCGTCAGCGAGGCGGTGGACGACGGCTGGGCGGTCGATGAGAGCGAGGAATTCCTCGCCCCACGTCTGCGCACTGAAGTACGTGCCGAGACCGCACGCAGCATCATCAGCCGCAACACCTCACCGGACGTCGGCTTCAGCCAATCGGTGAATCCGTACCGCGGTTGTGAGCATGGCTGCTCCTACTGCTTCGCGCGCCCCTCGCACGCCTATCTGAACCTGTCGCCAGGCCTGGACTTCGAGACCAAGCTGTTCGCCAAGACCAATGCGCCGCAGCTGCTGCGCAAGGAGTTGTCGAAGCCGGGCTACGTTCCGCAACCGATCGCGCTGGGCATCAACACCGATGCGTACCAGCCGATCGAACGCAAGTTCAAGCTCACCCGCCAGCTGATCGAAGTGATGCTGGAAACCAGGCATCCGTTCTCGCTGATCACCAAGAACGCACTGGTCGAGCGCGACATCGATCTGCTCGCACCGCTGGCGGCGGAGAACCTGGTCAGCGTGCATTTCTCGGTGACCTCGCTGGACCCGCATCTCTCCGCAAAGCTGGAGCCACGCGCGTCGGCGCCGCATGCACGGCTGCGTGCGATGAAGCGCCTGCATGAAGCGGGCATTCCGGTCGGTGTGATGGTGGCGCCGGTGATTCCGTGGATCAACGACAGCGAGCTGGAAGCCGTGCTGGAGGCCGCGCACGATGCTGGCGCCAGCACCGCAGGCTACGTGCTGCTGCGCCTGCCGCTGGAAGTGGCGCCGCTGTTCCGCGACTGGCTGGACACCCATCATCCAGATCGCGCCGCACATGTGATGAGTACCATCCAGCAGCTGCGCGGCGGCAAGGACTACGACAGCCAGTTCGGCACCCGCATGCGTGGCCAGGGCGTGTATGCCGATCTGTTGAACAACCGCTTCAAGCTGGCGCGAAAGCGTCTCGGCTTCAATGCGCAGAACAGCCATTGGCCGAAGCTGGATTGCAGCCGGTTCGTGAAGCCGCTGACGCCGAAGAAGGATTCGCCGCAGGGAAGTCTGTTCTAGAACGCTGGACCGCTGCCCGGCTTACCGGCAACAATCTGCGCTTGGCCGGATGGCCTGCAAGCCAGGGAGGGATGCAGATGGATGACCCAGGATCCGTGACAGTGCGATGCCGTTCGCTTGACGACGAATCGGTTCGCACATGAAGCGCTCACATGCCTTCAGCTGTGGTGCGTTTCTGCTTTTCTGTGGTACCGATGCAGAGGCTGCCCGTGCGTTTGTGGTTGAAGACGCTGCCATGCGCGACCCCACCTGCCTTACGGTCGAGCCGCGCCAGCGGCTCTTCGCTTGTCACCAGATCGTTGCCGGGGACAGCCGAGTGATCGGGCTGAGACGATTCCGCACGTCGTGGAGGACCGACCGTTCCACCTTCAGCAAGCTCACGATCCAGCTCCCCGCTGATGCGAAAGCAGGCGACCGGTTCTCTGTCCCAAATGATCGAGTACGGATGTTCCATAGCAGAGGGTCCAGCGCGTTTGCCGGAAAGACGGGCTGCTACGCAGTGCCGGTCGCAGGGCAGATTACCGTGGTTTCCGCAGGAGACTTCGGCATCGAGGTCCAGGTCGATGCAACGTTTCGCTCTGCAAGCCCACTGCAGTGGCCGGGAGAGTGCGAGGCACCGACCACAGTGTCAGAGCATCTGAGAGCCAAGCCATTGTCTCTGGAGCAGCTTGATGCATGGACGGGAGTGCATGATCCGGAGGCATCCCCCTTCGAACAGGCACACCCCTCCAGACGTTCGCGCAACTGAATCCGCACGAACGTGCTGTACATGATGAAACGCACTCACTGCTTCCACGCCAGTGGTCTCCTTCTCTACCTTGCGAGCGTGCAGGTGGAAGCTCGCTCCATTCACGAATGCATCATCGTTCCGCAGGCCGCGATCGTCACTGACATGCCGGCTGGCCTGGACGAGTTCGAACAGCGTCTGTGGGTGGCAGATACAGGTCAGAGGGTGCGCAAGGGCACCGATACCCTCCTTCTGCTGCGCCTCTTCTCGGAGTCGCCAGGCGTGATCGACTCCCAGCAGTACATCAAGATCACAGGCAGCTTGAAGCGATACGCGCCCTCGTCGGAAGGGACGCCGGAGGTAGTGGATGCACGCCTCACCAGTGGCGGCGCGGGCTTTGTGCACAAGGGAGACAACTGGCTGTCCGATTCAGTCGACGTAGAACTACATCAGCCGCATGAGCGCGATAATCGGATGGAAGTCAAAGTGACGGCTGTCGGGTGGAACAGTTATCGAAAAGAAGACCGTTCCTTCTATCTCCAGTTCACCTGTCAACTGAAGGAAATCCCTGTCGAGAAGCTCAGTGCCTGGCAAGGAGGAAACGACGATCTCTGGGGATCCTTTGGTCCCACCCGATAGCCGGGTGGAACTGCCTGCATGCAATCACTTCTGCGACGACTGGCAATGCTGAAAATAGAAATTCATTCCCTGAGGTTCTAATCACGACTGGACGAGGATGCGTTCTTCTCCAGGTTGAACCAGATTCCGGGCGTGGTGTCTGTCGAAGGGTTCCTCAGGACGATCAACGTCTCTGTTGATCCGTCGGCTGTGGATGACGAAGATATGAGAGAGTTGATTTCGCTGTTCCAGCGCTATGGAATAGACATGCGCCAGCTGCGGAAACTGGAGACGGGAGAATTCAGCTCATGGATGCGGAACAGATCCGCCTACTGGTTCAAGTCGATGTATCCGGACCCGTGAGCACATGACATGAAGATCATCTACTGGCTGGGCATCGCGTTCCTGTGGATGCTTCCGTTGAACCTTCTGTTGCTGACGGGCGGCAAGCCGATCTCCGGCGACGCGCTTGGAGAAGAAGAGCTCGTTGGTTTCGGTGTGGCGGTGTTCGGCGCTGTGGCAGGCGGGATTCTCTATCGCCGTCGCCCGCGGTAGCGTCGAGCCCGCCCGACTCTATCTGGAGCGAAGTCGAGCAAGCTGGACTCTATTTGCCACGGCCGCTTGCAACAGCCAATCTGAGGCTGATGGCTTTCGGGTTCTGGAAGCTGCAACAGCTAGCATGGAAAGCTTGGAGTTACGCGTACTGGCACCGCGTTCTGAGGGAAAATGCTGCCTCTTCTGACATCGATTCTCGGCGGTAGTACCGCGGAGGCAAGAGCGGAAAGAGGAACCTCATGCCGGTAATCCGTACATGCAAGAAGATCATGATGCCGCAGATGTCGGGACAGAGAGTCTAGACGGCCAGTTGTCGAGCATGGGTCCATGCATTGCACACGGGGGAATGATGAAGTTCATACTTTGGGCACCTGTAGTGATATTTGCCCTGTTGTCGTTGAGAGCAACTGTCTTCGTCGTCTATCAAGGGGTAAGTGGATCTCCTTTCGGGGAAGAGGAAATCACTGTCGCTGGGGTTGGGTTGGTCTGCGGCTGGATTGCCTGGGTCATGTACAAAACCCTGATCAGACCGTGGAGGAAGCCGAAGCCCTAATGTAGAGCTGGAGTTGGTGGAGGTATCAACTATTCCGCCGGCGGTGGAACTTCCACTGAAATTGGTATTGGAATTGGCGGCGGTGCATCACCGGGTGAGCTGTCTAAGAAGGATGGCGATTGGGGGAATGGTTGGTGAAGAAGAAATCATTGGCTCATTTGCTTCTATACGCTGTGATTGCGGCCCTGATAGGCGGTACCTATCTTTCAATGTTTGGATCCATTGGAGGTGGCGATTGGACCGGAAAGCCAACAGAATCAGAACTGCGCGCTGCTACCGAGACCTTTGAACTTCCTTCAGGGAGCCATCCCACGAACGTTAAGTTCTTACCGAAGGTCACGTTCCTGGGGGCCGTCTTCGACGCCGAACTCGAATCTGATCCAGAGCAGATCGCCGCTTTCTTCATCAAACAAGCCGCAGAGAAGCGGTGGCGACTGCAGAAAGACAAACGGCAGCGCCATTACAGATTGATGGTCTTCTGCGAGGATCGCCTGGCGCGCTCGGTAGAGCTGACGACAAGAGGCAGTACGGTGAAGCTCTATGGAGGAACCTACTGGGACTCGGACAGGGGCGGCGACTACTACTGCTCTCCTGAGGCCCGGTAAACCACCGACGGCATAACGAACTTGCCTGGATATCGGCTCCAATCGGGAGGAGTACGATGACCTCACCGTCCCCCAAACAACTTCTGCGCGCTCTGGAACAGGATCCAACTCGTCGCGATGAACTTGTCCCCCCCCTGCGGCCTGTTACCGCGATGGGTATGGGTAAACGCCGTCGGCGCAATCAGCAGGCTGCCGGTGCGTGGTGCGATCTTCCGCCCCTGGAACAGGAACTCGGTCTCGCCCTCTTCGAATTCCTCGTTGAGGTACAGCGTCCACAGCACGTGCCGGTGCAGGGTCTCGGCCTGCGCATCCTTGGGGTACAGCTCGCAGTGCCAGTACGGGTAACCGCCCTCGCCCGCCGCATACCACTGCAGGTTGATGGCGCCCGGGCGCAGGCAGGTGCGGGCCAGGTCGGCCAGCTGCTGCTGCGGCATGTCAGGGAAGTCCTCGGCAGACAGGCGTCGCGGTTGGCCCTTGCTGTCCTGGATCTGCAACATCAGCGGCGCGATCAATGCCTGTGGATAACGGCGTAGATAAGTCAGCAGGCCGTTGAACACCGCGTGCTGCAGCTGATGGTCCACATCCTGCCAGCCATCAAGGCCGCTGATGCGCAGATCCTTGCTGTGCTTGAGTTCCGGGAACACGCCACTGCCCACGGCACCGGGCTGCAGGCCACGCGCCGCCCGCATGCGCTCGACGATCGCCGCGCAGACCTCGCTGGGGACCGCGTTGTGGATGACCTCGATGAAATCGACCGGGCCCTGCTCGTGCATGCGTGCATTCCTTAGGCGGCAACGGCTTGATGGTGCCGTTTGCCGCCCTCGGTGTCACCCCACGGTCATGTCATCGATCTGCCATGACCGTCGTCAGGCAACCGCCAATCAGCCCTGCGCGTCGTCGTGCGCGCGGTGGTAGCGCACGGCTTCGGCCACTTCCTCGCGCGAACCCAGGAACACCGGCACGCGCTGGTGCAGCTGGTCGGGCTGGATGTCGAGGATGCGCTCGCGGCCGGTCCAGGCGGCGCCGCCGGCCTGTTCGACCAGCAGGCCCATCGGGTTGGCCTCGTACATCAGGCGCAGCTTGCCGGCCTTGGATGGATCCTTCTTGTCCCACGGGTAGATGAAGATGCCGCCGCGGGTCAGGATGCGGTGCACGTCGGCGACCATGCTGGCGATCCAGCGCATGTTGAAGTTCTTGCCGCGCGTGCCTTCCTTGCCCGCCAGCAGATCACCGACATAGGCCTGCATCGGTGCTTCCCAGTGGCGCTGGTTGGACATGTTGATCGCGAACTCCTGGGTAGCCGCCGGAATCTGCATGTTCTCGGTGGTCAGCACGAACTCGCCCTTCTCACGGTCCAGGGTGAAGGCGTGGGTGCCATGGCCGACGGTCAGCACCAGCTGGGTGCTGGGCCCGTAGATGCAGTAGCCGGCGGCGATCTGCTTGCTGCCCGGCTGCAGGAAGGCGTCGTCGCCCGGCAGTTCGACATTGGTCGGGCAGCGCAGCACCGAGAAGATGGTGCCGACGGAGACGTTGACGTCGATGTTGGAGCTGCCGTCGAGGGGATCGAACAGCAGCAGGAAATCACCGCGCGGGTAGATGTCCGGCACCGGCTGGCTGTGGTCCATTTCCTCCGAGGCGCACGCGGCGAGGTGGCCACCCCAGGCGTTCGCTTCAAGCAGGATCTCGTTGCTGATCACGTCCAGCTTCTTCTGCGCCTCGCCCTGCACGTTACCGGTACCGGCATCGCCCAGCACGCCACCGAGGGCGCCCTTGCTGACGGCGATGGAGATGCTGGTGCAGGCGCGGGCGACGACCGCGATCAGCTGGCGCAGGTCGGCGTTGATGCGGCCGGCGTGCTGTTCCTGGATCAGGAAGCGGGTCAACGAAGTACGGGACATGAGCGGGCAGGTCTCGGCAGCGGGAAAACGCCTATTGTCGCCCGTATGGCGGGGCCGTGCGTGAGCGCGGGAAGGCGTAATCGTTTCCAGATGCGTTGCGCTCGTGGCGCCTTCCTTTTGTCGAGGCTCACGGGAGGGGGAGGCGATGCAGGACACGCTGCAAGTACGTCCATGTAAGCTCGATGGCGCCTTGCTCGTGTGCGCTGTCCTGCGCACACGGCAAGACCGGGGTGGGGGCGTCCTGCCCAACCCGCCCGAGGCATGCCTCGGGCCCATGGCGCCAACGGTCCTGCATCGCCTCCCCCTCCCGCGCGCTTCAGGGTTCGCCGCGAGCGCGGTGGGAGGGTAAGAACAAAAGCAAAAAACAAAGGCGCCTTTCGGCGCCTTTGTCTTCAAGCTACTGGAGCGTTGTTTCAGCCCTTGGCGACGGTGGCCACGGCCTTGGCGACGTATTCCAGGTTGTTCTGGTTCAACGCCGCCACGCAGATGCGGCCGGTGCCGACGGCGTAGATGCCGAACTCGTCGCGCAGACGCTCGACCTGCTCGCGGCTCAGGCCGGAGTAGGAGAACATGCCGGCCTGTTCGTTGATGAAACCGAACTGCGGCGCGCCAGCGGCAGCCAGCTTCTCGACCAGGCCCTGGCGCAGGGCGTGGATGCGCTCGCGCATCTCGGTCAGCTCCTGCTCCCACATCGCACGCAGTTCCGGGTTGGTCAGCACGCCGGCCACCAGCGCAGCACCGTGGGTGGATGGGCTGGAGTAGATGGTGCGGATCACGCGCTTGACCTGCGACTGCACCGCCTTGGCGTCAGCGGCGGTCGGTGCCACCATCGACAGCGCACCCACGCGCTCGCCGTACAGCGAGAACGACTTGGAGTACGAGTTGGCGACGATGAAGCTGTCGATGCCGGCTTCGGCGATGATGCGCACGGCGGCGCCGTCCTGCTCGATGCCCTTGTCGAAGCCCTGGTAGGCCATGTCGATGAAGGGGAACAGCTGCTTGTCCTTCAGCAGCTGCGCGACCTGCTTCCACTGGGTGACCGTCAGGTCGGCACCGGTGGGGTTGTGGCAGCAGGCGTGCAGCAGCACCACGGTGCCGGCGTCCAGCTTGCCCAGGTCGGCCAGCATGCCGTCGAAATCGACGCCATGGGTGCTCGGGTCGAAGTAGGTGTAATCCAGCACGTCGAAACCAGCGGCGCTGAACACCGCACGGTGGTTTTCCCAGCTCGGGTTGCTCAGCGCAACGGTGGCGTGCGGCAGCAGCTTCTTCAGCACGTCGGCGCCGACGCGCAGCGCACCGCTGCCGCCGACGGTCTGTGCGGTGGTGACGCGGCCGGCGGCCAGCAGCGGCGAGTCCTTGCCGAACACCAGCTCACGCGTCGCCTGCGTGTACGCCGGCAGGCCATCGATCGGCAGGTAGCCGCGCGGTTTGGCCTCGGCGGCGAGCTGCTGCTCGATCTGCTTGACGGCGCGCAGCAGCGGAATGCGGCCGCTCTCGTCGTAGTAGATGCCCACACCCAGGTTGACCTTGGTCGGGCGGCTGTCGGCGTTGTACGCCTCGGTCAGGCCCAGGATCGGGTCGCCTGGGACCAGTTCCACGTTTGCAAAGAAGGACACGGCGGTACTCGTTCGGTAGACGGAAAGGGGGAGGAAGTGCGCTACGCGGTCCGCGGCTTTTCGGCCGGAAACAGCCCATCGTAACAAAGCCTGCCGGGGCTGGCCGCCGCCATCGTCATCCGCGGCCCCGTACCATGGCGTGCGTTGCCGCCCGATCCATCAACCTGAATCATGAATCCCGCCGCACGACACCGTTGCCTGCCGCTGTCCGCCCTGCTGCTGTCGCCCTGGACGGCGGTGGCCGAGCCTGCGCCCACCGCCCTGCCTGCGGTGCAGGTACAGGCCGCCCGGGTGCCGGGCATCGATCCGTTTGCGCTGCCGGCCAGCCAGGACACGGTCTGGATCGACGCCAGCCGCGCGGGCACCGGCGCGCAGCTGTCTGAGGCCTTGGCCGGGGTCCCCGGACTGCTGGCACGTGACCGGCAGAACTTCGCCCAGGACACGCAGCTGTCGATTCGTGGCTTCGGCGCACGCTCGACCTTTGGCGTGCGCGGGGTGCGGGTGCTGATCGACGGGGTGCCGGCGACCATGCCTGACGGCCAGGGTCAGCTGTCGCATGCCAGCCTGTTGGGCGCCGAGCGCATCGAGGTGCTGCGCGGGCCGTTCTCGGCGTTGTACGGCAATTCCTCCGGCGGCGTGCTGCAGGTCTGGAGCGCGCAGGGCCAGGCCGGCGACCCTTGGCGGTTGCGCGTGAATGCCGGCGCCGACAACACGCTCAGTGTCGGTGCGCAGCTGAAGGGTGCCGGTCAAGTGCTGGACTACAACATCGCCGCCAATCACTTCCGCACCGATGGCTGGCGGGACCATAGCCGCGCGCGCCGTGAATCGCTCAACGCACGCATCGGTGGAGAGCTGGGCGGCGGGCGGCTGGAGCTGCTGCTCAATGCGCTTGACGCCCCCGATGCGCAGGATCCGCTGGGCCTGACCCGTGCCCAGGTGGCGGCTGATCCGCGCCAGGCCACGGCAGTCGCGCACCAGTACAACACCCGCAAAACCGTGCGCCAGCAGCAGGCCGGCCTGCGCTGGACCCGTGAAACGGGAGCGCAGCGCTGGCAATTGATGGGCTATGCCGGCCAGCGCGCGGTACGCCAGTACCTGCCGATTCCGCCGGCACCCCAGACCAACAGCCCGCTGCATGCCGGCGGCGTGATCGATCTGCAGGGCGGCTATGGCGGGCTGGACGCGCGCTGGGGCTGGCACGGTGATCTGGCCGGGCGACCGCTGGACCTGGTAGCCGGGCTCAGCGCCGACCGCCAGCGCCAGCACCGCACCGGCTTCGAGAACTTCATCGGCAGCGCCTTGGGCGTGCGTGGGCGGCTGCGTCGTGACCAGATCGACGTCGTGCAGAACGTGGATCAGTTCACCCAGGCCTGGTGGCAATGGAGCCCGCGTTGGTCGCTGCTGGCCGGGCTGCGCCACAGCGCCGTGCGATTCGAATCGAATGACCGCTACATCGTCGGCGCCAACCCCGACGACAGTGGCCACCGCCGCTACCAGGCGACCACGCCGGTGGCAGGCGTCAGCTTCGAGGCCAGCCCGCAGTGGCGGCTGCACGCGGCCGTGGGGCGTGGTTTCGAGACCCCCACCTTCAACGAACTGGGCTATCGCGCCGACGGCCAAGCCGGGCTGGCACTGGATCTGGCCGCCGCGCGCAGCCGCTCCATCGAGGTTGGCAGCAAGTGGCACGCACAGGATGGCAACCAACTCGATATCAGCCTGTTCCGTGCAGATACCGACGACGAGCTGGCCGTTGCCAGCAATATCGGCGGACGCAGCACCTACCGCAACATTGGCCGCACCCGCCGCCAGGGGCTGGAGCTGCAGTACCGACAGCCGCTGGCCGAGCACCTGGAACTGCAGCTGGCGTGGACCTGGCTGCAGGCGCAGGTGCGCTCGCCGTACCTGACCTCGAACACCCTGGTCGCTGCAGGCAGCCGCCTGCCCGGCGTGCCGCGCCAGCAGGCCTTCGCCCGGCTGCAGTGGAGCCCTGCCGATTGGCAGTGGGCGCTGGAGGCAACGGCCAGCAGCGATACCGTGGTCAATGACGTGGCCACCGAGCGCGCGCCGGGCTACGCCCTGCTGCACCTGGAAGCCGGCCGTCGATGGACGCTGCCGGGCGGCGAGCTGCGCGCCCTCGCCAGGCTGGAGAACGTGCTGGACCAGGCCTACATCGGCTCGGTGATCGTCAATGACGGCAATGGTCGCTTCTACGAGCCGGGACCGGGACGGCGAGCCAACGTCGGCCTGCAATGGTCGTGGCGTTGAGTTGGTAGTGCCGGCCGCTGGCCGGCATCGCTCTGTGTAGGGCAGCCCAGACGTTGCCGGCCAGCGGCCGGCACTACCGGTCAGTCGGGGGCTTTGGCTGGCACGAACGGCGAGGTCGGGTCGCTGGCCGGGAAGGTCTCCTCCAGCGCCTCGTCCTGGTTGTCGCTGGCGCGCTGCTTGCGTTCACGGCGCTTGAGCGGGCTCTCCTGGCCACCGCGATGGCGGTCGCCGCCATCCTTGCGGTCCTGGGCCGCCTGTTCAGCCTCGTGCTTCACCGGCAGGTGGTCGTGCTCGGCATCGAAGAACGGCGCGCCGGTTCCGCGGTAGTCGGCGTTGTCGGCATCGCGCTTGCCGCGCTGCTCGCCGGGAATGGGCGGGTGGTTCTCCCGCAGCGGGTCTCGCGAGGTCTCTCGGCTCATGGTCTGGTACCTGCCCTTGGGGGGATTCCACTACACCGCCCCGCAGGTAAAGCCGTTGCGAACCTGGCGTCATGAACATCTCGCTCACCCCCCGGTAACGGCACCGCGCGTATTCCTGCCCACCCGCCCCCGCTGCAGGAGCCGGCCATGCCCCGTCTTGAACGACCCGCACCGTCCGTGTTCAACGCCCTGCTCGATCCGCTCGGCCAGCGCACCGCGCAGCGCCGTACGCGTCGCCATGAAGACCCCCAGGCGGTGGCGCAGGACTACCTGCAGTACATGCTCAGCGACTACGAGGAGCGCCGCGGGCAGAGCCACCGGAACTGGCGCGACCTGTGCCCGGTGTATGCCTTCGCGTTGACCACGCATGCTGCGGATTGGCCACGCGGTGATGCCGCCGATACCTGCGAGGAACTGGCCGAGCACTGGGAACAGATGCGCGGGCAGTCACGGTTGGGCTGGTCGCAGGCGCGGCCGGTGGTGGAAGACGCCTGGCGCGCGCTGGACCATATTCCGGCGGCGGCGGTGAGGCCGTTGCTGCAGTAGTGCCGGCCGCTGGCCGGCAACCCCAGGAAACTTCAGGCCGCGAGCTCTGCCGGCCAGCGGCCGGCACTACCGCATCTGCGTAGAACCCACGTGCACGGTATCGACACGGGTGGTTTACACCGCCCATCCGAAGCTGGATGCCCTGCCCCGCCAAAGGTACGCCCATGGCCCGCCCGATCTGGACCGGCACGCTGTCGTTTGGCCTGCTCAACGTGCCGGTGTCGCTGATGTCCGGCGAACGCAAGGTCGACCTGCAGTTCCGCATGCTCGATTCCCGCGACCGCAAGCCGATCCGTTTCGAACGGGTCAACGCCGACACCGGCGAGGAAGTGCCCTGGAAGGACATCGTCAAAGCCTATGAGTACGACAAGGGCAGTTATGTCGTGCTGGAGGAAGGTGATATCCGCTCGGCCGCGCCTGAAAGCCACGAAGCGGTTGAGGTGGAATCATTCGTGGATGCGGCGCAGATCGACCCGCGCTATTACGAGAAACCGTATCTGCTGGTGCCCGGCAAGAAGGCCGAGAAGGGCTATGTGCTGCTGCGCGAAACGTTGCGCAGCACCGGCAAGGTGGGCATCGCGCGGGTGGTGGTGCGTACGCGCGAATACCTGTGTGCGGTGATGCCGCATGAGGACGCGCTGGTGCTGATGATCCTGCGCTATCCGCAGGAACTGGTGGATCCCGAGGACTACAAGCTGCCCACCGGCAAACTGTCCGACTACCGCATCACCAGCAAGGAAACGGCGATGGCCGAGCAGTTGATCGAGTCGATGGCCGGCGACTGGGATCCGTCGCAGTACCACGATGAATTCCGCGAGCGCCTGCAGCAGGTGTTGAACGAGCGCATCAAGTCCAAGGGCGGCACCACGCGGGTGGACGATGAGCCGGCACCGCGCGAGGACGCCAGTACCAATGTGGTCGACTTCATGGCGCTGCTGCAGAAGAGCCTGGACGCGAACAAGCGAACGCCAGCGAAGAAGGCCGCAACGCGCAAAGCAGCCGCCAAGTCGCCAGTGAAGAAGGCCGCAAAGAAGACAACGAAGAAGGCTGCAAAGAAGACCGCACCCCGACGCAAGGCGGGGTGAGCCATGTCGTTGCACCAGTATCGGCGCAAACGCCGGCTTGGCGGTGGCGCCGGGCAGACAACGGAGCCCGACGACACGCCCGCACCGGGCGACCCGAAGCAGCGGCCGACCTTTGTCATCCAGCTGCACCATGCCAGCTCGCGTCACTATGACTTCCGCCTGGAAATGGACGGCGTACTGAAGAGCTGGGCGGTGCCCAAGGGGCCTTCCCTGCGCGTCGGTGAAAAGCGGCTGGCCGTGGAAGTGGAAGACCATCCGCTCTCCTACGCCGGTTTCGAGGGAGACATTCCTGAAGGCCACTATGGTGCGGGCCACGTGGAAGTCTTCGATCACGGCACCTGGGCCTGTGAAGGCGATCCACTGCAGGCACTGGCGGCGGGCAGGATCGACTTCGTGCTGCATGGACAACGCCTGGCCGGTGGCTGGAAGCTGGTGCGGACCGCGATGAAAGGACGCCAGGTGCAGTGGCTGTTGATCAAGCGCGGTGACGGGGAAGCGCGCGACGCGGAGGCGGATGACCTGCTGACGGCACCGATGCCCAAACGAACACCTGCGGCGAAGAAGCGTTCCGCGGACAAGACGGCGCGAGCTGCACCCGTAGCACGCACGACCACACGCAAGGCCGATGTGCGCTGGCATGCACGCGCGCTGCAACTGCACGGCGCACGTGACGCACCCTACCCGCATGCATTCAAACCGCAGTTGACCGATCATCGCGACAGTGCGCCGGACGGCGACCGCTGGCTTCACGAGATCAAGTGGGATGGCTATCGCCTGCTGGCGGATCTGCACAATGGCGAGGTCAAGCTGCGCTCCCGCAATGGTCTGGATTGGACCGGTGATTTTCCCGAAGTGGTGCAGGCCGTGCAGGCGCTGCCGGTGCGCGATGCACGCCTGGACGGCGAACTGGTGGTGCTGGACAAGGAGGGACGCAGTGACTTCGCAGCGTTGCAGCGGGTGATCGACGGCAGTTCGAAGCAACCGCTGCGCTACATCATGTTCGATCTTCCGGGCGTGGCTGGAGCGGATATCAGTCGTGCGCCGTTGCTGGAGCGCAAAGCACTCCTGAAAGAGCTCATTGGGCCGGCGCCTGGCACCCTGGCCTTCAGCGAGCACGTGATCGACCATGGCCCGCAGGTGTTCGATGCCAGTGGCAAGGCCGGATTCGAAGGCATCGTCAGCAAGCAGGTGGATGCCCCGTACGTGAATACCCGCGCGCGCAGCTGGGTGAAGGTGAAGCACGAAGACACCGACGAGTTCCTGATCGTCGGCTACACGGCACCCAAGGGTTCCCGGGTGGGGTTCGGCTCGCTGCTGCTGGCGACGCCGGACAAGGGCGGCTTGCGCTATGTGGGCCGCGTTGGCACCGGTTTCGACGACCAAAGCCTGCGCGCGCTGCTCAAGGCACTGCAGCCATTGGTGGTGAAGACGCCCGTGCTGCAGCTGCCGGCGCATGTGCCGTTCCGCGCTGCCAGCGTACGCTGGGTGAAGCCGGTGGCGGTTGCCGAGGTGGCCTTCCGTGGCTGGGGCAAGGAAGGCCTGCTGCGCCAGGCCAGTTTCAAGCGACTGCGCAGCGACAAGCAGAAGGAGGACCTGGGAATGAGCACCGCAGAAACCGAAACCGGAGGCGAGGTCGAGATCACTCATCCGGAGCGGGTGGTGTTTCCAAGGCAGAAACTGCGCAAGGGTGACGTGGCCGATTACTACCAGCGCATGGCGCGCTGGATCCTGCCCGAGATTGCCGGACGTCCGCTGTCACTGCTGCGCTGCCCGGACGGCGTGGGCAAGGCCTGCTTCTTCCAGAAGCACCATGGCCCCGGCCTGGGGGACGCGGTACATGCGGTACCCCTGCAGCAGAAGAGCGGCCGCGAGGATTACGTCTACGTCGACGATGCGCGGGGCCTGCTGCAGCTGGTGCAGATGAATACCCTGGAACTGCATCCGTGGGGCGCGACCGTGGCCGATCCCGAGCACCCGGATCGTCTGGTGTTCGATCTCGACCCCGGCGAAGGGGTGAGCTGGGCACAGGTGAAGGCCGCTGCGCGCGATGTCCGTGACCGCCTGCAGGAGGTGGGCCTGCAGAGCTTCGTGCGGCTGTCCGGTGGCAAGGGCGTGCACGTGGTGGTGCCGCTGCAGCCCAAGGCTGGCTGGGACGAGGCCAAGGCGTTCTGCGAGGCGTTCGCGCAGGCAATGGCGCTGGAGCAGCCTGATCGCTACGTGGCGACGATGAGCAAGGCCAAGCGCGGCGGCGTGATCTTCATCGATTGGCTGCGCAACACACGCGGTGCCACCAGCGTGTGTTCGTGGTCGCTGCGCGCGCGCGATGCTGCCGGCGTGGCGGTGCCGCTGCGCTGGGAAGAACTGGCCCGGGTGAGCGCGGCCGATGCGTTTCCGATGGCCAAGGCGCTGGCGCGCGCCAAGCGGCTGAAGGGCGACCCATGGCAGGGCATCGCGCGGTTGAAGCAGAGGCTGCCGTCGCTGAAGCGGTAGTGCCGGCCGCTGGCCGGCAACCTCGGCCATCCTGCAGTTGCCGGCCGGCGGCCGGCACTACCTGCATGCGCTCAGCGCAGATCGCGCGAGGGGCGGCGGCCGAACCACCAGCCCACCAGCAGCTGCAACGGCAGCGATGCCAACAGCGAAATGACGAACCAGAACGGGAAGTCCGCACCCGCCGTCCACATCGCGTAGCCACAGCCCAGCGCGATCAGCGACCAGATCGAGAAGCCATGTGAACGCGGCCAGCACGGCGCGTAATAGGTGGCGAAGGAAATGCCGGCGACGCCACCGAGTACGCTGAAGGCCAGGTCCCACCCCAGCTGCACGCTGTTGCTGTCCGGCGACAGGCCCAGCAACGGCGGCAGCCAGCCGGCGACGCTGCTGACCAGCGCAAGCGACAGCACGCCGCCGATCAGGGCGACGATGGACAGGAACAGGGTCTTGAGCAGGCCAGGCATGCGCGTATTGTACGGCTGCCACAGAGTGCCCGCGTTGCCGGCCAGCGGCCGGCACTACCGAACCGACTGGGGTTTTGCCGGCCAGCGGCCGGCACTACCGATGGATCGGCATGGCCGCCGTGCCCGTGGGAGAGGGGTACGGAGCAGCGGCGGCCATGCACAGGCAGTCAGGCGGCGAAGTCGAGCACCACGCGGCCTTCGATGGTGCCCGCGTGCATGCGCGCGAACACGTCGTTGATGTTCTCCAGGCGGTCGGTGCTGACCGTGGCTGCGACCTTGCCTTCGGCGGCGAACTGCAGTGACTCCTGCAGATCCAGCCGGGTGCCGACGATCGAGCCGCGCACGGTGATGCCGTTGAGCACCATGCCGAAGATGTCCAGCGGGAAGTTGCCGGGCGGCAGGCCATTGAGCGACACGGTGCCACCGCGGCGGACCATGCCCAGAGCCTGTTCGAACGCCTTGGGCGACACTGCGGTGACCAGAGCGCCGTGCGCGCCGCCGATCTCCTTCCTGAGGAATGCGGCCGGATCGGTGGTACGCGCGTTCACGGTGATCTGCGCGCCGAGCTGCCGGGCCAATGCCAGCTTGTTGTCGTCCACGTCCACCGCAGCCACGTTCAGGCCCATCGCACGGGCGTACTGCACCGCCATGTGGCCCAGGCCACCGATGCCGGAAACCGCCACCCAGTCCCCGGGCTTGGTGTCGGTCACCTTCAGGCCCTTGTAGACGGTCACGCCGGCGCACAGCACCGGCGCGATCTCGACGAAGCCCACTTCCTTCGGAAGCAGGCCGACATAGTTGGCATCGGCCAGTGCGTACTCGGCGAAGCCGCCGTTGACCGAGTAACCGGTGTTGCGCTGCGTCTCGCACAGCGTTTCCCAGCCACCCAGGCAGTGTTCGCAATGGCCACACGCCGAGTACAACCAGGGGATGCCGACCCTGTCGCCTTCCTTGACGTGCCCTACCCCGCCTCCCACGGCCACGACGTGCCCCACGCCCTCGTGGCCGGGGATGAATGGCGGGTTCGGTTTCACCGGCCAGTCGCCCTCGGCGGCGTGCAGGTCGGTGTGGCAGACGCCACAGGCCTCGATCCTGACCAGCACCTCGCCCGCCCCCGGGCGCGGTACCGAGACTTCCTCGATGACCAGCGGCTTGCCGAACTCGCGTACGACGGCGGCCTTCATGGTGGATTGCATGTTCGGATCTCCGCAGTGCGCTTGCCCACAGAATGACGCCGGCTCGAGGCCGGCGCTTTGATCACGATCAAACCTTTGAAGATCCGTGCAGCAGGTTCAGCTGGCCAGCACCGATGCTTCGCGCGCCAGTCGTTCGATGGCGTCCCAGTCACGGGTCTGCAGCAGCGCCGGGGTGGTCAGCCACGAACCGCCCACGCACAGCACGTTGGGCAGGTGCAGGAACTGCGGCGCGGTCTGCGCGCTGATGCCACCGGTCGGGCAGAACCGCACGTCGGCAAACGGGCCGTGCCAGGCCGCCAGCAACGCAGCGCCACCGGCCTGCACCGCCGGGAAGAACTTGAAGGTGTCCGTGCCGTGCTCCAGGCCCAGGATCAGGTCCGAGGCGGTGGCGGCACCGGGCAGGTACGGCAGGTCGGCATCGCGCGCGGCGGCATACAGCGCCGGCGTTGCACCGGGCGACACCGCGAAGCGCGCGCCGGCCTGCTTCGCCGCCTGCATCTGCGTGGCGTTGAGCACGGTGCCGGCGCCGATGACAGCATCGGGCACGGCCTCGACCATGGCCTTGATCGCATCCAGCGCCTGCGGCGTGCGCAGCGTCACTTCGATCACCGGCAGGCCGCCGCGGAACAGCGCCTGGGCCACTTCGACCGCCTCATTCACATCTTCGGGGGTGTACACCGGAATCACCGGTGCCAGCTTCAACAGCGCGCGCAGGCGCGGATCAGCGCTGGACATGGTCTTGCTCCTTGCCCGATGGGGCATCGCGGATCGCCGCCGGGTCCGGCAGCGCAGCGGCGCATGATGCCATGCACGCTGCGAAGGTGCTGGTACCCTGCCCTGCGGCGGATTCAGACTGCGTCGGCCTGCAGTGCCTGGATGCGGCGTTGGTACCAGTCACCCCCAAGCGGGTCGAACACCGCCGAACGTTCCATCGGCGCTTCGTATACATGCACCGAAATGGCCAGGGCTTCATCGCTGGCATTGCGCAGGGTGTGGTATTCGTGAGGTGGAATGAGGCTGCCGGCGCTGCCGCAGCCGCCGCGCAGCGCGGCGTGGCGTCGGAAGCGCCAGCGTTCGCCGGCGCATTCCAGCAGCTCGTAACGGGTGATCTCCAGTTCCCCCAACCACACGCCCTCCACACACCACATGGCATCGTGGTCGTGCAGCGGCGTGCCCTGCCCTGGGCCCCAGCTCATGGCAATCACGCTGTAGCCGTGTTCCTGGCTGTGGTACAGCGGGCGTCGCGCGTAATGATCACTGACCGGACGGTGCACGCATTCGGGTAGCTCGATGCGGCTGTCCGCAATGGCTTCCTGCAGCGCCAGCTGCAGGTCGGCGGTGATGCGCCCGGCATCACCGGAGGTCATCGCCGCGTCGACTGCGGCGATCAACCTGTCGCGGCCACGGAACGCCGGAAACGGAGAGGTCTGCAGGTCCATGCCCCGACTGTAGCGGAGCATGGTTAAGGGAATGTTGGTGTTCGCGCGCGTGGCACCCGCATTCATGGCAAGCACGCGTGAAAAACGGTTCAGATGCAAACGCAGTAGAGCGATCACAATGGAACCCCACGCGGTGGAACGTGTCGAACACGGTCTGTGCCGCTCCAGCTGCGACATTCCGCAACTTCGCGCCCGACGCGCGCAAGGCTAGAATTCTCCGACTTACCTGGTTCTATACATGTCAGTGCGAAATATGAGCGATGCCGCGTTGCCGGCATCGAAAGGCAAGGCTGCCACGATCAACGACATCGCACGACTGTCGGGAGTTTCCAAGAAAACGGTTTCAAGAATCATCAACAACTCGCCGCTGGTGCGCAAAGACACCCGCGACAAGGTCGAGGCGTTGATGCGCGAGGTCGGTTACGTGCCCGACCCCCTGGCGCGCGGACTCGCGTTCCGCCGCTCCTTCCTGATCGGGCTGGTGTACGACGACCCGGGCGCCCAATGCATTGTCGACCTGCAGCACGGCGCGCTGGAAGCGCTGCGCGGCACCGGCTATGAGCTGGTGGTGCACCCGTGCAACAGCCAGGATCCGGACTGTGCGGACGGCGTGCGCCGCTTCGTGCAGCAGCAGAAGCTGCATGGGGTGATCCTCGGCCCGCGTGCATCCGAATCGGTTGCACTCGCGCAGATGCTGGACGACATCGACTGCCGCTACGTGCGGATCAACGCGCATGCGTCGGAAGAAGACGTGCAGGCGGTGGTCACCCACGATCGCGATGGCGCGGCAGCAGCAGCGGGCTACCTGCTCTCGCTCGGCCACCGCGACATCGCGGTGATCGCCGGACCGGGTGACCGGCGCGCGGCGCGTGAGCGTACCCATGGCTTCCTTGACCGGTTGGCCCAGGTGGGGCTGACCTTGCCGGGCGAGCGTGTGCTGGAAGCGGGCGACACCTTCGAATCCGGCGTGCATGCCGCCGAACGGTTGCTGCTGGGGGAACGCCGCCCCAGTGCGATCTTCGCCGGCAACGACGAGATGGCGGCCGGTGTCTACCAGGTCGCGCTGCGTGCGGGTATTGCCGTGCCACAGCAGCTGTCGATCGTCAGCTACGACGACAGCCCGCTGGCCTCGCGGCTGTGGCCGCCGCTGACTTCGGTGCGCCGCCACGTGTCCGACATCGGCCGCATGGCCGCAGCGATGCTGGTGCAGACCGATCTGCCGGATGCGCCGACCGCAGCCAGCGTGCATCCGCAGTTGATGGTGCGTGGTTCCTGCCGCGCCGTGGACGCCTGAGTGCCCTGCCCTCGCCTGCACCGCCGCGAAGGCATCAGGCATCAGGTATCAACGAGAACGGCGCATCGAGGTGCGCCGTTTTCAGTGCAAAGCGGTGTGCGCCGTGCGCTTACACGTCGCCGCCGTCGGCCCCCAGCTCTCTAGTGTTGCGAAACCAGTATTTCTTACGAGTCGAAGACCAAAAAATCGCCGGATCTTCGCAGTATCTCCTCGATGACATCGTTTTCGTCGAATTTGCGAAATTCAGGGAGATTGTCGTACTGGCCGAACTTGGCGGCCGGAATGAAGTGACCCTGAAAGACGACCATCCTGACATCCGGTCGTATCGCGGCAACCTGCTTCCTGGGTGGGGCCCATGCGGAGGCATCGTCCTCGAATGGCACATTGCCGACGCGTGGCCATCTGCCCTCCCTGATCGCCTCCTGAAACAGGAACACGTCCAATACGCTGTTTAAGGTAGAAATCTGCGTGATGGAGAGAATGCGTCCTTTGGACAAAACAGGAAGGACGGCGATGTCAACGTCCCGATATGCACGAATATAGCCAAAGCTCTGATGCTCAGCATCCAATGGAACAGCATAGACGTCTCCAGCGATGACGCGGACCCTCTTCCTGGGCTTGGTCTCAACGCTCATCTGCGGGTGAAATCATCTCTAATGAATGGCTGGTAGCTTGGGGTAGCAGTCGGTGCAGCACAGCCCTTGCGGTATGACTGTCTCTCGATCGAGCGCGGCCTCGATCAATTTTGGTCAATCAGATAGGACAGTGCGTAGAGGATGATTCGACCTCGAACCGAAGTTCAAGGCCGATTGCGACAGAGTGTCACGCATTGCATAACGGCAGTCATCTTCCATCGGTCGCGCAGCACTCATACACCTTACACGTCGCCGCCGTCGGCCCAGCCTTCACCGGTGCCCTTCTGGAACACGCGGTCATCGCCCTGCACATCGCCTGCCGGCAGATGCGCCTGGCTGGCCAGTGCCGCGTAGATCGGGGTGAAGTCCGGCGACGTCGCCTGCATCAGCTGTTCGAAGCTGTCGATGACGAAGTAGGTCTTCTGGAAGGTGTCGATGCGGTACTTCGTGCGCATGATCCGCTGCAGGTCGAAGCCGATGCGGTTGGGCGCGGCCGATTCCAGCGAGTACAGCGACTCGCCCTTCGACGACACGATGCCGGCGCCGTAGATGCGCAGGCCCTCGGGCGTGTCGATCAGGCCGAATTCCACCGTGTACCAGTACAGGCGCGTGAGGTTCTGCAGCGCGTCCGGGCCGATCGCGTGGGCTTTGACGCCGCCACGGCCGTACGCCTCCATGTAGTCGGCGAACACCGGGTTCATCAGCAGCGGCACGTGGCCGAACAGATCGTGGAACAGGTCCGGCTCGGCGATGTAATCAATCTGGTCCGGGCGACGGATCCACCAGGTCACCGGAAAACGGCGATTGGCCAGGTGATCGAAGAAATCCAGTTCCGGCAGCAGGCCTTCAACGCCGACCAGGGTCCAGCCGGTGGCGGCGCCGAGTAATTCATTGAGCTGGTCGAAGCGCGGAATCATGTGCGCGCTCATGCCCATCTCGTCCTGTGCATCCAGGAACTCCTGGCAGGCGCGGCCGACCAGCAGCTCGCGCTGGCGCTGGTACAGCGTGCTCCAGGTGGCGTGGTCGTCGGCGGTATAGGTGTCCCACGGCTGCTCGACGAGCGCGGTGGTGTACACCGGCACGTAGCCCTTGTCGGTCTGCTGGTGTTCGACGCGGCGGGGCTGGGCGAGGTCCATGGGGCACTCCTTGACGGGATGCCTACGATGCTAGGGCAGAGCATGCGCAACAGGGTTGCAAAAGTTGCGCCCGTTGGCCCTGTTGGCGCAATATCCTTGCGTACTCACCATGTTGCGGGGCAACAATGGCCGGAGAAGTCCAGTTTGATCGCACGGATATACGCCTGCTGGCTGAAATCCAGCGGGATGGGCGCGCCACCAACGCCGAACTGGCGGCGCGGGTGAATCTTTCGCCTTCGGCCTGCCTGCGGCGGTTGCAGCGGCTGGAAAGCGAGGGTGTGATCGTCGGCTATGGCGCGCGGCTGGAGCCGCGGCAGCTGCGGCTGGGCCTGCAGGCCTTCGTGCGCGTGCAGCTGGAAAAGCACGACCAGGCCGCCATCGGCCACTTCGTGGACAGCGTGCAAGCGTGGGACGAGGTGGTGGCCTGCCATGCGCTGACCGGCGACATGGACTACCTGCTGCACGTCTACGTGCGCGACCTGGAGCACTTCTCTCGCTTCCTGCTGGACCGGTTGCTCAACGCCGGTGGCGTGGCCGATGCCAATTCCAGCTTCGTGCTGCGCACGGTGAAGGGCTTCCAGGCATTGCCGCTTTCGCAGCTGGAGTCGTGATCATCCGGCGGATGTGGGAGAGCGTGACTTGCTTTGCATCCTGGGCGACGCAAGGCATTTTCCTACGGCGAGACGGATGAACCTCTGACAGAGTGACGCAATCAGCCTTCCTAGACTCACTGGACAACCCTGTCCGGAGAGATCGACATGAAAGTCTGCCTTGCTCCAGTCATTGCCCTGCTTGTCGCTGGCCTGATGCCGGCCGCTGCGGGTGCTTCCCCCCAGATCGCCAACGCCCAACCTCTGGCGCTGAGTTGCGGTACCACTGAATTCGTCGGCATGACCAGCAACTCGTCGACGCTGGCCAAGCGCCAGTGCAATGGTAGCTATGTCTATGGAATCGGCGTCTCGGTCAATGAAGCGGTGGAGAACCTCAACGGCTTCATGGCGGTGCTGCAGGCCGGCGTGAGCTGCAGCGCGGATGCCAGCAGCATCGTCAGTGGTGCCTACGGCAAGGGTGTTTTCGCCCAGTTTGTCTGCAATGGCTGGTCGATCGCCGGCGTGGGCAACTCACCCACCACCGCGGCGCGCAACTCGCTGGCCATCGCGACGGAAATGGCGGCCACGGGTACCCATTGCGCAGCGCCGCTGCAGGGTTCGTACTATCCGGAATCCTGGGGGTTCCGTTTCCGCTACGACTGCGGCAACACGCAGACCCTGAAGAGCTGGTCCATCAGTGGGCTCGGTGCCAGCATCGATGACGCCAACGTCATCGCCATGCGACTGATGCGTTACTCCACAGCGGCAGGCCAGAGCTGCAACTTCGAGAAGGCCGAAATCAATGGCGTCATTCTGCACGCCACGCTGGTCTGCAACGGCTCGTACATCCATGGCTACGGCAGCTCGGTGACGGCCGCAGCCAACGACGCACTGGCCCAGATCGGCGCCTGACCCGTCGTGAGGCCCCTGGGGGTGACCCGCATGGAGCGGGTTGCCCTCAGCACTTGTCCTTGCGGCCCATCAGCTTGCCCAGGCGCGAGGCTTCCTCGCACTTGGGAGCAGCCACCGGCGCCGGTGCAGCGGCCGCAGCACGCGCACGCTGCAGCTGCTGGATCCTGGCGCGGATCTGCGGCATTGCAGCCATCGCGGCCTTTTCGCCTTCCAGGATCGCCGTGCCGCGCTGGCTGAAATCGGCAGCGCCGATGTCCAGCACCTTCGGCCGGATGACGATGTCGGCGCGTGCCAGTTCCTGTTCGCCCAGGCGCTGGCCCATGATCGAGATGGACTGGTTGACGATGCCCAGCATGTCGGTCGGCGCCTTGCCGCTGGCCTTGCTGGAGATGTCCACGGCGATCACGAAGTCGGCGCCGAGCTGGCGCGCGGCATCCACCGGCACCGGGCTGACCACGCCGCCATCGATGTAGTTGCGACCACCGATCTTCACCGGTTCGAACACGCCGGGAATGCTGCTCGACGCGCGCACCGCCTGGCCGACGTTGCCGCGCACGAAGATCGCCCGCTCGCCGGTTTCCAGCTGGGTGGCGACGGCGGCGAACGGCTTCTTCAGGCGTTCGGCCGGACGGTTGGCAACCTGTTCGTTGACGTAGTCCTGCAGCTTCTGGCCCTGCACCAGGCCACCGGAGAACAGCCGCACGTCGCGGATGCTGGCTTCATCCAGCGCCACCGCCTTGCTCTGCATCTGGAACGCGTCCATGCCGCTGGCGTACAGCGCGCCGACCACGCTGCCGGCACTGGTGCCGGACACCACCGCGGGCTCGAAGCCATTGGCCTCCAGCATCTTGATCACGCCGATGTGGGCAAAGCCCTTGGCCGCGCCACCGCCGAGTGCGATGCCGATCTTCACCGGCTTGGCCTGTGGCACCACGGTCGGCGCCGGCGGCGGCGTAGGGCGGACCGGATCGCCACCGCAGCCGGCCAGCAGGCCGATCAGGGCGACGGACAGCAGCATGCGGGGGCGGAACAGGCTCATCGGCAGTGCGCTCGCGGCGCCGGATTCAGGAAAGGGCGCCAGCATACCGAAGCCGTGGCGGGGCGGGCAGGGTGGGAAATATCGCCCATTCATAAAGGTAGTGCCAAGGTCCATGGGGCTGCCTGCCAGCGGCCGGCACTACCGGGATGCGCGCCAAGGTCCATGGGGTTGCCGGCCAGCGGCCGGCACTACCGGGATGCGCGCCAAGGTCCATGGGGCTGCCGGCCAGCGGCCGGCACTACCGGGATGCGCGCCAAGGTCCATGGGGCTGCCGGCCAGCGGCTGGCACTACCGGGATGCGCGCCAAGGTCCATGAGGTTGCCGGCCAGCGGCCGGCACTACCGGGATGCGTGCCAAGGTCCATGGGGTTGCCGGCCAGCGGCCGGCACTACCGGGATGCGTGCCAGGGTCCATGGGTTGCCGGCCAGCGGACGGCACGACCGGAGGCGGTCAGAAGCGCTTGTCGCCGTCCAGCATCCGGCCCAGGCCGCCCAGTACCGAACCCTCGCCGCGGTTCTGGCCACCGCCCTGCGGCGCGGCCATCCACATGCGGCCGGCCAGGCGCGAGAACGGCAGCGACTGCAGCCAGACCTTGCCTGGGCCGGTCAGCGTGGCCAGGAACACGCCCTCGCCGCCGAACAGCATGCTCTTGATGCCCGCAACACGGCGCACGTCCATGTCCACGGTCGGGTGGTAGGCCACCACGCAGCCGGTATCCACGTCCAGGCGCTCGCCGGCAGCCAGCTCGCGTTCCACCACGCAGCCGCCGGCGTGGATGAACACCCAGCCGTCGCCTTCCAGCTTCTGCATGATGAAACCCTCACCACCGAACAGGCCGGTCATGATCTTGCGCTGGAACTGCACGCCGATCTGCACGCCGCGCGCACCGGCCAGGAAGCTGTCCTTCTGGCAGATCAGGCGGCCGCCGTGCTGGTCCAGTTTCATCGCCAGCACCGTGCCCGGGTAGGGCGCGGCGAAGGCGACCTTGCCCTTGCCGTGCCCGCTCTGCGTGTAGACGGTGGCGAACAGGCTCTCGCCGGTCAGCACGCGCTTGCCGGCGGCCATCACCTTGCCCATGAAGCCGCCGCCCTGGTCGCCGTTGGCGGCGCCGAACACCGTGTCCATCTGTACCGTGGCGTCCTTGAACATCAATGCACCGGCCTCGGCGATCGCGCTCTCGCCGGGGTCGAGCTCGATCTCCACGAACTGCATTTCATGGCCGACGATGCGGAACTCGATGTCGTCGGCGCGGCCGCTGGCGCCGACGGGGACCGGCGGTGGGGTGTTGGGCATGCCCGGGGCCACCGCCTGCAGCTCGGCCACCTCGGCGATCGGTGTCCACCCGCTCATGCCCTGGCACCAGGCCAGCGCGCGCGGATTGGCCTGCGCGTAGCGGCGCGCGGCCTCGTCATCAAGCGGGCCGATGCGCTCGGCCTGGGCGGAGGCATGGAAGTACCACTGGGTCATGGCGGCGGGTCCGTCGCGTTGGAAACCCCGAGTCTAGCGAGCGCCCGGGGCGCCGGCGACGGGGCCATGAACGGCGGGCATTTGCGGCGTAGGTGCTGTATTGCAACAATTATCTGGTAGCGCCGTTTTACCACCCCTCCAAACACAGCCTACCGCCATGTCCCCGACCCGTACTTCCCGTGGCCGCCTTCCGGTCGCGCGCCCCCTCGTTGCCGCTCTTTCCGCCCTGCTGCCGCTGGTAGCAGCCGCTCAGGAAACCCCCGCCGCCAAGGATCCGGTTGCCCTCGATGCCCTGCAGGTGACCGCGCAGCGCCGCGTCGAGAACGCCAAGGACGTACCGGTCGCACTGAGCGCGATCCAGGGCGAGAAGCTGGATGTGCTCGGCTCGGCCGGCGATGACATCCGCTTCCTGGCCGCGCGCGTGCCCAGCCTCAACATCGAGTCGTCCTACGGCCGTGCCTTCCCGCGCTTCTACATCCGCGGCCTGGGCAACACCGATTTCGACCTCAATGCTTCGCAGCCGGTGTCGCTGGTGTATGACGACGTGGTGCAGGAAAGCCCGCTGCTGAAGGGCTTCCCGCTGTTCGACCTGGCCAACGTGGAAGTGCTGCGTGGCCCGCAGGGCACGCTGTTCGGCCGCAACACCCCGGCCGGCGTGGTCAAGTTCGATTCGGCGCGACCGTCGCAGGATGCCGACGGCTACGTGCGCGTGGGCTACGGCAGCTACAACAGCTGGAACGTGCAGGGCGCCTACGGCGGCCCGCTGACCGACCGCTGGTCGGCACGTGTCTCGGCGATCTACCAGCGCCGCGATGACTGGGTCGACAACACCCGCGCCGGTGCCCCCAACAGTGGTTTCGAAGGCTATGACGAAGCCGCCGGCCGCGTGCAGTTCCTGTACGAAGGCGACGACTTCGAAGCGCTGTTCAACCTGCACAAGCGCAAGCTCAACGGCACCGCCCGCCTGTTCCGCGCCAACATCATCCAGAAGGGTGGCAATTCGCTGGTCGAGAACTTCGACCGCGACAAGGTGGCCAACGACGGCGTCAACTTCTCCGACCTGGAAACCTGGGGCGGCAGCGCGCGCCTGCAGTGGAACCTCGGCTCGGTGACGTTGCATTCGATCACCGGCTACGAGACCGCCGAATCGCTCAACCGTGGCGACATCGACGGCGGCTACGGTGCGGCCTTCCTCGGTGCCGGCAACTACGGCCCGGGCCTGATTCCATTCTCGTCGGAGTCGGCCGACGGCCTGCCGCACCACCGCCAGTGGACGCAGGAAGTGCGGATCGAGTCCAACGAGTGGGGCCGCTTCGACTGGCAGGCCGGCGTCTTCTACTTCGATGAAGACGTGACCATCAACAACTTCAACTACGACTCGCTGACCCCGGGCAATCCACAGACCGGCCACGTGGTGCAGAACCAGCGCAACAAGGCGTGGGCGGTGTTCGCTTCGGGCGACTTCGATGTCACCGATCGCTTCAAGCTGCGCGCCGGCGTGCGCTACACCCAGGACAAGAAGGACTTCAGCGCCAGCGTGCTGCAGGCCGTTCCGTTCGGCACCCCGGTCAGCGGCCCGTACCTGGCCAACACCGACGTCAACGACGTCAGCTGGGATGTCAGCGGCGTCTACAAGCTGACCGACGACATCAACGCCTACGCCCGCGTGGCCAAGGGTTTCCGCGCACCGTCGATCCAGGGCCGCCTAGCCTTCGCGCCGGGCCTGTCGCAGGCCGACTCGGAGAAGGTCCTCTCGTATGAAGCCGGCATCAAGGCCGACCTGTTCGAGCGCCGCGCGCGCCTGGGCCTGAGCGTGTTCCGCTACAACGTCGATGGCCAGCAGCTGATCGCGGTGGGTGGCAGCAACAACACCGCCACCCTGCTCAACGCCGACAAGACCATCGGCCAGGGCGTGGAACTGGACCTGGAAGCCTACCTGGCCGACAACGTCCTGCTGACCTTCGGCAGCAGCTACAACGACACCGAGATCAAGGACAAGGATCTGGCGGTGGCGATCTGCGGCGGTGGCTGCACCATCAACGACCCGACCACGGTGATCAACGGCCAGACCTATGCGCTGGTGAACGGCAACCCGCTGCCGCAGGCGCCGAAGTGGATCCACAACGCGACCCTGCGCGTGGGCTTCCCGCTCAGCGATGGCAGCGAGCTGTACGCCTACACCGATTGGGCCTACCGCAGTGCGGTGAACTTCTTCATCTACGAGTCGCCGGAATTCCGCGGCCGTAGTTCGCTGGAAGGCGGCCTGCGCCTGGGCTACAACTGGGATTACGGCCAGTACGACGTGGCCGTGTTCGGCCGCAACCTGACCAACCAGACCCGCGTGGTCGGCGCGATCGACTTCAACAACCTGACCGGCTTCCTCAACGAGCCGCGTACCTGGGGCGTGGAGTTCACCGCGAAGTTCTGATGCGGTGGCTGCGTTGATGCAATGAAAAAGGGCCGGCGCAATGCCGGCCCTTTTTCCTTACGCCCATTGTAGTGCCGGCCGCTGGCCGGCAACGAGTGATCCGGCGCGCGCTTACAGCGCGCTCTGCGGGCGCACCTTCAGCACCGCGTTCTCGGTAGTGCAATCGCGGCTGGAGTGCAGGCCGGCCTTGCGTGCGGCCGCGATTTCCTTGCGTGCGGCCAGCAGGTCCTTGTTGAATGCAGCGTTGTCGTGCAGGCGGGCCACCGCGGCGGCGCCCATGAAGCGGCCTTCGAGGATGTCGCTCTGCCAGTGCACGTTGCAGACCAGGCGGCTCTCGCCGTAGTTGCGGCCACGGGCCTGGATGGCATCGGCGCGGTCCGGCGCGATCTCGGACAGGATCAGTGCCCAGGCCCAACCGATCGAGGTGTGGCCGGACGGGTAGGAACCGTTCTTGCGCAGGCCTTCCTCGTCCTTCGGCGAGCAGGTCGGTTCACCATTGACCATGAACGGGCGCGGGCGCTGGTAGTGGTTCTTGGCCGCCTTGGTCGCCGCACTGGCGTCGATCCGGCTGCGCTCCAGCAGGCGATACAGCGCCGGGGTCTTCACCGCATCGACGTCGATGTCGGCGGCGCAGGAGAAGTGGTTGGCGCCTTCGGGGAAACCGAGTTCCGCATCGACACCGGCCTGGGCGAAGCGCGGGCTGCCACGCAGCGCGCGGGCTTCACGGCTGACCTGCTCGTCCAGGGCGAGCGCGGCCGAACCGGCCACCGGTGGTGCCGGTACCAGGTCGAGGCTGGCCGGAACCGCGCTCTTGTCCAGATAGCCCACCGCCTTGGTGGTGATGTTGGCTTCGACGGCGGTCGGCTTGGTGGCGGTGGCGGCACAACCGGCCAGGGCCGCGACGACGGCAAGGCCGAGCAGCGGGCGGGCAGGGTGGGAAATCAGCGACATGGACAGGCTCCGGGAGAGAAAACAACGCGCCATGATCGCAGCCCCCATACGACACTGCAGTGGCCATCGGTCATACGGCCAGACCCGGCATGGTCATTGTCGCGATATGAAAAGCGTCATCGTTTGACGTCAGTCTCCTGATTCCGGGCGCAGCGCACGGACTTTCACGCCGCTGCACCGCGAGCATCGGCACAACGGCAAGCGCCAGGGCCGTCCAGTTCCAGCCGGGTCGGGGGGGATCCGAAGACAGAGGGAGAGAAGCGATGCGCAGCACCGCAACAGGAAGTACCGTCCTGGCCCTGCTCCTCGGGCTTGCAACAGCGCCGGCGCAGGCCGCCGACGTGGTCGGCGTGGCCTTCGTGCATGGCACCGGCGCGCAGACCAACGCCACCCAGGACTACTGGCAGCCGGCGATCATCGACACCGTGCGCCAGGGCCTGCCGAACAGCAGCAACTACGTGGTCATCAACTGTGACTTCACCCAGTACATGTGGAAGCCCGAAGCTGCCGGTTGCCTGGCCAACCAGCTGACCAGCTTCATCGACAGCCGTGGCATCACCCAGCTGGTGGTGATCACCCATTCCAACGGCGGCAATGTGGTGCGCTGGATCCTGTCCAACCCGACCTACGACAGCCGCTATCCGAAGATCATCCGCACGGTGCGCAAGGTCACCGCGCTGGCACCTTCCTCGGCGGGTACGCCGTTGGCCGATGCGGTACTCAACGGCAACACCTTTGAAACCTCGCTGGGCTGGCTGCTGGGCTACAAGAACGACGCGGTGCGCCAGCAGAAGGTGGCGAGCATGGCCACCTACAACGCGCAGAACCTGTATGGCACGGCCGGTCGCCCAGCGCTGCCCAAGCCGTTCCGCGCGGTGGTCGGTAGCGACGTGGAATCGGCGGTGTGGGACAGCAACAGTTACTGCGGCGGCTATGCCGCCAACGTCGGCCTGGAGTTCACCCAGAACTGGCTGTCGTCCTGCTCCGATGGCTTCCTGGAGTGCAGCAGCCAGAAGGCCGCCGGCACCACCTGGTTCACCGACAAGGCGCGTACCCAGGGCGCAGAACCGCTCAGCCACAACCAGAGCCGCCGCGAGTGCTTCGGCCTCGGCACCCTGCTGCGCAACGACCTGACCCAGTGAGGGAGACGACCATGACGATTCAATCCACCCTGCTGGCCGGCGCCGTGCTGGCAGCACTGTCCCTTTCCGCAGCGCAGGCCGCGCAGCCGCTGCAGGCCGCCCGCGCAGGCGACCAGGTGCCCGCGGCGCTGGTTGCCGCGCCGTTGCCGGCCGATGACAGCGAACGCGCACCGCTGTCCTTCGCCTGGGCCTTGGACCCGGCGCAATCGTTGCAGGCGGCGACTCCGTATGCCTCGGTCAGCCGCAGCTACTGGCAGCAGGTCGATGGCACGCAACTGCAGCGCGGCCTCGATCTACCGCTGACGGCCGCCGATGCGGTGATCCAGCTGAGCCCGGCAGAAGGCGCGCGTGCAGTGCCGGCCAACTCGCTGCAGGTGCGCGACCCGGCAGGCCGCAGCAGCGTGGCCCGCAGTGTCGACGCGCGCGCGCTGCAGGAGGCCGGTATGCCGGTGAGTGATGGCAGCAGCATGCTGCGTACCGGCGCGACCAGTGCGGCCGGTGCGTACACGCTGCAGAGCGCGCAGGCACAGGGCCGCTACGTGGTGCAGGTACTGGAGCCGAACAGTCCGCTGCGGCTGGAGGTGCAGGCCAACCAAGGGCAGGTGCTGGCCGGTGGCAACCTGCAGCTGCAGGCGCGCCTGCTGGAAGACGGCGCTACTCCCGCAACGCTGGCCTCACGCCGCAGCAGCCTGGGCGGTGAAGCGTTGCTGGTTGCGCCGGACGGCCGCAGCTGGCCGCAGCGCCTGCTGCGCACCACCGATGGTGCCCTGCGTGCGCAGGTGCGGATTCCGGCTGATGTCGGCAACGCGCAGGGGTTGTGGGAGCTGCAGGTGTTCGCCCAGGCCGATGGTGTGTTGCGCGATGGCAAGGTCGCCTTCGCGGTGGCGCGTCCGACCGCGCGCTTCAGTGGCCAGGCGGCGCCGGACCCGGCCAGTCGACAGGTCGCACTGCCATTGCAGGTAGCCGCCGCTGGCCGCTACGAGGCGCGTGGCACGCTGTATGCCACCGGCCGCGATGGCCAGCTGAAGCCGGTCGCGCAGGCGCATGCGGCCGCGTGGTTCGATGGTCCGGGGCGTGGCCAGCTGGTGCTGCCGTTCGACCAGGCCGCATTGCCGGCCGGTTTCGGTGCGCCGTATGAGCTGCGCGACCTGCAGCTGCAGGATCAGAGCCGGATGGCACCGATCGAGTCACGCGCGCTGGCGTTGAGGTTCTGAGCAAGGCGGTGGCGGGCCGGAACATCCGGCCCGCTGCACCGGCATGGCGACGGAATGGCATCGCGACGGGAATGGCGTGACGGCGGGAATGACATCACGACGGGAATGACACCACGACGGGGTAGAGTCGGTCTCCCAGGCCTGTCGGTTTCCAGGCTCCTTGTTTCCCCCGAGGGCTCCGCCTCACCCCGCGTACGCGGTCAGCCGGCCTTCCTGCTCGCACACGGTGATCGGGCCACCGAACACCGCCGACAGCGGCGCGCTGCGCAGCAGTTCGGCGCGGGTGCCATCAGCCAGCACACGGCCGTCGCGCAGCAGCACCACGCGTTCGATCTCGGGAATGATCTCTTCGATGTGGTGGGTCACCAGCACCAGGGTGATGCCCTGCTGCGCCAGCACCCGCATGGTCGCCACCAGCTGCTCGCGGGCGACCAGGTCCAGCCCGGTGGAGGGTTCGTCCAGCAGCAGTGCCTGCGGCCGATTGACCAGCGCGCGGGCGATCAGCACGCGGCGGGTCTCGCCGGCCGACAGCTCGGCATAGGCGCGTTCGCGCAGGGACAGGGCGCCGGTCATCGCCAGTGTCTCGCCGACGCGCGTGCGCATGTCGGCGGTCACTTCGCGGAAGGCCGGCACCACGTAGCTGGCGAAGAAGCCGGACAGCACCGCCTGTTCCACGGTCAGCCCGGGCATGTCGGCCAGATTGCTGCTGAGGTCGCCGGTGACGATGCCCAGCTGCGAACGCAGCCGGTCCACCTGCCAGCGGTTCTGGCCCAGCACCTTCACCGCCACCGAGCCGTCTCCCTGTGCAAGGGGATACAGTTCGCGGGTGATCAGCTTGATGAAGGTCGACTTGCCGCAGCCGTTGGGGCCGAGCAGGGCGGTGTGCTGGCCCTGCGCGATGCGCAGGCTGAGCCCGTGCAGCACCTTCACCTGGCCGCGCACCACGGTGGCGCGGTCCAGTTCGATCAAGGGGGGCAGCTCCGCAACGGACGGGGCGGCAGTCATGGTGCTGGCGCGTGGATCAAGGCTCGACAACTCAGGTCCCCAACTGTGAACGGTGCCACGGATGACGGTGGCAATCACCGCCGCAGGGATGCAGTTTGCAACGCAAGCGCCCATGATGTCTGCCATCCCCGCGTCGATACGGAGAGCCGCCATGCCCGATGCCCTGATGTCCCTGTTGACCGGTGGTGTGCTCGGCCTCGGCTGGTGGGCCATGCTGGGCGTGCTGCTGGTCTTCACCCAGATCACCATCTTCTCGGTGACCCTGTACCTGCACCGCAGCCAGGCCCATCGCGGCGTCGATTTCCACCCGGCGCTGGCCCACGTGTTCCGTTTCTGGCTCTGGCTGACCACCTCGATGATCACCCGCGAATGGGTGGCCATCCACCGCAAGCACCACGCCAAGGTGGAGACCGAGGACGACCCGCACAGCCCGGTCACCCGCGGCATCGGCACGGTGTTCTGGCATGGCGTGGAGCTGTACCGGGAGGCACGCGGCATGCGCGCGGACATCGAGCAGTACGGGCGCGGCACCCCGGATGATGCGATCGAGCGCCACCTGTATACCCCGCACGCCACGCTGGGCCCGGTGCTGCTGCTGGCGATCAACAGCGTGCTGTTCGGCCTGCCCGGCGTGGCCCTGTGGGCGATCCAGATGGCATGGATCCCGTTCTGGGCGGCCGGCGTGGTCAATGGCCTGGGCCACTGGTGGGGCTACCGCAACTACGAATCGGCCGATACCTCCACGAACCTGACGCCGTGGGGGTTCTGGATCGGTGGTGAGGAGCTGCACAACAACCATCATGCCTTCCCCAGCTCGGCGCGCTTCGCGATGCGGCGCTGGGAGTTCGACATCGGCTGGAGTGCGATCCGCCTGCTGCAGGCGCTGCGCCTGGCCAAGGTGCTTCGCGTTGCACCGGCCATGGACGTACGCCCGAACATCGCCGTGCCCGATGCCGAGACCCTGAAGGCGCTGCTCTCGCACCGCTTCCAGGCGATGACCGACTACCAGCGCAACGTGTTCATGCCGGCCCTGCGCGAGGAAGCCGCCCACGCTGGGGCCAAGCTGCGGCGCCTGCTGCCGCGCCGGCTGCGCCGTGGCCTGGTCAACGATGGCCGCTGGCTGAAGCCGGACAGTCGTGCCCAGCTCAGCGAATGGGTGGCACAGCGCCCGCGCATCCGCACCCTGGTCGAGTACCGCGCGCGGTTGGCGGCGCTGCTCGAGGCCCGCGGCCACGATGCCGCCGAGCGCCTGCACCAGCTGCAGGCCTGGTGCCGCGAGGCCGAGGAAAGCGGAATCGCGGCGCTGCAGGCCTACGCTGCGCGATTGAAGGGCTACAGCCTGGTGGGCGCGTGAGGGCAGGGTACGGCGTTCTGCTGGCGGTGCTGCTGCCGGGTGCGGCGCTGGCCCAGGTCACCGATACCGCCAGCTACCTGCAGCGGATGGACAGCGATGGCGACGGCAAGGTCAGCGAGGCCGAGTACGTGCAGTGGATGCTGTATGCCTTCGACCGCATGGACCGCAATGGCGATGGCGTGCTGAGCGCCGAGGAGCTGCCCGGTGGCAAGGGCAGGGCGATCCGCCGCGAGCAGCAGCGGCAGGTGATCGTGCAGCGCTTCCATAAGCAGGATGCCAACGGTGATGGCGTCCTGGATGCCCGTGAACTGGCGGCGCCGCCACGCTGAGCGGGCGTAGAATCGGTTCATGCCTGAACTGCCCGAAGTCGAAACCACCCGCCGCGGCCTGGCGCCGCACCTGCAGGGCCGCCGCGTGCATGGCGTGATCCTGCGCCGCGCCGACCTGCGCTGGCCGATTCCGCCGGAAGTGGCCGAGCTGCTGCCGGGGCAGCGCATCGAGGACATCCGCCGTCGCGCCAAGTACTTGCTGCTGGACACCGCCATCGGCAGCGCCGTGCTGCACCTGGGCATGTCCGGCAGCCTGCGTGTGCTGCCCGGCGATACCCCGCTGCGCGCGCACGACCATGTGGATATCAGCCTGGACAACGGCCGCCTGTTGCGCTTCAACGACCCGCGCCGCTTCGGCAGCCTGCTGTGGCAGCCGGCCGGCGAAGTCCACCCGCTGCTGCAGGGGCTGGGCCCGGAGCCGCTGGACGATGCCTTCGACGGGGACTACCTGTTCGCCCGCAGCCGTGGCCGCAGCGCGCCGGTGAAGACCTTCCTGATGGACCAGGCGGTGGTGGTGGGCGTGGGCAACATCTACGCCGCCGAGAGCCTGTTCAAGGCCGGCATCAGTCCGCTGCGCGAGGCCGGGAAAATCTCGCGCGAGCGCTACCAGCGGCTGGCCGATGCGGTGAAGGAGATCCTCGGCTACGCCATCACCCGTGGTGGCACCACCCTGCGTGACTTCATCAGCCCCGATGGCGCGCCGGGCTACTTCGAGCAGGAACTGCTGGTGTACGGCCGTGACGGGCTGCCCTGCCCGAACTGTGGCCGCGCGTTGAAGCACGCCACCATCGGCCAGCGCGCCAGCGTCTGGTGCAGCCACTGCCAGCGCTGAGGCAGGTGGCCAGCGGCAGCTGAACGGGCAGGGCACGTCTCCGCTGCCCGTTAACGTTTGTCTGCCTATGATGGCCGACCTTCCCCTCTGTGCCTGACGCGCCTGCATGCAACGACGCGACTTCATCCGCAATGCCTCCCTCGCCCTGGCTGCATTCGGCCTGCCGTCCCTGCCCGCGTGCGCGGCCAGCAGGAGCGGCCAGATGGGCCTGCGCCGCCTCGGCCAACCGCAGCCGTTCGACTTCGCCACCCTGAAGGGCCAGGCGCGCGCGCTGGCACAGGCGCCCTACAAGAGCCACAAGCGGGTGCTGCCGGGCCGCCTGGAAGGGCTGGACTGGGACCAGTACCAGTCGATCGGTTACCGCCAGGACCATGCGCTGTGGGCCGACCAGCCGGGCAAGTTCCAGGCCAAGTTCTTCCACCTGGGCCTGTACTTCCATTCGCCGGTGCGCATGTTCGACGTGGTCGACGGCAAGGCGCAGGAGCTGGCCTATGACGGCGCGGCCTTCAACTACGGCAAGAGCGGCATCAAGGACGGCGAGCTGCCGGCCGATCTCGGCTTCGCCGGTTTCCGCCTGAACACCCGCAAGGACACCGATCGCGATTTCGCCGCCTTCCTCGGCGCCAGCTACTTCCGCGCGGTCGGCAAGGAAGGCCAGTACGGCCAGTCCGCGCGTGGCCTGGCAATCGATACCGGCATGGGCAAGCCGGAGGAATTCCCGGACTTCATCGCCTATTACCTGGAACAACCCTCGGCTGATTCGGACACGATCGTGGTCTACGGCCTGCTGGATTCGCCCAGCGTGGCCGGCGCCTATCGCTTCGCGATCACCAATGGCGACGTGCTGCTGATGGACATCGACAGCGCGCTGTACCCGCGCAAGGCGATCGAGCGGTTGGGCATCGCCCCGTGCACCAGCATGTACCAGGTGGGCGAGAACGACCGCCGCATGGCCTGGGACTGGCGCCCGGAGATCCACGACACCGACGGCCTGTCGCTGTGGACCGGTGCCGGCGAATGGATCTGGAGGCCGCTGCTGAACCCGCGCAACCTGCGCTTCAACATGTTCGTGGACCGCAACCCCCGCGGCTTCGGCCTGCTGCAGCGCGACCGCAACTTCGACCATTACCAGGACGACGGCGTGTTCTACGAGAAGCGCCCGTGCCTGTGGGTGGAGCCGAAGGGCGAATGGGGCGAGGGCTCGGTGCAGCTGGTGGAGATCCCCACCGTGGATGAAACCTTCGACAACATCGTGGCGTTCTGGAACCCGAAGGAAAAACCGCAGCCGGGCCAGGAACTGCTGGTCGGCTACCGCCTGTACTGGGGTGCCGAACCGCCGGCACGGCCGCCGCTGGCGCACTGCGTGGCCAGCCGCACCGGCCTGGGTGGCGTGGTCGGCAAGAAGCGCGAGTACTTCAGCTGGCGCTTCGCGGTGGACTTCGAAGGTGGCGAGCTGGCCAGGCTGATCGACAAGGGCGAGGTCGAGGCGGTGGTGGAAGCCAGCCGCGGCCGGGTCGAGATCGTGTCGGCGCGTCCGCTGCGCGAGATCAACGGCTACCGCGCGATGTTCGACCTGGTGCCGCCGGAGGGCAGTACCGAGCAGATCGACATCCGCCTGTTCCTGCGCAGTGGCGGCAAGACCCTGACCGAGACCTGGCTGTACCAGTACACCCCGCCGCCGGCCGGTGCGCCGGAGCGCACGCTGTACTGAGAGGGGGTTGGGTTTGCAGGGCTTGCAGCCCTGCACCTGCCGAGGTCAAAGCAACAGCAACAGCCGAAGCAGAAGCTGGTTTCCTGAGGGTAGGTGGGGTGGGTCCGGTGGCGGGAGACGCCGTAAACCCGTCCATGGGGGCTTGGCTGCGGCATCCATGCCGCGGACACTCCCGCCACCGGACCCACCCCGCCTTCGACAGACCTCCGCGATCTGTCGGAGCACGGGGTCGGATCCCGTTGCTGCGCAACGGGCTCTGACCCAGATGAATTTCGATAGATGAATTTCGATATCTGACAGATGTGCCGACCAACGGTCGGCACCCACCAACAGCTGCGGGGATCTGTCAGAGGTGGGGCGGTGTCGGAGTGCGGGGTGTCAGCCGCATGGATGCGGCTGCCAAGCTTACAGGGACGTACTTGCAGCGTCCCCGCAGTCCGACACCGCCCCGCCATCACACGCAATGCCAGCTCTTGCTGTTGCTGTTGCCGGCCAGCGCCGGCACTACCGCGGGTGCAGGGCTGCAAGCCCTGCACAAGACCCCCCCCTTACAGCGGCAGGGGCGCCTGCGCCGGATCGATCCGCCCTTCACCGCGGGTGATCTTCTTGAACTCGGCACGGCTGACCGACACGTAGCGGTCGTTGCCACCGATCTCCACCTGCGGGCCATCCTTCACCGCATGGCCATGTTCGTCTACGCGCACGGTCATCGTCGCCTTCTTCCCGCTGTGGCAGATGGTCTTGATCTCCTGCATCTCGTCGGCCCAGGCCAGCAGGTACTGGCTGCCCTCGAACAGCTCGCCGCGGAAATCGGTGCGCAGGCCGTAGCACAGCACCGGAATGCGCAGCTGGTCGACCACCTCGCTGAGCTGCCAGACCTGGGCGCGCGTGAGGAACTGTGCTTCATCCACCAGCACGCAGCCCATCGGGCCGTTGGCGGCCAGGTCCTGTTCGACCCAGTGCTGCAGGTCGGTGTCACGGTCGAAGGCCATGCCGTCCGCACGCAGGCCGATACGCGAGGCCACCACGCCGGCGCCGGCACGATCATCCAGGCGCGGGGTCAGGATCGCCACCCGCATGCCGCGTTCGCGGTAGTTGTGCGCGCTCTGCAGCAGGGTCGTGGTCTTGCCGGCGTTCATCGCCGAATAGTAGAAATAGAGCTTGGCCATCGCCCAATTCTAGTCGTCCACCGCCTTGTCGTCGCGGACCGCGTCCGGCCGTCCTATCTCGACGCTGGGGGTCAGCGCGGGGCGCCAGTAGTTGTCCTGCAGGCACCAGTAGTCGGCGGCGCGCCAGTAGTCGTTGTCGTAGACGATGCTGCCCGGCGTCACGATGCCCTGCTCGTTGCCGCGGCGCTGGACGACGATCAGGCCGGAGCTCACGTACCCGAGGCGGCTGCCGGTGATCTGCTGGCGACCGTCCCTGAGGGCGCGCTCCATGCGAGGCTTGGCCACGCGGTCGCCATAGTCGGCATAGACCTGCTGGCCGCGCTCGATCGCCTGTGCCTGCTGCAGTGCGTCCAGGCGTGCCCAGTAGTGCTCCCGCAGCACCAGGAAGTCGTGATACATGCGCTCGGCGGCCAGGTCCATCCAGATGTAGGCCATCACCGGATCGGCCCGGGTACCGACGCCCTCCTGGTACAGCCGCGCCACCATGGCCTGGGAGAACTTGTCGGCGTAGCGCGCCGAACGCTTGTAGTAATCCAGCGCCCTGGCGGGCTGCCTGTCCCGTTCGGCCCGCTGGGCCATGCTGCGCCAGAACAGGTCCGGATGGGCATCGAAGAAGCCTCCGGTCAGGACGGTTGGCGGGAAACGTCAGCGCCCCGCGCCTTCCACGGGGCTGAGTGGGCCGACCTCGACGCTGCGGCCGCGGAATTCCTGTTCCCAGATGCGGTCCTGCATGCACCAGTACGCTGCAGGGTCCCAGTACGCATCCCGATAGTAGTCATCGCCACGGGTCGGCCAGCCGGCTTCCGGGCCGTCGGACAGTTCCACCTGCAGCATCGAGCTGACCCAGCCGGTACGGCTGCCGGTCATGCCGCTGCGGTCCACGCGCATGGCAGCCTCCATGCGCGGCTTGGCCGTGGCATCGCCGTAGGCCGCATACAGCGCCGGCCCTTCGGCGAGCACCCGTTGCCGCTGCGCGGCATCCAGGCGGTTCCAGTAGCGCTCGCGCTCCAGCAGCAGGTCGCGGTAGCCGCGTTCGGCGGCCAGGTCCATCCAGATGTAGGCCAGCACCGGATCAGGGGCGGTACCCGTGCCTTCCTGGTACATGCGCGCGACCAGCGACTGCGACAGCTTGTCGGCGTGCGCGGCCGCCCGCTTGAAACGCACCAGCGCATGATCGGGCCGGCCCTGGCGCCACGACTGCAGGCCCAGCTCGCGCCAGTGCAGGTCAGGATGAGCCTGCAGGAAGCCCGGGGTCATCAGCGCCGACCGCAACGACGCGCCAGCATCGGGCGCGCAGTCCGCACTGCGGGCAGCCAACGGCGCCAGCAGCAACAGCAGGGTGCCCAGCAGGGCGGCAGAGGCGGTCGGGCGCATGCACCTGGCTCCAGTGCTCCGGTGGCGAATCAATAGCTTAGGAACGGCGTGCATGCAAGTCAGGTCCGCCCGCTGCGGCCCCGCTACAATCCCATTCCCATGCACGGTCTCAATCCCCCCCAAGCCGCCGCCGTCCTGCACATCGAAGGTCCGTTGCTGGTGCTCGCCGGCGCGGGCAGCGGGAAGACGCGCGTGATCGTGGAAAAGATCGCCCACCTGATCGGCAGCGGCCGCTACCCGGCACGCCGCATCGCAGCGATCACCTTCACCAACAAGTCGGCCAAGGAAATGCGCGAGCGTGTGGCCAAGCGCCTGCGCGAGCAGGACGCCGACGAGGTGACCATCTGCACCTTCCATGCGCTGGGCCTGAAGTTCCTGCAGATCGAACACGCGGCCGTGGGCCTGAAGCGTGGCTTCTCGATCTTCGATGCCGATGATGCCGCTGCGCAGATCAAGGACCTGATGTACGGGGCCAAGCCCGACGACATCGAGGACATGAAGAACCTGGTGTCGCGCGCCAAGAACGCCGGCCTGTCGCCCGAGCAGGCGATGGCCGCCGCGCGCAGCAACCGCGAGAAGGAAGCGGCCAGCGTCTACGAGCGCTACCAGCTGCGCCTGACGGCGTTCAACGCGGTCGACTTCGATGACCTGATCCGTTTGCCGGTGCAGATCCTGGAGGAAAATCCGGAGATCGCGCTGGCCTGGCGCGAGCGCATCGGCTACCTGCTGGTGGACGAATGCCAGGATACCAACGACGCGCAGTACCGCCTGCTCAAGCAGCTGGCCGGTGACAAGGGCAACTTCACCTGCGTGGGTGACGATGACCAGTCGATCTACGCCTGGCGCGGTGCCAACCCGGAAAACCTGCAGCAGATGGGGCGCGACTACCCTGCGCTGGAAATCATCAAGCTGGAGCAGAACTACCGCTGCTCCAACCGCGTGCTGCGCGCCGCCAATGCGCTGATCGCCAACAACCCGCATGAGCACCTGAAGAAGCTGTGGAGCGACCAGGCCGACGGTGAACGCATCCGCGTATGGGAATGCCGCAACAGCGAGCACGAAGCGGAAAAGGTCGCGGCCGAGATCGCCTTCGTGGCGCAGTCGCGCAACGTGCCTTGGAGTGATTTCTGCATCCTGTTCCGCGGCAACTTCCAGTCACGGCCGCTGGAAAAGGCGATGCAGCTGCTGCGCATCCCTTACCACCTGACCGGCGGCACCATGTTCCTGGAGCGTCAGGAAGTGAAGGACACGCTGGCCTGGTTGCGGCTGCTGGTGAATCCGGACGACGACACCGCGTTCATGCGTGCGGTGCAGTCGCCCAAGCGTGATGTCGGTGCCGGCACGCTGGCCAGGCTGGCCGAGCTGGCGCAGGAAAAGGACATGCCGATGGCACAGGCTGCCGAGGCGATCGGCGCCCTGCAGCAGCTGCCGCCGCGCGCCGCCAACAGCCTGGCGCGCTTCACCGACATCCTGCGCGACCTGCGCGCGCAGATGCGTCAGGTCACCTCGGGCGACATGATCCGCAAGGTCGCCAAGGAATCGGGCCTGCTCAGCGAACTGCGCCAGCAGGCCAAGGAAGAAGCCAGCTACCAGCGCCGTGCCAACAACATCGAGGAACTGGCACAGTGGTTCGAGGGCGGCCCGCGCGGTGCCACCGCGGCCGACCTGGCCGGCCAGCTGGCGCTGCTGTCACGCAGCGACAAGGACGAGGGCGGCAACCAGGTGCGCATGATGACCATGCACGCCTCCAAGGGCCTGGAATTCCCGTACGTGTTCATCGTGGGCTGCGAGGATGGCGTGCTGCCCCACCAGGTCAGCCTGGACGAGGGCAACCTGCAGGAAGAGCGGCGGCTGCTGTACGTGGGCATCACCCGCGCCAAGATCCAGCTGTGGATGAGTTACAGCAAGCTGACGCGCAAGTTCGGTGAGCATGTGCGGCTGAAGCCGAGCCGGTTCTTCGATGAGATCCCGGCGGAGGAGATCCAGCGTGATGGCGCTGATCCGGTGGCCGATGCGGCGCGCAAGAAGGAACGGGCGAGTGCGGGGTTGGCGGCGATCGAGGCGTTGTTCGACTAGGGCGCTCCAACGGCGCCGCCCCTCCGTGGTGGAGCACGCGTTGGTTCCGCAGTGTGGCCGATCGGGGTGGGTTCGCGGGGGACGCCGTGAACCCGTCCCTGGGGGCTTAGCCGCGCCATCCATGGCGCGGATACCCCCGCGAACCCACCCCGATCGGCCTCTGACAGATGCCGGGCGCTTCCTTCCACGGCAATGCAAAGAAAATCAAAAGCAGCAGCCGGGGTTGAGGCAGAATCGGGGTTTCGGCTGGAGGTCCACCTGTGCAACCGATCGAGAGTGAACGCCTGCGCCTGCGTGCCATCGAGCCTGATCGCGATGCGGCGCCGATGCTGGCGCTGTTGAATGATCCGGGCTTCGTGCGCTTCATTGGCGACCGCAATGTGCGCAGTGAGGAGCAGGCGCGGGACTACATCGCGCTGCGTGTGCTGCACAGCTATGCGTTGAATGGCTTTGGCATGTATGCCATCGAGCGGTTGTCCGATGGTGCCTGGCTGGGCAATGCCGGACTGGTACGGCGTGATGGGCTGCCGGGTCCGGACATCGGCTATGCGGTGCTGTCGGAATTCGCCGGGCAGGGCTATGCCGGTGAGGCGGCGCGGGCAGTGTTCGCGCATGCGCGCGCTGGGCTGGGCCTGCACGATCTGTATGGCATCACCGATCTGGACAACGTGGTGTCCGGGAAGATCCTGCTGGGGTTGGGCATGCAGGAGCGCGGGGTGATCCAGCTGCCGGGCGTGGACAGCCCGAGCCGGTTGTATGCCACGCCGGGTGCGGCGCAGATCTGACCCCTGATGTTGGTAGGTGCCGACCGTTGGTCGGCACGATTCAGATGCAGTGCCGACCAACGGTCGGCACCCACCCCTCAGCCGCGCAGTTCGGCCAGCTGTGCCTGCAGTTCGGCCACGGCCGCTTCCAGCTGGGCCACGCGCTCGGCCAGGCCCGGGTCGGCTGCATCGCTGCTGCCACCGCCGCTGCTGGCGTACCTGGCCGCCAGCGCCGCACCGTCCACTTCCCCGCACAGCAGGTGCATGTAGCGGTCTTCGCGCTGCCCACTGGCACGCGGCAGCACCACCAGCAGCGCGCGCTGCTGCAGGCGCTCGATGGCGTGGCGGGCTTCGTCGGTGTCGGCGAAGCGGTGCAGGCGCTCGCTGCGCGTGATCAGTTCGCCCAGCGTCTGCGGCCCACGCAGCAACAGCAGCGCCAGCAGCACGGTCTGCTGCCGGGTCAGGTCCAGCGCGGCCTGCAGGCGGTGCTCGTAGCGGTCCGCGCGCGAGGAAAAGTGCTGGCGGGCCAGGCCCAACGCCTCCAGCTGGCGCAGCGCGTGCTGCACGCTGCCGGCGTCGATGTTCATCACCGGCTCGCGGGCAGTCTTCTGGTTGGCAGCCGATTGGGCGGCATTGACCGTCAGTGGATAGGTGTCCGGCGTGGTCGCCTCCTTTTCCACCAGGCAACCCAGCAGGCGGGCCTGCACGGCGTCGAGCAGGGGGACGTCGGGGGTCTGGACGGAATCGGTCATGGCGGCCTCCGGAAGGGCAACGGGTCAACCGCCAAGCATAGCCGTCCCGGGGCCGCCTTTGCCGGTAAAATGCGCCGGTATATCTGATTGCCGGTGAATCCATGCGTCGTCCCGTTTCCCTGTCCCTGACCCTGCTCGCCACTGCGGCGCTGGGCCTGTCCGCCTGCAAGCGCGTGGATGCGCCTGCTGCCGAAGCCGCTGCCCCGGAGGCCCCGGCCGCCGCTGCCAAGGCTGATGGCGCGCTTGATGCGACCGCCAACGACAATCTCAACGCCGTGCTGTGGATGCAGCGCGCGCAGGAGTACAAGGCAATCACCGAGCAGACCTACCGCGCCGCCGCCGACCACCTGGACGCCGCGCTGAAGGAAGCGCACTGGGATGCGCTGGTGCCGGAGGAACGCGGCAACGAGGCCAAGGGCCTGAAGCCGGCCGTGGTGCTGGACGTGGATGAGACCGTGCTGGACAACTCGCCCTACCAGGCGCGCCTGGTGCGCGACGGCAAGGAATACGACGAGCTGAGCTGGGACCAGTGGGTGGCCGAAAAGAAGGCCAAGGCCATTCCGGGCGTGGTCGATTTCGCCAAGGCCGCCAACGCCAAGGGCGTAACCCTGCTGTACATCTCCAACCGCGCCGTGCACCTTAAGGACGCGACCCTGGCCAACCTGCGCGAGCAGGGCCTGCCGGTGGCCGATGACAGCGTGTTCCTGGGCCTGGGCACCGTGGTCGAAGGCTGCGAGCAGGCCGGCAGCGAGAAGAACTGCCGCCGCCGCCTGGCCGGGCAGAAGTACCGCGTGCTGATGCAGTTCGGCGACCAGCTGGGCGACTTCGTGGAAGTGACCGCCAACACCAACGAAGGCCGTGACGCCCTGCTGCAGCAGTACCACGACTGGTTCGGCGAGCGCTGGTGGATGCTGCCGAACCCGACCTACGGCGGTTTCGAGCCGGCGCAGTTCAACAATGACTACAGCCAGTCGCGCCAGGCCCGCCACGACGCCAAGCGCGCTGCCCTGGACTACGCGCCGTGAGCCGCGCGCCGCTGCCGCTGCGCGATGACGAGCGCCTGATCTTCGCGCTGGACGTGCCTGATCGCGCGCAGGCGCTGGAGTGGGTCGACCGCCTCGGCGACAGCGTGGCGTTCTACAAGATCGGCATGGAACTGCTGGCGTCGGGCGAGTACTTCCAGGTGCTGGACGAGCTGGCCCGCCGCGACAAGCGCGTGTTCGTCGACCTGAAGTTCTTCGATATCCCGGCCACTGCCGCGGCGGTGATCAAGCGCCTGTCGCAGTGGCCGGTCAGCTACGCCACCATCCACGGCTGGCACCCGGCGATGATGGAAGCCTGCGCCGCCGCCAACAGCAGCGACATGCGCCTGCTGGCGGTGACCGTGCTGACCTCGATGGGCCGCCCGGACCTGGCGCAGATGGGCATCGACCGTGAACCGGTGGACGTAGTGGTCGAACGCGCGCTGGCCGCGCAGGCGGCCGGTATCGATGGCGTGATCGCCTCGGGCCAGGAAGCCGGCCCGATCCGCGCCGCTACCGGCGCCGGGTTCTCGATCGTCTGCCCGGGCATCCGCCCCGGTGGCCCGGTCGGCGATGACCAGAAGCGTACCGTTGGCGTGGCCCAGGCCTTTGCCGATGGCGCCGATGCCATCGTGGTTGGTCGCCCGATCCGCCTGGCCACCGATCCGCAGGCCGCGGCGCGGGCCATCCAGCAGGAAATCGCGTCGGCGCTGGCTGCGCGCTGAGATTCCGTTGCGCAGGCTGCAGGCCCGAACGCCATCCCGACCCGCGCGGGATGGCGTTTCTGCATCCGTCCACCGAGCGGTTGTGCCCGAATCGCCGCAAAACCTGCCGTAGATTTCATGGCCTCCATGCCAGGCATCAGGACGATCAATAAAATCAATAATTTAGGCCGCACTACGTGAAGTGTTGCCTTAACTTGAGCGGCAGCGTAGGATCGCCGCCATCCGGTCCTCGGGCCGGACATGTGCCACAACACTGTCCACCGGCCCTGCGCCGGTTTGAAGAGCCTGTGATCCCCGTGATCCCGGCTCTTTTTTTATTCCCATCAGTGACTTGCACAAGCAACAGCGGAAACCGTGACGTCCCGGCTTGCCGCTGTCACGTCACAGGCCGCAAGATGCGGACCGGTCCGGGGAGTCCGAGTGCATGAGCGTGGCAGTGCGAGGAAGGTCTGCGCGTGGATGGGGGCTGGCAGCCATGCTGCTGCTGGCCGTGGCGGCGTGTCGTGAATCGGCCCAGGACCCGGCCAAGCCGGCGGCCGAGCCGGTCGCGGCGGTGCAGGCCATGGCGCTGCGCCTGGCCGAGGACGATCTGGTCGGCTATGCAAAGCTGTCGGTACCGCCCAGCCAGTACCAGCGCCTGCAACAGGCCTGGACCGAAGGCCACAGCCAGTGGCCGCTGACCGAACTGCCGCTGGGTGACCAGCTGCTGCCGATGCTGGCCGCACTGCGCAAGCCCAATGCCAGCGCCGAACTGCAGCGCAGCTTCGATCGCCAGCTGGCCGGACAGGCCGGCGCGGTTCGCCAGGCCGCGCAATCGATGGGCAACTTCGGTGTGCAGTACCTTCGCCACCAGAAGGGCTATACGCCTGGCCAACAGGCGCATTACATCGCCCTGGTCGAAACCCTGGCCAGCTGGGCGCAGGGTGCCCCGATCAGTGACCGGGCCCGCGCACGCAGCACCATCGCCGCGCTGGTCGGCGCCGCCAACAAGGTCGGCTTCGACGACGAAGCCGGCCTGCAGGCCGCGGGCATGGAAGGCAGCCTGGCGCAGCTGGCGCCGTTCATCCACACCCTCAAGGCGGTGCTGGGCAGCTACGGGCTGGGCGTGGACGACGCGTTGCGCAGCGTGCGCGGCGAACTGCTGTCGGTGGAAGGTGACAACGCCCTGGTACGCCTGCGCTACGACCTCGCCGGTCGCGAGATGAGCCTGCAGCTGCCGCTGAGCCGCCGCGAAGGCCACTGGTACCTGACCCGCACCCTGGCCGACACCGACGCGCTGCTGCGCAAGGCCGAGGCGGCCCGCGCCGCTGCGTCGCCGTCGCCGGCTGAAGCCCCCGCCGAGGGTGGGGAAGCGGCAACGCCGCCGCCTAAGCCATAATGGCGCCGATGTCGAAACAGAACCCGCTGCCGTTCCCCGGCGAAGAATCCCAGTCGACGCCCGCCGATACGGTGCCGGCGTCCCCCTCGACCGGTACCGGCCCGAACCCGGTACCGCCGCCCGTGCACGCGCGTCCGGCCGGCCGACGCCCACTGTGGGCACGGTTGCTGGGCCGCCTGGTCGAGCCGTGGCTGTCGCTGAAGATCGAGCCGGAAGACCCGGGCCAGTACAACGATGGCCGCCCGGTCATGTACGTGCTGGAAGACTACGGCCTGTCCAACGCGCTGATCCTGGACAAGGCCTGCCGCCAGGCCGGCCTGCCGTCGCCGCTGGTGCCGCTGGCCGGTGACCCGACCGGCCGCAAGCGCGCCTACCTGGCGCTGTCGCGGCGCAGCTCCAGCAATTCGCTGATCCCCGAGCAGCGCGGTGCCAAGACCCATTCCGACTCGCTGGCCAAGGTCCTGCAGGCACATCGCGTGCGCGATGACCTGGACGTGCACCTGGTGCCGGTGTCGATCTTCGTCGGCCGCGCGCCGGACAAGCAGAGCGGCTGGTTCGCGGTGCTGTTCTCGGAAAACTGGGCGCTGGTCGGCCGCTTCCGCCGCCTGCTGGCGGTGCTGCTCAATGGCCGCAGCACCATCGTCCGCTTCGCGCCGCCGATCTCGCTGCGTTCCATCATCGACGAAGGCCTGGAGCCGGAACGCACGGTACGCAAGCTGCAGCGCGTGCTGCGCACCCATTTCCGCCGCATCCGTGAATCGGTGATCGGCCCCGACCTGTCGACCCGTCGCCTGCTGGTGGACCAGGTGCTGGCCGCCGAACCGGTGCGCGAAGCGATCGCCGCGCAGGCCAAGCGCGACAATTCGAAGACGGCCGATGCCTGGAAGAAGGCACACGCCTACGCCTGGGAAATCGCCGCGGACTATTCCAGCCCGGTGGTGCGCTCGGCCAGCTTCATGCTCAGCCACGTGTGGAACCGCATCTATGCGGGCGTGCTGGTGCACCATCTGGACAAGTTCAAGGCCGCCGCGCCGGGTCACGAAGTGGTCTACGTGCCCAGCCACCGCAGCCACATGGACTACCTGCTGCTGTCCTACCTGCTGTACGACCGTGGCATCGTGCCGCCGCACATCGTGGCCGGCATCAACCTGAACCTGCCGGTGGTCGGCACCCTGCTGCGCAAGGGCGGTGCGTTCTTCATCCGCCGCTCGATCCGTGGCAACGCGCTGTACTCGGCCGTGCTCAGTGAGTACGTCGCGCAGCTGGTGGCCGGCGGCTACTCGCTGGAGTACTTCGTCGAAGGCGGCCGCTCGCGTACCGGCCGACTGCTGCAGCCCAAGGGCGGCATGATCTCGATGACGCTGCGTGCGTTCCTGCGCCAGCCGCGCAAGCCGGTGCTGTTCCAGCCCATCTACATCGGCTACGAGAAGCTGATGGAAGGCGGCAGCTACCTGGACGAACTGTCCGGCCGGCCGAAGGAAAAGGAATCGATCTGGTCGCTGCTGTGGGGCATCCCGAAGGTGCTCAAGCAGAACTACGGCCAGGTGGTGGTGAACTTCGGCGAACCGATCGCACTGAACGACGTACTGGCCGAGAAGGCGCCGGAGTGGAAGGGCGAGGCGGTGTCCGAGGACGAGAAGCCAGCCTGGCTGTCGACCACGGTGGACACGCTGGCCGAACGCATCCAGGTGCGCATCAACGGCGCAGCTGACGTCAATCCGATCAACCTGCTGGCGCTGGCCCTGCTGTCCACGCCGAAGCACGCGATGGGCGAGGCCGACCTGATCGCGCAGATCGAGCTGTGCAAGACGCTGCTGGTCGAGATGCCGTATTCGGACCGGGTGACGGTGACCCCGCACTCGCCGGAGCGGATCATCGCCCACGCCGAGGAAATCAACGTCCTCACCCGCATCAAGCACCCGCTGGGCGACGTGCTCAGCGTCAGCGGCGATACCGCGGTGCTGCTGAGCTACTTCCGCAACAACGTGCTGCACCTGTTCACCGCCTCGTCGTGGGTGGCCTGCTGCTTCCAGAACAACCGCCGCATGAGCCGTACCGGCCTGGTCCAGCTGGGCCGCACGGTGTACCCGTTCCTGCAGGCCGAGCTGTTCCTGCCGTGGAGCGAGGACGAATTCGCACAGCGCATCGACCAGACCATCAACGTGTTCGTGCGTGAGGGCCTGCTGCAGAACGTCAATGACGACGACGGCGGCATCCTGGCGCGCAACACCGGGCAGACCGACGAGGTGTTCCGCCTGCGTGCGATCGGCCACTCGCTGCAGCAGGCCTTCGAGCGCTACTACATCGCCATTTCGGTGCTGGTGAAGAACGGCCCGGGCGTGCTGGGCGCGGCCGAGCTGGAAAGCCTGTGCCAGCAGGCGGCGCAGCGTCTGAGTCTGCTCTATGCACCGGCCGCGCCGGAGTTCTTCGACCGCACCCTGTTCCGCGGCTTCATCCAGAAGCTGCGCGAACTGCGCCTGGTGTGGCCGGACGAGAACAGCAAGCTGCTGTTCGACGAGCGCCTGGATGCCTGGGCCAAGGACGCCAAGTTCATCCTCGGCCGCGAGCTGCGCCACACCATCGAACGGGTCAGCCCGGAAGCAGCGCGCCCGGACGAGCCGGCGCCGCAGGATTGAAGGCAGCGCCGGGCCATGCGGTGGGTGTGGACCTTGGTCCACACCTTCCAGCCGTGCCAACCAGGGTTGGCACCCACCAGGACGGTCCTTAGGCCGGTTCGTCGGGAATCTGCAGGCTTTCCAGCCTGGCGATGCAGTCCTTCAACTGCAGCTTGCGCCGCTTCAGGCGCTTGGCTTCCAGCTCGTCCTCGCCGTTGGCGGCCATGCGGGTGATCTGTTCATCCAGCAGGCGGTGCTCGGCGCGCAGGGCGGCGAGGCGTTCGACAATCTCGGCGGGGTCGTAGGTATCCACGGCTTCGAGGATACACAGCGATGATGACCGCCGGGAGAGGGGAATCCCGACCCCCGGCCGTGGCCGCTCCGAGCCGTTAGAATGGAGCCCATGAGTGCCGTGATTTCCCTCCCTGATCCCCAGCCACGCGCCGCCCGCGATCCGCGCGTGGCCGAGCGCGAGCAGCACAAGCTGGCCAAGCGCCTGCGCCGCCAGGTCGGCGAGGCGATTGCCGACTTCGGCATGATCGAGGCCGGCGACAAGGTGATGGTCTGCCTGTCCGGCGGCAAGGACAGCTACACCCTGCTGGACGTGCTGCTGCAGCTGCAGAAGAAGGCGCCGGTGCCGTTCGAGCTGGTGGCGGTGAACCTGGACCAGAAGCAGCCGGACTTCCCCGAGCACGTGCTGCCGGAGTACCTGGCCGGGCTGGGCGTGCCGTACCACATCATCGAGCAGGACACCTATTCGGTGGTCAGCCGGGTCATCCCGGAAGGCAAGACCATGTGTTCGCTGTGCTCGCGCCTGCGTCGTGGCGCGCTGTACAACTACGCCGAGACCCACGGCTTCACCAAGATCGCGCTGGGCCACCACCGCGACGACATGGTGGCCACGTTCTTCATGAACCTGTTCCACCACGCCAAGCTGTCGGGCATGCCGCCGAAGCTGCGCAGCGATGACGGCAAGCATGTGGTGATCCGGCCGCTGGCCTACGTGCGCGAGAGCGACATCGTCGACTACGCGCAGGCACGCCAGTTCCCGATCATTCCCTGCAACCTGTGCGGCAGCCAGGAGAACCTGCAGCGCCGCCAGGTCGGCCTGATGCTGAAGCAGTGGGAGAAGGACCACCCGGGCCGCATCGAGCAGATCGCGCGCGCCATGGGCGAAGTCCGGCCCTCGCAGCTGGCCGACACCACCCTGTTCGACTTCATGGCGCTGGGCCGTCGCGACGACGCGCCGCTGCCCGACGCCCATGCCTGGCTGGCCGGTTCCCCGGCCGACGCCGACGCAGATCCCGAGACGCCCACCGTTTAAGGTCGGTCGCCCTTCCTCTTTGCCATCCGGAATTCCATGTTCTTTCGCAACCTGACGTTCTTCCGTTTCCCGACCACCACCGATTTTTCCGAAGTCGACACGCTGCTGCCGCACGCCCTGCTGAAGCCGGTCGGCGCACTGGAAATGAATTCGCGCGGCTTCATCTCGCCGTTCGGCCGCGAGGAGAAGGAACTGCTCTCCCACCGCATCGCCGAACACCTGTGGCTGACCGTGGGCGGCGAGGACAAGATCCTGCCGGCGGCGGTGGTCAACGACCTGCTCGAGCGCAAGCTGGAGGAGATCGAGGAGAAGGAAGGCCGCCGCCCGGGTGGCCGCGAACGCAAGCGGATGAAGGACGACCTGCTGCATGAACTGCTGCCGCGCGCCTTCGTGAAGTCCTCGCGCAACGACGCCTTCATCGACCTGCAGCACGGCTACGTCGCGGTGGATACCTCCAGCCGCAAGACCGGCGAGTACTTCATGTCCGACATCCGCGGCCTGCTCGGCAGCTTCCCGGCGATGCCGCTGAACGCCGAAGTCGCGCCGCGTTCGATCCTGACCGGCTGGATCGCCGGCGAGCCGCTGCCGACCGGGCTGAGCCTGGGCGAAGAGTGCGAGATGAAGGACCCGGTGGAAGGCGGCGCGGTGGTCAAGTGCCAGCACCAGGAACTGCGCTGCGATGAGATCGACAAGCACCTGGATGCCGGCAAGCAGGTGACCAAGCTGGCGCTGATCTTCGAGGACAACCTGTCCTTCGTCATCGGCGACGACCTGATCGTGCGCAAGCTGAAGTTCCTCGACGGTGCCCTGGACCAGCTGGAGCATGCCGACGAAGACGGCCGCCGCGCCGAGTTCGACGCCCGCTTCGCCCTGCAGAGCGCCGAGATCCGCCGTCTGTTCCTGTTGCTGGAAGAAGCCTTCAAGCTCAGCAAGGCTGACTGAACAGGCAGCCCGACGGCCGCCGGTCATCCGGCGGCCCGAAGCGGCGCTATGCTGGGCGCATGAGCCGTCTGCTGCGCCGCCTGATCAGCCCGACCCCGCCCGCCACCGTACAGCGCGACACCGTTCGCCTGCGCCTGGAGGATGCCGAGATCGAGGTACTGCGCGTGCGCGATCCGCGTGCGCGCCGCATCAAGCTGAGCGTGGACGAACGCGGCGCGCGCCTGACCCTGCCGCCGCGCGCAAGCCTGGTGATGGGCGAACGCTTCCTGGAACAGCACCGCGACTGGCTGGCACTGCAGCTGCGCCAGTACCAGGGCCAGCGCCTGCCGGCACCGCTGCAGCCGGGCGAAGACGGCGTGCTGCCCCTGCGCGGCGAACTGTTGCCGCTGCGCTGGCAGGAAGGCCGCTACGCGCGCCTGGAGATCGACGCGCATGGTGCCTGCGTGCAGTGGCCGACACGTGGTGGTGACGCCACCCTGCGTCGCCTGCTGCGCGAGTTCTACGAAGCACAGACCCGCGCCGACGTCGGCCGCTGGCTGCCGAAGTACCTGCCCACACTGCCGCGCGCACCCAGCCGCCTGCGATTGAAGGTGATGTCCTCGCAATGGGGCTCGCTCGCCCCCGATGGCAGCATGGCACTGGACCTGGCGCTGGTACTGGGCCGCCCTGAGGCTTTCGAGTACGTGCTGGTGCACGAGCTCTGCCACCTGATCCAGCCCAACCACTCGTCCGCGTTCTGGCACGAAGTGGAACAACGCTTCCCCGCCTGGCGCGAACAGCGCGATTACTTCCAGCTGGAAGGCCGCCGACTGAAGGCGATGCTTCGCCAGCTGCTGTAGAGCCGAGCCGATGCTCGGCTGACGCGCGTGGCGCAGATATCCAGCCCTCGCGATCAACAGCAGCCGAGCATGGCTCGGCTCTACAAAAGCGCGCGCAGCGCGCGACCCGCTCCTGCTCTTCCTTCTTTCTTCCGTGATGGGCACACAGGAAACTGTCCGTGGCCGGGCGGGGTGGGTTGCGCAGGGGCGTGAGCCGCATGGATGCGGCGACCGAGCTTACAAGGACGTACTTGCAGCGACCCCTGCGCAATCCACCCCGCCCGGCCTAGCACGGCTTCTGATTTGAACGACCTACCACGAGGGGCTCAGCCGTTGGCTGAAACCCTCACCCCGCCCGCAACGCCGCCGCCGCCGCCCAGCGCGCCGCCACCCGCGGCGCCGTAATGCACACCGCCTGGTCGGTCACCGTCGTCACCGCGCGCTCCAGCAGCTGGATATCCGCCTCATGCTGGCGCGCCACGTGCGGATCCTCGAAGAAGATCGCGCGCTGGCAGCGCCCTTCCAGTACCCGGTCGGCAATCTGCGCATCGCCGCCCATCGGGCCGCTCTGGTAGCGCGTCACCCAGGGCGTATCGCTGGGCCAGCCACGGCTCCACGCCAGCTCGTTCAAGCGCTGGCCGGTGGTTCCGGTTGCCACCCGCTCACCGAACCGCGCCAGCACATCGAAGTGCTCATCGGCGAAGGCCAGCATCGCCGGCTTCATCGCGTCGTGCGCGATCAGCGCCAGCGTCTGTCCTTCGAACGCATGCAGGTCGTCGGCGCCAGCATCGGCAGCCAGTCCGGCATGGATGCGTTCCACCTCGATCCAGTCGCGCGCGGTGGCCACGGTGGAAATGAAAGGCTTGCCGTGGATCACGCACTGCCGCTTCAGCGCCGTGGCTTCCGGAAACACCGAGGATGGATCGACCGGATCGATCAGGTAGACCGCGCCATCCAGTGTCCGATCCGGCCCCATGCCAACCACCTCGGCCACCAGCTTCATCAAGCCACCCTCGCGACCATAGGGGTAGCGATGCAGGCCCGCGTATCCGGTCAGGAAGCCCTGACGCTGTATCGCGTCATGGGTGCGGCCGACCGCGTGCAGCGACACGCCCAGCTCGCGCAGGCCGGGTTCGCTGACGCGCAGCCAGCGGAACAGGGCGGCGCGCGCGTCGTGGTGATGGAGACGGTTGGCAGCCAGGCCGATGCGCATCGAATGCTCCGCAGATACGGGTGAAAGCGGCAGTGTATGTCGCCATTCACCTATCTTGGTGTTTTTACAACTTTCTTCATTGCGCTTCGTCCACGCGCCGCTAGCGTAAGAGGCAGCGGTACCGCTGCGCGGCCGTTCATTCCGCCCGCCAGAAGAGGATGCCCATCGTGAACGCCGCTGGCCTGCGTGCCGCCACCGCGGTCGTGGCCGGCCTGCTGTTGCCTGCCCTGGCCGCCGCTGCGGATTGCAGGACGCCGCTGCGCATTGCCTGGCCCGCCGACCGCGCGCCGTTGTCCTCCAGCGAGCAGGGCCAGCCGCGCGGGCTCAGCGCGCAGTACCTGAAGCTGCTGGGCGCGCAGCGACCACTGCAGATGCAGCCATTGCCAACCGCCGCCATCGCCGAGGGAACGGTGCCGCCCGACGTCCAGGCGCTGCTGGGCTGGTCGCGCTCGCAGTTGCCGACGGGGTGGGTGGCCAGTGCGCCCTACGTGCAGCTGCCACAGGTCATTGTGCGGCGCCGGGATGCATCGCCGGTGCTGGGCCTGGAGGCGTTGCGCGGAGGCACCGTGGCCAGTCCCGACCCGCTGTCGCTGGTCGGGGCGCTGACGGAACAGGCGTCTGGCGTGCAGCTGTTGCCCCCCGCCCCCATCGACGACGCCCTGTCACTGCTGGGCACGGGCCTGGTCGATGCCGTGGTCGCCAATCTTGGAGAGGTCGAGGCCGCGTTGCGCCACTATCAGGGCGAGCCGCTGGTAATCGCTGCGCCCGCCGGAATCGACGACGCGCCGGTGCTGGCCACCGTGCCCGCCTGCGCCGACGTCATCCCGGTGTTCGAGCGGGCCGTGTCGCAGCTGACCGCGAACGAACGCGAGGCGATCCGCACGGCCTGGCTGCCGAACCAGCCGCGACACCCGCCCTCTGCGTCCCCCCTGCGCTGGCTGGTGCCGGCCTCGCTGACCCTGCTGGCGCTCATGCTGGTGTACGCCTTCGGCTACTGGCGCGTGCATCGCGAGAGCGAGCGTCGCCGCGTGGCTGCGCAACGCCTGCAGGAGGTGACCTCGAACCTGCCAGCGGTGGTCTATCAGGTGCGTCGCTCTGCCACCGGCCACTACAGCTTTCCCCAGATCGCAGGCGACGTGCAGGCGTTGTTCGGAATCAGCGTGGAAACCGCCCTGATCGATCATCAGCGCCTGCTGGCAGCGGTTCATCCCGACGATCGCTCGCGGCTGATGGACACCGTCGACGCCGCTGCCCTGGCGCGGGGCCCGATCGATGTCACCTTCCGCACGCGCTCGCCACAAGGCTGGCGCTGGGTCCACTCGCATGGACGGCCGCTGTCCCTGGACAGCGGCGACGTCGAGTGGAGTGGCTACTGGATCGACGTAAGCGGAGTGCAGGCGCGCACCCATGCGCTGGCCGAGGCGCGCCGTGCGGCCGAGCAGGCAGCGCTGGCCAAGGCCCACTTCCTGGCGACCATGAGCCACGAGATCCGCACGCCGATGAGCACCCTGCTGGGCATGCTCGAGCGGTTGGAGGGCAGCGATCTGGATCATCGCCAGCAACAGGTGCTGGTGACCGTGGGTGATGCTGCCCAGATGCTGCGGCAGATCCTGGACGACGTGCTGCACAGCCAACGGCTGCAGGCACTGCCGCCGCAGCTGCGACCCACGAGCGTGGCGGCACTGGTGCGCGCGGTGCAGCAGTTGCTGATGCCGGTGGCGGCCAGCCGGGGCCTGCATCTGCGTATCCAACTTGATCCGGAATTGCAGGCCGGATCGCTGGCCGACGGCCTGCGCCTGCGCCAGATCCTGTTCAACCTTGCCGGCAACGCGCTCAAGTTCACCGAGCATGGCGGCGTGGATCTGCAGGTGCAGGTGCTGCAGCAGCACGATCGCGGCCAACGTCTTCGCCTGCAGGTCAGTGACAGCGGGGTGGGCATCAGCCCGGAACGGCAACAGGCGGTGTTCGCTGCCTACACCCAGGCCGAGGCATCGACAACGCGCCGTTTCGGCGGCAGCGGCCTGGGCCTGGCGATCTGCCGTGAACTGGCTGCATCGATGGAAGCAGAACTGTGCCTGCGCAGCGCGCCAGGCAAGGGCACCACCGTGTGGCTGGAACTGGATCTGGACGCCTGTGAGTTGCCTGCCGAGGCATTGCCGCTTCCGGCAGAGGCGGCGCGGCCACTGTCGTCGGCCCGGGTGCTAGTAGCTGAAGATCACCCCACCAACCTGCACCTGCTGGAGCAGCGCCTGCATGATCTGGGTCTGCAGGTGCACGCCTGCACCGATGGTCGCCAGGCCTTCGAGGCCTGGCAGGCGCGGGCGTTCGACCTGGTCATCACCGACTGCCACATGCCGCACATGGATGGCTTTGCCTTGGCACGGGCCATCCGCGCCGACGCCTGCGCGGTTCGCGCGCAGGTCCCGATCATCGCGCTCACGGCCAGCGCGCTGGGTCGCACCCGCGAGGCCTGCCGCGAAGCGGGCATCGATCATTTCCTGGCCAAGCCGGTGGCGGCGCAGGAACTGCGGGGCTTGCTGGCCGTGCTGCTGGCGCCGGAATCAATGCGCCAGTAGGCGGATGATGCTGGCGGCGGCGTCGCGGCCTTCGGCCACGGCGGTCACCACCAGGTCGGCGCCACGCACTGCGTCACCGCCGGCGAACAGGCGCGGGTGCGCGGTCTGGAATGGCAGGCGGTCCTTGCCGCCAGCCACGATGCGGCCGTTGGACCGGCCTTCCACGCCGTGCTCGGCCAGCCACGCCGGCACGGTTGGCGAGAAGCCGAAGGCGATGATCACCACGTCGGCCTCCAGCAGCGATTCGCTGCCTTCGATCGGCACCGCATTCTGGCGGCCATTGGCATCGGGCTCACCCAGCCGGGTTTCGACCACGGTCACGCCGATCACCTCATCGTCGGCGCCGGCTTCGATCGACAGCGGCTGGCGGTTGAACAGGAAGCGCACGCCTTCCTCGCGCGCATTGGCCACTTCGCGCGCGCTGCCGGGCATGTTGGCTTCGTCGCGGCGGTAGGCACAGGTGACCTTGGCCGCGCCCAGCCGCACCGCGCTGCGCACGCAGTCCATGCCGGTATCACCGCCGCCCAGCACCACCACGCGCTTGCCGTTGAGGTCGGGCAGGGCGATGCTGTCTTCCCAGCCGGCAATCGGCCGGCCCTTCGGATCATCGCCGCCGACGATGCGGCTGTTCTGCACCAGGAACGGCAGTGCCGGCAGCACGCCCTTCAGGTCCTGGCCGTCGAGGCCACCGTCGGTATAGCGGTAGGCGCCGGTACCGACGAACACCGCATCGTGGCTGTCCAGCAGCTGCTGCACGCTGAGGTCACGGCCGATCTCCACACCGAGGCGGAACTGCACGCCCATGCCCTCGAGCACTTCGCGGCGGCGGTGGATCACATCCTTGTCCAGCTTGAAGCTGGGAATGCCGAACTGCAGCAGGCCGCCGATCTGCTCATAGCGGTCGTAGACCACGGCGGCAATGCCGGCGCGCGCCAGACGGTCGGCACAGGCCAGCCCGGCCGGGCCGGCGCCGATCACAGCCACGCTGCGGCCGGTCGGCTGCACCGCGCCCAGGTCCGGGCGCCAGCCCGTGGCCAGCGCGGTATCAACGATGTACTTCTCGACCGCGCCGATGGTGACCGCACCGAACTCTTCCAGCGTGCAGCTGCCCTCGCACAGCCGGTCCTGCGGGCAGACCCGGCCGCACACTTCCGGCAGCGGGTTGGTGCTGTGGCACAGCGTGGCCGCTTCGTGGATGCGGTTTTCCTGCACCAGCTGCAGCCACTGTGGAATGGCGTTGTGCACCGGGCACTTCCAGCTGCAGTAGGGGTTGCCGCAGTCCAGGCAGCGACCGGCCTGGTACTGGGCATCTTCCTTACCGAACTTGCCGTACAACTCACCCCAGTCGCCGGACGTGCGCAGTTCCACCGGAATGCGCTGCGGCATGGTGCGGGGCAGGTCGAGGAACTGGAAGGCGTGCTTGCGGCTCATGGCGGGCTCTGTGGTGTTTTGCGGTCGCCGGCCAGCGGCCGGCACTACGTGGTCCTGGGTTGCCGGCAGCGGCCGGCACTACCGTTACGCGGCGCGTCGCAGGGTTTCGGTCAGCGACTCGATGCTGGCGGCCTTCGGTTTGACCAGCCAGAACTTGCCGATGTAATCGCGGAACTCGTCCAGGATCTGCTGCGCCCAGATGCTGCCGGTCAGCTCGCGGTGGCGGCCGATCAGGCGGTGCAGGTGCTGGCGGTAGTTCTCGAAGCCCTCGGCGGAGACGCGATGGATGTCGATCAGCTCGTGGTTGTAGCGGTCGACGAAATCGCGGTCGACGTCCAGCACGTAGGCCAGGCCACCGGTGAAGCCGGCACCGAAGTTCAGGCCGACCTTGCCCAGTACCAGCACCACGCCATCGGTCATGTACTCGCAGCAGTGGTCACCGGCACCTTCCACCACCGCCAGCGCGCCGGAATTGCGTACCGCGAAACGCTCGCCGGCGCGGCCAGCGGCGAACAGCTCGCCACCGGTGGCGCCGTACAGGCAGGTGTTGCCGATGATCGCGGTGCTGCGCGCTTCAAAGCGCGCGCCACGCGGCGGGCGCACCACCAGGCGGCCGCCGGCCATGCCCTTGCCGACGTAGTCGTTGGCTTCACCGTCCACTTCCAGGTGCAGGCCACCGACATTGAAGGCACCAAAGCTCTGCCCGGCGCTGCCACGGAAGCGCAGTTCCAGCGGTGCCTCGGCCATGCCCTGGTTGCCGTGCGCGCGCGCCACCGCACCGGCCAGGCGCGTGCCGATGCTGCGGTCGGTGTTGTGGATCAGGAAGCGATGCTCGCCACCGCGCTTGTGTTCGATGGCCGGCGCCAGCAGGCCATCCATCTGCGTGGCCAGGCCGTCCGGCGATTCGTACAGGCGCTGGGCGGCGCAGTGGCTGCCTTCGTAGCGGGCATCGGCCAGCAGGCGCGACAGGTCCACGCGCACGCCGTCACGCGGCGCGGCCTCGATCTGCCGCAGCAGGTCGGTACGGCCGACGATCTCTTCCAGCGAACGTGCACCCAGGTACGCCAGCCAGCCGCGCACTTCCTCGGCCAGCAGGCGGAAGAAGTTCTCCACGCGTTCGGGCTGGCCGGTGAAGTGGTTCTCGCGCAGGCGCTCGTCCTGGGTGGCCACGCCGGTGGCGCAGTTGTTGAGGTGGCAGATACGCAGGTACTTGCAGCCCAGCACGATCATCGGCGCGGTGCCGAAGCCGAAGCTGTCCGCGCCGAGCAGCGCGGCCTTGACCACGTCCAGGCCGGTCTTCAGGCCACCATCGGTCTGCAGCAGGGTGCGCCCGCGCAGGTCGTTGGCCAGCAGCGCCTGGTGCGCTTCGGCCACGCCCAGTTCCCACGGCACGCCGGCGTAGCGGATCGAGCTGACCGGCGAAGCACCGGTCCCGCCGTCGTGGCCGGAGATGGTGATCAGGTCGGCACCGGCCTTGACCACGCCGGCGGCGATCGTACCCACGCCGGCATGGCTGACCAGCTTCACCGACACCAGCGCGGTCGGGTTGACCTGCTTGAGGTCGTAGATCAGCTGCGCCAGGTCTTCGATCGAATAGATGTCGTGGTGCGGCGGCGGCGAGATCAGGCCGATCCCAGGCCGGGCATAGCGCAGGCGCGCGATCAGTTCGTTCACCTTGTGGCCCGGCAGCTGGCCGCCCTCGCCGGGCTTGGCGCCCTGCGCGACCTTGATCTGCAGCACTTCGGCGTTGACCAGGTACTCAGCGGTGACGCCGAAGCGGCCCGAGGCGACCTGCTTGATCTTGCTGCGCTTTGCGGTGCCATAGCGGGCGGGATCCTCACCGCCTTCGCCGGAATTGCTGCGGCCGCCGAGGCGGTTCATGGCAATGGCCAATGCTTCATGTGCTTCCGGCGACAGTGCGCCCAGGCTGATCGCCGCGGTATCGAAGCGCGGGAACAGGGTACTGGCCGGAGCCACCTCGTCCAGCGGTACCGGCGTGGCCGCCGGCACCAGTTCCAGCAGGTCGCGCAACGCCGACGGCGGCCGTGCATGCACGGCATCGCAGTACTGCTGCCAGGCACGCGGGTCACCGCTGCGCGCCGCGCGCTGCAGGGTGGTGACCACGTCCGGGTTGTACATGTGGTACTCGCCGCCGTGCACGTACTTCAGCAGGCCGCCTACGTCCACGTCCTGCTGCGCGTCCCAGGCCTGCGCGCACAGCTCGCGTGCGTCGGCATCCAGGCGCGCGAAGCCAGCGCCACCGATGCGCGAGGCCGTATCCGGGAAGCACAGGTCCACCACTTCCGGTTCCAGGCCGATGATCTCGAACAGCTGCGCGCCGCGGTAGCTGGCCACGGTGCAGATGCCCATCTTCGAGATGATCTTCGACAGGCCCTTGTAGACGCCCTTGCGGTAGCGGCGGCCGATCTGCGACTGCTCACCGCCCTTGCTGAGCTTGAGGATGCCGCGACGGCCGAGGTCGAACAGGGTCTGATAGGCCAGGTACGGGTACACCGCGGTGGCACCGAAGCCGAGCAGGCAGGCCATGTGGTGCGGATCGCGCGCAGTGCCGGTCTCGACGATCAGGTTGACGTCGCAGCGCAGGCCCAGCCGCGACAGGTGGTGGTGGATGGCGCTGGTGGCGAGCAGGGCATGCACCATCGGGCGTCCGGCCACCGGGTAGCGGTCGGACAGCAGCAGCATCACCATGCCATCGCGCGCGGCCTGTTCGGCCTCGGCACAGATGCGCTCGATGCCGGCGCGCAGGCCCTCGTCTTCGCTGTAGGACAGATCGAGCAGGCGGTTGGCCTGCACGTACTGCTCCATCTTCAGCAGCTGGCGCAGCTTGCGCTGGCTCAGCACCGGCGAATTGAGGATGACGTGGTTCACCGTCTCCGGGCCAGCATGGAAGATGTTGGTCTCCTTGCCGAGCTGGGTGGACAGGGACATCGCGCAGTCTTCGCGCAGCGGATCGATCGGCGGGTTGGTGACCTGCGCGAAGGCCTGGCGGAAATAGTCGTACAGCGGGCGGCTGCGCTGGCTCAGCACCGCCATCGGCGTGTCATCGCCCATCGAGCCAGTGGCTTCCTGCTCGGTCTCGGCCAGCGGACGCAGCACCTGCTCCACTTCCTCGCTGCTGAGCTGGTAGAGCTTGTGGTAGCTGCGCAGGGTGCCTTCGTCGAAGGGTTCCTCCACCAGCGACGGGTCGATCAGTTCGGTCTGCAGGTAGGTCACGCCCTGCTGCAGCCACTGCTTGTACGGCGCACGGCCACGGTTGATGCGGTCGACCGCGTCGGAGTCGAGCAGGTCGCCGCGCTTGAGGTCGATCGCGATCATCTCGCCGGGGCCGAGCTTGCCCTTGCGCACCACGCGCTCGGTCGGCACTTCCCAGACGCCGGCCTCGGAGGCGACCAGGAAGTGGCGGTCGGCGGTCAGCATCCAGCGCGCCGGGCGCAGGCCGTTGCGGTCCAGCGTACACACCGCATAGCGGCTGTCGCAGGCGACGATGCCGGCCGGGCCATCCCACGGCTCGCTGTTCAGGCCGTGGAACTCGTAGAACGCGGCCAGGTCCGGGTCCTTGAACTCCAGCGACTGGGTGGCGGGCGGCACCAGGATGCGCAGCGCCTGGATCAGCTCCATGCCACCGGCGACCATCAGCTCCAGCATGTTGTCCAGGCTCTGCGAATCCGAACCGTGCATGGAGATGACCGGGTCGAATTCACCAATATCGAAGCGCGGCGTCTTCCACACCTTGCTGCGCGCCTGCGCCCAGCGACGATTGCCCTCGATGGTGTTGATCTCGCCGTTGTGGGCGAGCATGCGGAACGGGTGGGCGAGCGGCCAGCGCGGCAGCGTGTTGGTCGAGAAGCGCTGGTGGAACACGATCGCGCTGGAGGCCAGCTCGCGGCGCTGCAGGTCCGGGAAGAAGCGGCTGAGCTTGTCCGGCAGCACCATGCCCTTGTAGCTGATCGCATCCGGGGTGAGGGTGGTGACGTAGAAGTCGGCGTGTTCGCGCAGCTGCTGTTCGCTGCGGCGACGGGCCAGGAACAGCGCCAGTGCGAAGCCGGCATCATCCTGGCCAACCCCGGCATCGACGAACACCTGCTCGATGCGCGGCAGCGTGTCGCGCGCCAGTTGGCCGCAGACGCTGTCGTCGGTCGGTACCTCGCGCCAGCCAGCGACCTTGCAGCCCACCGCTTCCACCTGCGCCTGCAGCTGCGCGCGGCAGGCCTGCGCAGCGTCGGCGTCATGCGGCAGGAATACCAGGCCGGCGGCGAAACGCGCGGCGGTGGTGATGCCGGCTTCGCTGGCCAGCAGTTTCAGGAACGCATCGGGGCGGCGCAGCAGCAGGCCGCAGCCATCACCGGTCAGGCCATCGGCGGCGACACCGCCACGGTGGGTCATGCGCGAAAGCGCGGCGATGGCGGTATCAACCAACAGGCGCGATGGTTGATCGTCGAGCTGGGCGACCATGCCAAATCCACAGGCATCGCGCTCGGAGCGCGGGTCGTAAAGCCCTTGGCGGTTGCGGGGGGCCATCTCTACCTCGATGCGTATAGGGTTGGCGGCGACACTCGTCCCCGCTCATTCCCTGGAGCGCATCGTGAGGCCACCGGATGCCTCGACTAGATCACAGGTTGCTGCAACGCCGCAATACACGGTTGCAGGTGCAACGGAACGCGCCGGCAACCCAGTGCCGGCGCGGGGCGGGACTCAGCCGCAACGCACGCCGCTGACGGCGCCCTTGTCGTCCACTTCGATGTTCAGGCGGTCGCCGAGGAACTCCATCGTGGCCACATCATTGGGCTTGAGCACGCGCACCTGGCTGGCACCTGCATCTTCCTGTGCCTGCTTGCCGAGGGCATCGGTGTAGGCCTGGCCGACCAGGCTCTGTACCTGGCTGGCATCGCAGGTGCCGACCGGCGGAGCCTCGGTGGCCTTGCCGGCGTCGTCGGCCGGCGCCTTGGCTGCTTCGGCGGCCTGCTGGGCGTGGGCGGTGGCCGAATCCTGTTCATCCAGCGCCGGTGCCTGGCAGGCGGTCAGGGCCAGCACGGCCGGCAGCAACAGGGCGGAGAGCGAACGGGCGCGAATCGGGAACGACATCATGACTCCGGAAGGGGTTGTGAAGACCCGAGCATAGCGGCGAACCGGCCCTCACGTGTTTGTCTTGTGTTATCGACAGGATCGCGGCATGGCGACGGCGACACTGGCGGCATGCCAACTCCCTCCACCCCCGAACGACAGGCAGCGCGCGCGGCCGGCCTGCGCTATGTCGACGACACCCAGCCGGGCATCAGCCGGCGCCGCGCCGGCAAGGGCTTCAGCTACCGCGATGCTGATGGCCACGCGATACGCGACGCCACCACCCTGCAACGCATCCGCGCACTGGCGATCCCACCGGCCTACACCGCGGTGTGGATCTGCGCCCATGCCAACGGCCACCTGCAGGCCACCGGTCGTGATGCGCGCGGTCGCAAGCAGTACCGTTACCACCCCGATTGGGCCAGGGAGCGCGATGCCGGCAAGTTCGACCGCATCATCGCCTTTGGCGAGGCGTTGCCTACGCTGCGGCGGCGGCTGTCGCGGGATCTCAAGCGCCCCGGTTTCCCGAAGGAGAAGGTGCTGGCCATGGTGGTCGCGCTGTTGGCGGACACGCTGGTGCGGGTCGGCAATGAGACCTATGCGCAGCAGAACCGTTCGTTTGGACTGACCACACTGCGAAACCGGCATCTGGAGCTGCTGCGCGGTGGCCGCGTGCGCATGCGCTTCCGTGGCAAGTCCGGGCAGCTGCAGGAGGTCACCGTGGGCGACCGCAGGCTGGGGCTGCTGGTGCGGCGCCTGCAGCAGCTGCCGGGGCAGGCGTTGTTCCAGTACCGCGATGACGACGGTGCGCTGCAGCCGGTCGACTCCGGCGCGGTGAACGACTACCTGCGCGAGGTGATGGGCGAGGACTTCACTGCCAAGGATTTCCGCACCTGGGGCGGGACGGTTGCGGCGGTGCAGGCGTTTGCCGCCACCGAACTGCCGGAACCGGCCAGCCAGCGCGCGCTGGCGCAGGCGCAGCGCGCGGTGGTGTGCGAAGTGGCGTCGCTGTTGGGCAATACCCCGGCGGTGTGCCGCAAGGCCTATATCGACCCCTGCGTGTTCGCCGGCTGGGAGCGCGGCGAACTGGCCACGCTGGCCGGCCTGCGTGGGCCGCGCCAGTGGGAACAGGCGACCCTGCGCGTGCTGCGCAGGGCGCGCCGGCTCAGCCGCAGTAGATCGCGGTGATGTTGTTGGTGCGTCCCTTTTCGATGGTCAGGCGGTCGCCGCCTTCGCTGGCCGGCGGCACCCGCGGGCCGTCGTGGCGCAGTACCCGTACGTGCAGGCTGTCGCTGTCCACCCGTGCGCGTGCGACGGTGGCGTCCGACGCGGCCAGGCCAAGTGCGCCGCGCACCCTGTCGCTGTGGCACTGGCCGGAAATCACACCGTCGATCGGCTGTACCTGGGCCACCGGTGTGCTGCTGCAGGCGGCGAGGGCAAAGCAGACGGCGGCGGTGGCGATGGCGTGTTTCATGGAGGCGTTCCTTGTGTGATTGCGTGCAGGGTGCGACGGCGCACGTGGTGGCGGAATGAATGCCGTGCACATCATGGACACGGCGCGCTCACTGCCGCCAACAGCAGGGGTGGAGACACTGCAGGAGCGGCGGATGCCGCCCCCGGTACTGCGGCGCATGCGCCCGGTAGTGCCGGCCGCTGGCCGGCAATCCCATTCCCCCCCCGAGGAGACCTGCATGGCCACCACCAGGAAAACCCCCGCCCGCCGCAAAGCCTCACCCAAGGTGCGCAAAGGCAGCACTGCAACCAGGACCATCGCCGACCCCGATCGCCCGCGCGTGGTGAAGACTGCAACCCGCAAGGCCGCCGCCAGCGATCCCCGCGCCGCCCGCGTTGCGGCACGGCAGCGGCGCCTGCAGGACCAGGAGAAGGCCAAGGACGCCCGCGCGGCCAAGAAGGCAACCAAGAAGGCAACAAAGAAGACCGCGACCCAGGCCGGAGCACGACGCCAGCCGGAGGCGATGCCGGCGCAGCAGCTGGCCAAGCCCGGGCACGAACACGAACTGGAGCTGGCGCCGCGTTTCCTTGCACCCGACTACACCGGCAGCGGCAAACTGCAGGGCATGCGTGCGATCGTCACCGGTGGCGATTCCGGCATCGGCCGCGCGGTGGCGGTGCTGTTCGCACGCGAAGGTGCCGACGTGGCCGTGCTGCACCTGGACGAGGCCGAGGACGCGGACATCACCCGCCAGCACGTGGAGCGCGAAGGCGGTCGCTGCGTGGTGATCGCCGGTGACGTGCGCGATCCGCGCTTCTGCGACAAAGCGGTGAAGCAGGTGGCCAAGGCGTTCGGCGGCATCGATATCCTGGTCAACAACGCCGCGTTCCAGCTGCACTGCGAGCGGCTGGAAGACCTGGAAGACGCGCACCTGCAGGAGACCCTGCAGACCAACATCGGCGGGTACATCCAGATGGCGCGCGCGGTGCTGCCGCATCTGGGCGAGGGCGCCAGCATCATCAACACCGGTTCGGAAACGGGAATCTTCGGCAGCAAGGCGCTGATCGATTACTCGGCGACCAAGGGTGCGATCCACGCGTTCACCAAATCGCTGGCCAGCCAGCTGCTGCCGCGCGGCATCCGGGTCAACTGCGTGGCGCCGGGGCCGGTATGGACGCCGCTCAACCCGGCCGACAAGCCGGCGCAGGACGTGGCGGAATTTGGCAAGGACAGCGACATGGGCCGGCCTGCACAGCCCGAGGAACTGTCGCCGGCCTACGTGTTCCTGGCCTCGCCGGCCTGTGCCAGTTACATCAGCGGGGTGATCCTGCCGGTGATGGGCGGGCCACGCGGGTGAACAGCACTACGGCGTGGCGCCTGCTGAACGGGGCTTCGCGCAGGTGTGTGGCGTGTGTCAACGGCTGCGCCGGTGCGGTGGGGTAGGCTGGACTCCCATACGATCACGTTCAGGGAAAGATCATGCCGGAGATGGATATCAGCGCAGCGGCCGATGAAGTCGTCGCCCTGTTGCGGCAGAACGATGCCCGTGGCGCGGCCGCCCGCCTGGAGGCCCTGCACAACGGCCAGCGTGCGGTGGTGCAGGAATCGCTGGATCGCTACATCGCGGCGCGGGGCGCCACCGAGCTTGAGGCGCTGCGACGGAGCGGTGGCGTATCCGCCACTGACGCGGCCACGGTCAAGCCGATGCTGGATCGCCTGAGCGACGCGACGCGCCCACCGCGCATGCCCGACGCCGCGGAGACTGCGGGCCTGAGCCAGGCCCAGCAGTACGACGTGTATGGCAGCATCGTGGCCCAGCGCGGCAACGCCGCAGCGAACGATGCGATGGCCACGCAGGATCGCGTGGTGCTGGGGCTGCGCGACGAGAACCGCACCACCGAGGCGCGAGGACGTGGTGTCTACGACGACCGCATCGTGGTGCTGTGGAAGGATGCGCAGGACCACGGCCATGTGCGCGAGTTCAACCAGGCCACGACAGAACCGACCGCCCAGTACGACGGACACGCCAAGACCACGCCACGCAGCCCTGGCTTCGGCAACGTGGCGCCGCGTACCAAGACCGAGGGCGAGGACGTCAACGGCGACCGGGTCAAGGATCTTGGACGGTTGGGCGAAGGCACCACCGAGATGCGCGCGACCACGCATCCGCGCAACGGCCATCCCGATGAGTTCGCGTTGCGCCCTTCGCAGGCGGCGATCACCGCCGGCGCTGGACGGGTGGAGCGCGACAGCAATGGCGATGGCTGGTTCGATGCGCGCGATACCCAGGGCGTGCAGCACCTCAACGACACCTTCAAGATCCATCGTGGCAGCCGGTCCAATACCGATTCGGCGGGCTGCCAGACCATCGGCGGCGGTGAGTACGACGACTTCGTGGCGACGGTACGCGGCACCCCCGGGCAGAACCGCTGGCAGTATGTGCTGACCTCGGTTGCGCCGGGCCAGGCGCGCGGGCTGGGACAGGACACGCCGCTCGCGGCCAATGACGATCCCCGGCAGCCGCAGCATCGCGACCATGCCCTGCAGCAGCAGATCAGCACGCACCTGCAGGCCTTGGGCGGGCGCTACGCCGAGCATGCCGATGACTACAGTCTGGTCTTGCTGCGCGAAGCGAAGGCCGCAGGCATCACCCGGGTCGACCAGATCGTGGCCAGCAATCCCAGTGGCGGCCGCGCTGCGGGTGAGACACTGTTCCTGGTGCAGGGCAATCCGGGCGATCCGGCGGCCGTGCGCGCAGGCGTCAACGCAGCCGAGGTGCGCGAGACTGCGGTGGAAACCAGCCTGCGCCAGCTGCAGCAGCAAGCGCGCGAACAGGGTGCACCCGTGCCCGCGCCGGCACAGCAGCACGAAGCACCCGCGATGGGAGGACGTTGAAGGATGGTCCGTCTACCCTTGATGTCCGGTTTGCCGTGGGTGTTGCTGCTGGCGTGCAGCGCATGCGCACCCGCCGGGGAGTACACCGTGCCGGTCGCACCTGCTGCGAAGCCTGAGGCGAAACCGGAGACCTTGCCTGCGCAGGCAGGACCCACTGAACGCGGATTGCCTGCATTGCCGGAAGCTTCCGGCAGCGCCCATTCCGGCGGCCGCTACGCTGCGCTGCCCGAACCGGCCAGGCGGGTGCTGGCGCAGTTGAAGTGCAACGTGGAGAGTGCCGGCAATGCGCAGGTGCTTTCCATTCCCGCGCAGGGTGGCCAGCAGGATTTCATGGTCACCGATCGCAGCGGACCGCGTTTCCGCTACTGGATGCGCTCGTTCTCCAGCAATGGCGGTACCACCGGGTATCTCGTGCAGCTGCAGGACTGCCCAGCAACCACCACGGGCATGCGCGCCTACATCGCACAGGGAGCCGCACCGCTGCAGGATGTCACCGCGTCGTTGCTGGCGCAGGCCGAGCTGCCTGATACGGCGACGATGACGGCTTACCAGGACAGGGGCGCGGGCGATCTGTTCGCCTTCATCGGGCAGCTGGACAAGGTGCCGGTGGTGCGCTGGGTGGCCGAAGCCGACCCCGAGCAGCCATTGGCCGACGATGCGCGCAGCTTCGACCATGGCAATGCCATCCACGGCGGTTTCCTGCGCTGGAACCAGGATCACTTCGAAGTGGCCAGGACCGTGCCGGCCGGGCTATGGCCCTGCGATGACAGCCCGTTGTTGCCGTGCAGGGGCGACCCGTTCGTGACTGGGCGTTGAGGCATCGCGCGCATAGAAATCGGCAATGCGTGGAATGAACTGCTGCGGATTGGCACCGACAAGATTGGTCAGCACCACCACCGCCACGCCGCGCTCGGGATAGACCACGAACGCCGAGCGCGCACCGCCGATACCGGCCACCTGAAGGTCGGGCGATGCGCGCAGTACCGGCCAGCCCCCCGCCCACGGGCCGGCACGGCCATCCGCCAGGCGCTCCGCGCTCCACATCCGCCGCAGGGCGGTCTCCGGCAGCAGGCGGCCTTCGGTCAGCGCGACCAGCCAGCGCGCGGTGTCGTCGGCGGTGGTGAGGATGCCGCCACCGGCCCACAGCGAAGGCGGTATGTCGTAGAACCAGTGCGACAGGCGGGACGGTGCATCCGCAGCGTCGGTGGCACGCGGGGCCAGGCTGTACATCGTCGCCGCATCGGGAATCAGGTCGTAGCTGTCGCCGAAGGTGGTGCGGGCCATGCGCGCGCTGCTGAACTGGCCGGTGGCGAGGAAACGTTCGTAGGGCATGCCGGATTGCTTCGCGATGATTCGTGCCAGCAGTACGTAGTTGGTCTGGTTGTAGGCGAAGCGCTGCCCGGGTTCGGCTTCGAGCGGCTGCGCAGTGACGGCCGCCCACGCCTGCGCTTCTGAGCCACCGCCCAGCAGTCCCTTCGCATCAAGGATGTCGGGAAGGCCGGAGGTATGCGCCAGCAGCTGGTGTATGCGTACGTCTCTCCACGCTGGCGGAAGGTCATCCAGGTAGCGCGAGGCCGGTGCGTCCAGATCCAGCTGCCCCTGCTGGGCCAGCTGCGCGGTGGTCACGCCGGTGAACGCCTTGGTGGCCGAATTGAGCGGGAAACGGGTGTCGCGCGAGGCAAGCACACCGTTCTCCACGTTGGCCAGCCCGTAGGCCTCGGACAACACCGTCTGCCCGTCCTTGACCACCGCGATCTGCAATCCCGGGATGCGCTGCTCCAGCATGATCTGGCGGATCAGGCGGCGGGTCTGGTCGTTGGCCTGGTCCTGGCTGGCAGAGACAGCGGCGAAGGGCAGTGCACTGATGAGCATGAGCAGGACTCGGAGCATTGGGCGGGACATGCGGAATTCCAGCGGGGCGTTGCGGATCGGATGCAGCGGGCGGGTCAAAGGTTTAAGCGCTCGGTGGTGCCTACCGTTCGTCGGCCCATGACTTCCGGGGGGTTGACTACAGCTGTCGTCAAGCTGACAGTGACGACACGTGTAGTCAAGGGAGTGGTGTCATGCGTGGCAAGACCATCGGGGATCAGGAACTGGCCCTGCTGCAGTACATCGATGAACATGCGCCGGCCACGGTCGGCGAGGTCGCCAGTGGCTACGGCGAGGCCCGCGGCCTGGCCCGTTCCACCGTGCTGACGATGATGGAGCGGCTGCGGGCGAAGGGGTATCTTCAGCGCCGGCAGCAGGACGGCGTCTACCGCTACCAGGCCACCCGTGGCCCGCAGAGCGTGCTGCAGGGTGCCGTGGCCCAGTTCGTCGACAACACCCTGCAGGGCTCGGTGTCGCCGTTCGTGGCCTACCTGTCGCAGCGCCAGCAGGTCAGCGACAACGAACTGGCCGAGCTGGAAGCGCTGGTCGCCCAACTCCAATCGCGTCGCCACGAGGGCTGAGCCATGGACACCACGATGCTGATTCCGATGCTGGAACGGTTGGGCTGGACCAGCCTGCAGACCGTGCTGCTGGTGGCGCTGGTGTACGGCCTGTGCCGCGCGCTGCCGTCGCTGTCGGCGGCGACCCGCTGCCGTCTGTGGTGGCTGGTCTCGCTGCAGGCCGTGCTCGGCCTGTTCTGGAGCCAGCCGTTGCAGTTGGCCTGGCTGCCGGCGCCGCAGGCGGTGGCGATGACCGCGACCGACGTGGCCGCTGACATCGTCTACCCGCTGGCCCCGGAGGCCTCGGCGCAGCTGCTGGCCGCGATGCCGCTGCCCGCGGCCGAAGTACCGGCAGTTGCGTGGTGGGCGGTCGCACTGGCCGCGCTGTGGCTGTCCGGCGTGCTGATGATGGCGCTGCGCACCTTCGGTGAGTGGCGCCGCTGCCGCGCACTGCTGGCTGCGGCGTATCCCTGCGAGGACGAGGCGCTGGTGCAGGCCCTGCAGCTGGCCTCCGATGCCCACGGCGTGCGCCGTGCGCCGCGACTGTGGATGAGCATGCAGGTGGACGCACCGCAGCTGGTCGGGCCGTTCCGCCCGGTGCTGCTGCTGCCGGCCGGCGACAACGTCCTGCAGGGCGATGCGCTGGACCTGGCACTGACCCACGAACTGCAGCACCTGCAGCGCCGTGACCTGCAATGGGGCCTGCTGCCCGCGCTGGCCCAGCACCTGTTCTTCTTCCACCCGCTGCTGCGCCTGTCGGTGCGCGAATACGCGCAGGCCCGCGAGGAAGCCGTGGATGCGGCGGTGGTCGGCCAACATGGCGCCAGCCGCCAGGCCTATGGCCGCCTGTTGCTGCAGCTGGGCGTGGCCCCGCAGCCGCATCTGGGCGTGGCCAGCGCCGCACCGAGCACCACCAGCCTCAAGCGTCGCCTGCTTTCGCTGCAGTCGCACCGGTCCTGCCCGCGTCTGCTGGCGGTGGCGCTGACCGCTGTGGTGGTGGTGGTGGGCGTGGCGCCGATGCGGCTGGTCGCAGCGCCGGTGCCGCCGGCCCCGCCCGCACCTCCGGCCGCCCCGACGGCCGTGGTGCCGCCCCCGCCGAAGGCTCCGGAAGCCCCGCCCGCACCAGCCTCGGCCGCGCGCGTTCCGGCCGAGCCGGTGGCTCCCGCACCGCCCGCAGAACCGGCCGATATGGAAGAACCCTCCGGTCCCGACGATGCCGATGTGGCCGATGTGGCCGATGTCGACGATGCCGCTGGCATGGATGAGGACCATGACGGCACGACCACCACCTCCTCCATCACGACCTACGGTCGCCTCGATCTGGGCAAGTCGCCCCGGGAGGCCTTCGTGCTGGTCGATGGTGATTCGACCTTCGCCAACGGCGGCATGGACGACGTGATGGTGGCCCGCAGGCAGCTCGGCAAGGGCCCGGCGCTGTGGTTCCGCCAGGGCGACAAGCGCTATGTGGTGCGCGACCCGATGTTGATCCAGTCGCTGCAGCGCGCCTATGCCGGTGCGGCGGACCTTGGTCGCCAGCAGAGCGAACTGGGCCGCCAGCAGAGTGCGCTGGGCCGCCAGCAGGGCGACCTGGGCAAGCAGATGGGTGAGATGGGGCGTCTGCAGGGTGAAGAGGCGCGCCGCCTGGCACTGGCCGCAGCGGAGGCCGCGCGCAGTGCGATGGCCGCGCATGACATCAATCGCGAAGCGGCGGCCGAAGCGGCGAAGGCGGCGCGGGGCGCGACCAACGACGCGGCGGTTGCACGTGAGGCCGCACGTGAGGCTGCCGCCGAGGCGCGTCGTGCGATGCAGGAAGTGGACAACGAAACCGCGCGTGCCAGCCGCACCCGCGCCATGCAGCGCCTGGCCAGCCAGCAGTCTGAACTGGCCAGCCGCCAGGCGACGCTGGGCAGCCAACAGGCCGCGTTGGGCGAGCGCCAGGCACGCGTGCATGCGCAGGCATCGCAGCAGGCGCAGCAGGTGATCGCGCGCGCACTGGCCAGTGGCAAGGCCGAGCGACTCTGATCGGTAGTGCCGGCCGCTGGCCGGCAATGGGGGGGGCCGGCCAGCGCCGGCACTACCCTGGGAACATCAACCGCAGCTGGCGCGCTCGATGCGGTTCTGCGCATCCACCTGCACGGTCACGCGGTCCTGGCGGAAGTCCATGGTCACCGCCATGCCCGGCTTGACCACCCGTGCACCGCGCGCACCGCTGTCAGCCACCAGTTTCTTGATCGTGGCTTCGTCGGCGGTCCTGCCGGTGAAGGCGTCCAGCGCCTCCGGTTTGCATTCGTGCGCGGTATCGGCCACGGGCGCTGGCGCGGGATCGTGGGAGGTGCTGCTGCCGGCATGACTGCAGGCGGCCAAGGGCAGGATGGCGAGCAGGACCAGGGGATTGAGGCGCATCGTCGGGCTCCAGGCGTGGATGGTGGCGGCAGTGTCACCGCTGCCACCGTCAGGCCGCGTCAAGGCCTATTGACCGACCAGCGCCAGCGTCTCGCGCTCGCGCTGCTCCTCGTGCACCAGCCGTTGCAGCAGCAGGGCCAGGGTCACCACGTCCTGATGGTTGTGGTCGGCCACCCGGCGCAGGTTCACCGCGTCGCCGCCGCGCAGGAAGCGCAGCCATGCGCCCGGCGCTTCCGAGCCGGGCAGGTCGTCCTCGCGCACCACGCGCAGCAGCTGGCGCTCGATGGTGGACAGCCTGCAGTTCTCCCAGGTGCCGCGATAGCGGCGACGGGTGGGGTAGAGCAGGTCCACATGGTCCAGCGCGGTGATCGGATCGCGTTGGCGCGCCAGCCGGTAGCGCGCCTTCAGCAGCGGCGCATCGTAGCTGCGGCCGTTGTAGCTGCAGAACACGGTGGAGGGCTGCAGCCAACTGGCGAAGGTGGCCAGCATCGCTTCTTCCGCAGCCATGGTGGACATCAGCAGCTGGCGGATGCGCAGGCCTTCGCCACGTTGCGGGCACACGTGCCAGTCGGCCGCGCCGATCATGAAGGCACGCGTACCGGTGCCACCGGCCAAGCCCGTGGTCTCGGTATCGAAGAACAGCAGGTCGCGCGCAGCTACATGCTGGTCCTCGCGCTTGGCGAAGGCCAATGACAGCGGGGCGGTCGGGATTGGTTGCGGCTGCAGCGATTCGATCAGGAACAGGCCCGGCGCGATCTCCTCGCCGGGCAACTGACGAACCTGTGCACTGGCGCGTGCCGGCGCGGCTCCACCGCGCGAACGCAGGCCGAGCAGGCGATGCAGACCGCCCACTTCCGGCCGACGCAGCGGTGCGGGTGCCGGTGTGGAGACCGCAGCGCCGGTCGGCTTGTGGCGGATCTCCTGTTCGACCCAGGCGAACACCGAACGTTCGGCCGGTGGTTGCCGCGCATCGTTCGCGGCCACGGGTGCCGGTGGCGCAGGGGGCACGTCCGGCGCGGCCGGTGTGCTCGCCTTCGTGTCGCCGGCCTGCCTGCGCAGCAGGCGCAGCTTGTCCAGGCTCAGGCTCACGGTGCCAGCAGCTCCATCGGGTCGCGCGTGGTCACCACCACGTCGGGCACGTGCTGGCAGGCGTCGGCATCGAACAGGTCGAGCACGCGCAGCGCCAGCGCGCGCGGCGAAGTCTCATCGTCTTCCTGCGCGGCCAGCACCGGGCCCACGCAGGCCGGGCAGCCGGCCCTGCAGTCGCAGCGCTGCACCAGTTCGCGCGCGCGCTGCACCAGTTCGGCCTGGCGCTGCCACAGCGGTTCGCTGAGGCCGACGCCGCCGGGGAAGTTGTCGTACAGGTAAACGGTGGGCACGAACTCCTGCAGCAGCTCCACCCCACCGGGATCGCCCTCGCTGCCGCGCAGCTGGCCGCGGCCGCTCTGGTCGGCGATCGCGAACCAGGAACCATCGCCGTTGCCCACCGACTTCTGCAGGTCGCGCGCATCGGCCATCACCGCCACGGTGGCGACGATGTGCAGTGCATACGCGGCGCCGAGGAAGCCATCCAGCGCATCCTGCTTGCTGGCGAACGCGCGCAGCAGCAGCGCCTGCGGCAGCTGCCACCACACCGCAGTGGTGTGCAGTTCCTGGTCGGGCAGGTTCACCGGTCCGTAGCCGATGTTCTCGTGGGTGTAATAGCGGATCTTCTTGTAGCCGGCCACGCGGCGCACCACGTGCACTTCGCCATGATGCGAATCGCCACGGCCGGCCACGCCGCCATCGAAACGGTCCAGCACCTTGAGCTTGGTGAAGTCGATGCTGTCGGTGTAGTAGTCCACGTGGGTGCGGGTGACGTAGGCCTTGCGCCCCTCCCAGTCCAGCGTCTCCACCTGGTACGGCGTGGACTGCACCATGTGGATGGCGCCCTCGTACAGAGTGAGCGCGGCGGCGGAGTAATCGACCTCGGCGATGATCTGCTGGCGGCCATCGCTGCGGTCGACCACCACGAAGTTGCCGTCGGCCACCGCACGCAGGCTGACCGCGTTGGCCGGATAGCTGTCGGCGATCCATTCCCAGCGCTCGCCTTCGCGGTGGATCACTTCTGTCTCTGCCAGCGCTTCCAGGAATACCTCCGGATCGATCGGGCCGAAGCCATCGCCGACCCGGAACGGCAGCTCGAAGGCCGCGCAGCGGATATGGTCGAACAGGATCAGCGGCTGGTCCGGCGCGATGCGCGCGTGCTCGGGCGAGGCCTCGGCGAAGAAGTCCGGGTGGCGAACCACGTACTGGTCCAGCGGCTGCGAGCTGGCCACCATCACTCCCAGTGCGGGTTGCTGGCGGCGGCCGGCGCGGCCGAAGCGCTGCCAGGTGGCGGCCACGCTGCCGGGGTAGCCGTTGAGGATGACCACGTCCAGGCTGCCGATATCCACGCCCAGTTCCAGCGCCGACGTGCTGACGATGCCGTCGATGTTGCCGGCACGCATCGCGCGCTCGGTCTCGCGCCGCTCGGTGGGCAGGTAGCCACCGCGGTAGGCGCGGATGCGCGGCGGTTTGCGCGGGTCGTGGTCGAAGATGTCCTTCAGGTACTTGGTCAGCACTTCCACCATCAAACGTGTCTGCGCGAACACCAGGGTCTTCAGCCCGGACTTGATCGCGATGCGCGCGATGCGGTTGCTCTGTGAGCGCGCCGAGGCGCGCAGGCCCAGGTCCGGATTGATCACCGGCGGGTTCCACAACAGCACCTGTTTCGGCCCGCTGGGCGCACCGGATTCAGTGATGGCAGTCACCGGGGCCTCGATCAGCGCCTCGGCATGCGCCTGTGGGTTGCCGATGGTGGCCGAGCACAGGATGAACTGCGGTTGCACGCCGTAGAACGCGCAGATGCGCTTGAGCCGGCGCAGCACGTTGGTGACGTGGCTGCCGAACACGCCGCGGTAGGTGTGTACCTCGTCGATGACGATGTAGCGCAGGTTCTCGAAGAACTGCGCCCACTTGGTGTGATGCGGCAGGATGGCCTGGTGCAGCATGTCCGGGTTGGACACCACGATGTCGCCATGCAGGCGGATGGCCTGTCGTGCATCGCCGGGCGTGTCGCCATCGAAGGTGAAGGCCTTTACGCCCAGATCGCCGGCGCGGTTGAGTTCCAGCAGCTCGGCCACCTGGTCCTGGGCCAGTGCCTTGGTCGGGAACAGGTACAGCGCCTTGGCCTTGTCCTGCATTGCCGCGCTGACCACCGGCAGGGTGTAGCACAGCGACTTGCCGCTGGCGGTGGGGGTGACGATGGCCACGTGCTCGCCGCGCTGGCTGGCCTCCCAAGCTTCGGCCTGGTGGCTGTAGAGCTGTTCGATGCCACGCGCCTTCAGCGCAGCGGCCAGGGCAGGCGGAACTGAATCGGGAATGGGCGCATAGCGGCCTTCGCGGCCGGGAATGGCAAAGCTGCCGGTGATGCGGTCCTGGTAGCGGCGCTGCAGGCGCGCGCTGAGCAGGGCGCCGTCGCGGGCGGGCAGGCCGTCGCGCGTGGCGAGCTTCTGCTCGGCATCGGCGGTGCGCTTGGCGAGTTCGTAGGCCATGGAAGATGGAGCCGGGACGGATTGCGAGGGGTCACATGGCACCACACTCACGTCTCAGGATGTGAGACACCGCACACGGAGGGCGTGAACCGTTCAGTGCCCGCGTCCCGTAGCGTCGCCGCATCTCCCCTGGCTGAACAGCTGCCAGTGCAGCAACGAAATCTGAAGCCGGCATCCGTATCCTTGGGCGCTGGACGCAACCAACAGGTGGATGGCTGTGGCACGACGTGGAACGCAGGGAGCCCTCTTGGCCGGCATGCTGCTGGCCGGCATCGCGCAGGCGCAGCAGGCCGCGCCGGTGGCGGTGCCCGATCCGGCGCCCGTTCCCCCGGTGGATGCTTCGGCGGCAACCACCGCACCGATCTCCACCGCTCTGCCGCAGGACAACGTCACCACCCTCGGCGAAGTGCGTGCGCTCAAGCCGGAAGACGAGCCGCTGGATCTCTACCGCTTCAAGAACCCGGTGAAGTTCGGCGACAACCGCTTCAGCCGTGACTGGAGCGAACCGCCATCGCCGGAGCAGGTGAGCATGGGCGGCGGCTACATCATGATGGGCGTGGTCAAGGGTGTGATGGCGGCCGCCAAGGGCGTGAACAAGCTCACGGGTGGACCTTCGCAGATCCAGGCCGCCGTGGCGCGGCCGCCGCCGGAACTCAGTGCGGAACAGCAGCGGCGCGCGCTGCGGTTCTCCCAGGAGCAGAATGCTGGCGACGCGCCGCCGGTGAAGTAGCCCGGTATATCCTGCCGGCTTCCCCATCGGTGCCATCGCCATGTCCCTGCGTTCGTTCTGCCTGCTGGCCGCGTTGCTGCCAGCCTCCGCCTTCGCTTCCGGCATCGCCGATGACGGCGCCTGCCGCAATGGCGCGTTCCCGTCCGAACAGAGCCGGTTCGCACTGGCGCGGGTGGTCGATGCACCGCGCCTGTACCTGCTTGGCGACATGGACGGCTGCCCGGCCAAGGGCGAACCGGCCTGCCGACAGCGCAGCTATGTGGTCAACGGCGATACGGTGGTGACCGGGCGCGACCTGGGCGCTTATCGCTGCGCGTTCTTCCCGAACAGGGTGGGTGGCAGTGCCGGCTGGGTGGACCGCAGCAAGCTGCAGCCATTGCCGGTGGCCGTGCCGTCGCTGCAGGACTGGGCGGGCAACTGGAAGGACGGCGACAACGGCCTGCGCATCACCGTGCAGGGTGGGCAACTGCATGTGGAGGGGGACGCCTACTGGCCCTCCGCCAACCCCACGCCGGAGCAGCGTCCCTACGGACCGAACATGGGCCAGGTGGAAGCGCGCGCCGCGCCGCGCGGTGCCGACGTCGAGTTCGTCGAGGACACCTGCAAGGTACGCGTGCATTCGCTGGGCGAGGTGCTGATCGTGGCCGACAACAGCGAATGCGGTGGCATGAACGTGCGCTTCAATGGCGTGTACCGGCGCGCGGGCTCGCGTTGAAGAACGCCTGACGGAGGGGGTCAGAGCCCTTTCGCGGGCGAAAGGGATCCGACCCCGGGTCAGCGCCGCCGTTCCAGCCACCACAGCAGCGATGCGCACAACACGAACGCCAGCCACCACGGCCAGCGTGAGCCCGGCACGGGCTGCATCACCGACGCGTTCGCCGACGTGCTGGAGGCCAACGCCTGCGTGGTCGCATCGATCATCGCCTGCCGATGCAGTGCAGCGGCGTCCTTTGGGTCGAACACATAGCGCCAGACGATGCTGTCGCCATGCTGCAGGCGCTGCCAGCCTGCCTCACGGGGCCACCAGCCGGCGCAGCGCAGCGCCGACGTTGCACCATCGGCGATCAGCGCCACGCTGTCGCCACGCAGGTTGAAGGCCTGCAGCGGCGCCTGCACGCCGCACAGCGCCTGCCGTTCGCCTGCCCAGCTGATGGGCTGTGGTGACCACAGCGCATCACCGCTGCCCTGCGCGCGTGCCAGCGTGGCAACCACGTCGCTCCACAGTTCGCCGTGGCGGTCATCGCGGCCTGCCAGCACCCAGCGCCAGCTGTCGGTCAGCGGCAGCAGGCCGATGCGGCCCTTGCCGACCGCGCGCCAGCCGCCGACGGCCTGACCGCCCCGATCGTGCAGCAGCGCGTTGCTGCCCGGCGCCTGCAACGCCAGTGCTTCCAGCGAAGACAGCGCGGCACTGTGCGAGCTGCGGTCGGCCTCTTCGCCGTAGCCGGTCGGCAATGTGCCAGCGGCGAGCGGGCCACGGCGTGCGGCGAGGACCGCGCTTTCGCCATCGCCGGGAAGTTCGAGGGGGTGGCTGCTGCCATCACCCTGCACTGGCAGGCCCAGATCGCGAAGGCGTTGCCGCGCGCTGGCCGAAGGTGCGCCCGCACTGCGCACCAGCACGCCCAGTCCATCGCGCAGCGCCTGGCGCACGGCGGCCAGCTGGCCAGCACTCAATGCCGCCAGGCTGCGCTCGTCCAGCAGCAACAGATCGCTGCGCGTGAGCGATGCTGCATCGATCGACACCGCGCCATCGCCGATGCTGAGTCCGGCCCCGGTATCCGCCTGCACCTGCACACGGATGCCTGCATCGGCTGCCCAGCGCCGCAGGTACTTCAGCTCTGGACCCGGCGCGCCGGCGCGCACCAGCAGGCGCAGCGGTGCGGACGGCAGGGTCTGCTGCGGCACCGGTACGCTGTCCACCACATGGCCGTCGGCATCGAGCAGGCGCAGCTGGAACACGCTGCGGCCTTCGGCGCGGGCGACACCACTCAGCTGCACGCGGCCGTCGTCGGCAACCTCCGTGCGATCGACCACGCTGTCGGCCGGGTCGAGCAGTTCGGCCTTCGCCTTGGCCGCGCCACGCGCCTGCGCCAGCACGTCGAAGCGGGCACCGGGTGCGACATCGGCCGGCGGCTGCAGCGCGATCCAGCCGCGCGGCTCCGGTGCAGCCTGCCAACGCACATCCGGCGGCAGCACCGCGTCGCGGTCACGTGCGACCAGGCCCGCACCGACCAGCGTCAGCGTGGCGGCCGGATGCTGGCGCAGCGCGGTGGCCAGGTCGGGTACGCGCTGTGCGCCGGGCACATCGGCAGCTTCCGGCAACAGCAACAGCGGGCCTTCGCTGGCCGGGAGTGAGTCGGCCTTGCCGGCATCGACGCCAAGTACGACCAGCCCGCCTGCGGGCTGCTGGCGGGTGGGGGGCGCCAGGCAGAAATACAGCAGCGTGGCGACGACGATCTGCAGTGCGATCACGACCCACCGGCGGCCGGGGTGCGCAGTGTCCGCACGCAGCTGGCGCACGCTGGCGATGACCACGATCAGGGCGAGTGCCGGTGCAATCCACAGGTTCACAGCGGAGGCGTTCATGGCTGCGCCTCCAGCGCGTCGAGGTAGCGCTGGCCCATCGCATCGGCGGCACTGCGCCGCATCGTCTGTGGCAGAGGACGCTGCAGCGCCCGCCACAACTGTGCGCGCAGGCGCTGGCGGCAGTCGCCGCAGTCGGGCTCGATGCGCAGCTGCTCGATGGCCGCAGCCAGATCGAGTGCATCGGGCAGGTAGGCGGCGTTGCGCTGCTGCCAGGCCGCCAGCGCATCGAGATCCGGTGCGCCGTTGTCATCACCGAGGCGTTGCCAGGCTTCAACGATGGCCGGGTCCGGCGGGGTTCGCGCGGCCAACGGCAGTTCACGACTGGCCAGTCCGGCGCGATCACCGCCTAGCCGGCGGCTTTCATCGATGGGTGGCAGCTCCGGCCCGACCCGGGCCAGGTAGATGCGCTCGGCCTGCTGCACCTGCTTGATGAAGCCCAGCGCCTTGTAGGCAAATGGCAGCGCCTGCTCCGGGCGGCCCTGGCGCAGCTCGCCTTCGGCCGACCACATCTGATCCAGCGCGGCCTTCAACGTGGCGCGGGTCTGCGGATCGAGCAGGGTGGTCGCCTCGGCGTGGTCATGGGTGTGCCCGTATTCGGAAAGCACGTCGGTCTCGCTGCCGAACACCGGCGGGATATCTGCGTTGGCTGTACTGCCATGATCGTGGCCATGGTCGTCTTGCGCACCGGCCTGCGCGCCATGGTCGTGCTCGTGATCGTCGTCGTGGCCGTCTGCGGTCGGCGCATCGCTGGTGGGCAGGTCGCTGGTCGGCGGCGGCTTCGGCGCACCTTCGCTTTCCTCGCCCAGGAACTGGCCGTAGCGCAGGCGCAGGATGCGCTGGTCGACACCGATCGCATCGCTGCGCTTCACGAAGTCCTCGGCGGCCAGGCTGCGTCGCTGCCGGATCAGCGCTTCGGTATCGATGATGATCTGCCGCTGGCTGCGGAAATACGCAGGCAGGGTCTTCTTGATGCGGCCCTCGAGCTCTGCACCGAGCGCGACTTCGGCGCTGGGCAGGCGCAGGATCACGCTGCTGCTGCGCCCGGTCTGCGGCGTGGGTGCATGATTGTCGCGTACTTCCAGCTGGGCGATCACATCGTTGCCAGGCTGCGCGCCCAGCGCAGCCAGATCAAGGGTGTGGGCGAAACGCCGCGCGGTGGCTTCGCCGCTGCCGGCAAGCGTGACGCTGCGCTTTACGAAGGTGATGTTCTCACCGCTGCCCTGGGTAGTGGTGATCGACAGCGTTGCCTGCGCCGCGACACCGTAATCGTCGCTGGCCTCGAAGCGCAGTGCCCACTGCCGTTGCCCCGGCGTGCCCAGCACCAGGCTGGCCGTGGGCTCCAGTACGCGCACGCTGGGTGCACGGTCGGCCACCACATCCAGCCGATGCAGGCGGGTCTCTGCCAGCGCCGGTTCGCTCACCACGCGGTACAGCAGCGGCATACGTGCCACATCCTGCGCCTGCCACTGTCCTTCGCGCTCGCTCAGTGGCAAGCGGCGACCATCGTGGAACTGCAGCCACGCCTTGTCCGGGGCGCGGTCGAAGCGCAGGGACCAGGACAGCCGGCTGTCGGCGGCAACCTTCGCATCCAGCGCATTCTGGGTGAGCGTGGCCTGGCCGGTATAGGCCGGCGCGTCGATGCGCAGGCGGGTGGACTGCAGGCGCAGCGGGCCCGCAGCAGCAGCGCTGCCAGGCACCGGCGTGCGGACAGGCACGGAGCCGGGGCCGGAACGTGGCCAGCCGAATGCCAGCACAACAATGGCCAGGCCTGCGATCCAGCACAGCGCCAATGCCCCACGCGGCCAGCGTGGACGCAGCTCCGGCATCGCGCGTTCCAGCATGGCCAGCACATGCGTGCGCTGGCGCTGCTGCAGCGGATTGAGCGTGGCGGCATCGGCGAACAGCAGATCGGCACTGTCCTCGCTGGCACCACTGCCATCGAGCTGGCGCTGCAGCCACTGCCGGTCCAGTTGGCGGGCACGTGCAGTGGCGAAGGCCGCACACGCGAGCAGGCTGATCGTGCCGACGACGCAGGCGATATCGAAGCCTGCCAGACGCAGGGCCAGTATCGTTGCGGCCAGCGCCCACGGCAGGCACAGCAGCAGGGTGATGAGCGCACGGCGGCGGCGCGCGCGTTGCCAGGCGTGTTGCAGGGCATTCATGCGCCCACCCTGCGCCGGGCGCTGCTGGCCATCCAGCGTTCCAGCGCGAACAGCAGCACGACGGCCAGCAACAGCCAAGGCGTGGGCTCACGCAGCGGTGGTGTTGCAGCAGGCAATGCGGTCCGCTGCGGTGCCTGGTCACGTGCATCGCCCAGGCGCGGGGCCGTAGGCGGCTGCAGCGCCAGCAGCAGGGCACGTGGCAGGCGCGGATCGCGCAGCGCAGGGTTGCTGGCGGCATTCCAGCCACCCGGCAGCGCCAGCAGATAGCCGTGGCCGATGCGTTGCTGCCACAGCAGCGGTGCGCCCTCGGCATCGCGCAGCAGGATGCGGGCGCTGGCAGCAGGCTTGCCGGCAGTCATGACACGACCGCCGCCGCGCAGCCACGCCTGCCAGTTCGCCGGCAGTGCATCGCTGCGGCTCCACACGCCGATCTCACCGCGCTCCGGCAGGGCATCCGCCGGCAGCGGAGCAAGCGGTGACTGCACGCCCCACGCGCGCTGCAGTGCGTTCAACCAGCGCTGGGCAGTGGCCGAAGCATCGCTGTGCACGCGCAGGCGCGGCGACGTCGCGGCACTCGGTTGCGCAGTGACCGGCATCGGCTGCGTGTGCCACTGCACGTCGCGCGACAGCTGCAGGCGGGCACCATCCAGGCCGGGCAGGGGATCGGGAACGTGCACGGTCAATGCGGTGCCGACGGGCAGCTGCGCGTCCAGTTCGCGCAGCAGGCTGGGTAGGGAGGCGGTGGCTGCAGGGGGTGCCTGATCAATGGCGGGGAAGCCGGGTGCCAGCCAGTGCCAGTTGCCATCCTCGGCCGTTCCATGCAGGGTCGTAGCATCCAGTCCCGGCGCTACCACGGTCCATGCAGCGGGAGGCGCCGTCGGGCCAGTCAACACAGGTCGTGCCAGCAGCAGGGCCAGTGCGGCCAGCAACAGCAGGCGCACCAGCAGCAACGGCCAGTCATCGAAGCGGATGCGCTGGCGTGGCCGTATCTGCGCGCGCAGCCAGCGCAGCGCGGCGAAATCCAGTGGCGTGTACGGATGGCGGCGGGCCAGGTGGATCAGCAGCGGCAGCAACCCTGCGGCGAGCGCGGCCAGGCCGAGCGGGAACAGCAGGGTCATGCATCGCCCCCACGGCCAAACAGCGCCTGCAGCGCCTGGTCCAGCGGCTGGTCCAGCCAGCCGGTGGCACTGGCAATCCCGTTGGCCTGCAGGCGCGCATGCAATGCGCTGCGTGCGTCGGCGAAGCGCTGCAGGTAGTCAGCGCGGATCGCCGCGCCATCGCCCAGCAGTTCCTCGCCGGTCTCCGGGTCGCGGAAGCGGTGGCCGACGTCGAATGGGAAGTCGCGCTCGTCGGCGGTGAGGATCTGCAGCAGTGCCACTTCGCGGCGCGCGCTGGCCAGTTGTTCCAGCAGCACGATGCCGGCGTCGTCGAAGCCATCACCGATTGCCAGCAGCAGGTCGCCCGGGCGCACGCGCTCCCACAGCGGCCGAAGGCGATCGGCCGCAGGCCAGGCGCCGCGCGCCTGCAGGGCGTGCAGTTGCAGATGCACGCGATCACGCTGGCGCGCGCCGTTCGCCGCGGGGACCAGCTGCAGGCCATCGCCATTGATTGCCAGCAGGCCGAAACGGTCACCCTGCTGCAAGGCCAGCTCAATCACGCACGCGGCCACTCCGCGCATATGGTCCAGACGCGAGTGCTGCGGTGCCGCGCGATCCGCCTGGCCGGCCGAGGCGGTGGCATCGAGCAGCAGCCAGACCGTGATCGGGCTTTCGCGTTCGGACTCGCGCACGAAGAAGCGGTCCGAGCGTGCATACAGCTTCCAGTCGATCTGGCGGAGTTCGTCACCCGGTTCGTAGGCACGGTACTGGGCGAATTCGAGGCCGGCACCGCGGCTGCGGCTGGCGTGCTGGCCGATGCCACTGGCACCGCTGGCCAGGCGCGGCCGCAACCGCAGCAGGCGCAGGCGCGCACGCAGTTCCGGCGGCAGGGTCAACGGCGTACCTGCGTTCACGCGTGGCTCAACCCGGGAAGGGCACGGCCTGCAGCAGCGCGGCGACCACGTCGTCGGCACGCTTCTGCTCGGCCTCGGCGGCGAACGACAGCAGCAGGCGATGGCGCATCACCGGCGCGGCCAGCGCCTGCACGTCCTCGCGGGTGGCGGCGAAACGGCCCTGCAGCAGTGCGCGTGCCTTCGCTGCCAGCACCAGCGACTGGCCGGCACGCGGGCCGGCGCCCCACTTCACCCATTGGTTGATCGCCGCCGGAGCACCGTCGCCGGGCCGGCTGGCGCGCACCAGGCGGGTGATCCAGGCCAGCACATCCGGGCTGACATGCACCTGGCGCACCGCGGCCTGCAGCGCGATCACCGCGTCGGCATCCATCACCTTCGGCACCGCGTCGGTGGCACCGCCGGTGGTCTGTTCCAGGATCTGCCGTTCCTCGTCTTCGCTGGGGTAATCCACCAGCACGTGCAGCAGGAAGCGGTCCAGCTGCGCTTCCGGCAGCGGGTAGGTTCCGGCCTGCTCGATCGGGTTCTGCGTGGCCAGCACGAAGAACGGCGCGGGCAGCGCGTAGGTGGTACCGGCGTAACTGACCGTGCGCTCCTGCATCGCTTCCAGCAGTGCGGCCTGGGTCTTGGGCGGGGTGCGGTTGAGTTCGTCGGCCAGCAGCAGGTGGGTGAAGATCGGGCCCTGCTGGAAGCGGAAGTGGCGATGGCCGGTGCCGTGGTCTTCCTCCAGCAGCTCGGTGCCGAGGATGTCGCTGGGCATCAGGTCGGGGGTGAACTGCACGCGCCGGAACTGCAGCTCCAGTGCCTGGCCCAGCGAGCGCACCAGCAGGGTCTTGCCGAGCCCGGGTGCGCCTTCCAGCAGGCAGTGGCCGCCGGCCAGCAGGCCGATCAGCAGCTGCTCGACCACGGTGTTCTGGCCCACTACTGCGCGTGCGAGCGCGGCGCGCAGCTCATCCAGGCGCGGCAGCAGGGAATCGAGGTCGGGGGAGGTCATGGGCGTGCAGGTCCTATCAGTTGTTCAACGCGTACATCACGATGTTGACGCCGAAGCGGGTGTTGTCTTCGGCCAGGAAGCGCTTGTTGCGCCAGTCGTAGTCCCACTCGCAGCCGTAGTCCTTGTTGCTGTACAGCAGGCCCAGGCGGCCGTCGACCTCGATGCCCTTCAGGTAGTCGTGCACCAGGTCGTCGCCCCAGCCGTTGAGTTCGAAGCTGGTGGCAGGCGGGCCATCCGGGAAGCGGAAGAAACTGCGGTACAGCGGGTGGCTGTTGGGCAGCTTCTGCAATGCCCTGGGCCCGAACAGGCGACCCATCTGCGCCTCGAACGAGGTAGCGAACAGGCCGTCGATATCGTGGTTGCAGTCGTCGACGAAGACGAAGCCGCCATTGCGCACGTAGCGCACGAAGTTCTGCCGCTCGGCGGCGTTGAACTCCACCAGCGTGTGCCCGGCCAGGTAGCAGAACGGCGCTTCCAGCATGCGTGGGTCGGCCAGCGCCACCACGTGTTCCTGTGGGTCCACGCGCAGCGAGGTGTAGTCGATCAGCGAGGTGATCAGGTTGGACGGCATGCGCGCGTCCACGTCCCAGTCACCGGAGTCGTACTGAAGGCGGGTGAACCAGAAGTCGTAGCGCGAACTGCGCGGGCCTGCCTGTGCCCAGGCTGGCAGCGCCGCCGCCGAAGCGGCAGCGGCCAACCAGCGCAGGCAGGCCCGGCGATCCATCAGACCGCGTCGGACAGCGAAGTGAAGGTGAAATCGCGCAGCTTCATCGGCGGGATCATCATCACGTAGCTGGATTCATCACCGGCCACGCGCACCGGCTTGCCCAGCTCTTCGATGTTGTTGAGCATGATCACCGGCGATTCGTTGAAGCGGAAGTTCTTCACCGGATGCTTGATCTGGCCGTTCTCGATGTAGAAGGTGCCATCGCGGGTCAGGCCGGTCAGCAGCACGGTCTGCGGATCGACCATGCGGATGTACCAGGTGCGGGTGACCAGGATGCCCTTCTGGGTGCCGCGAACCAGTTCGGCGGTGCTCTTGTCGCCACCGCTCATCAGCAGGTTGCCCGGCGACGCCTTGGCGGTCTTGCCCTGCTTCTGCGCCCAGAAGCGCGAGTAGTCCAGGTTGGCGATCCTGCCGTTCTCGATGATGGCCATGCGCTCGCGGGGCAGGCCCTCGTTGTCCCACGGCAGCACCGGTGCGTCCGGGTGCCACGGGTCGGCGATCATGGTCACGCGCGGGTCGTAGACCTGCTCGCCCAGCTTGTTGCCGCCGCCCTTCTTGGACAGGAAGCTGCGGCCTTCATCGGCCGAGCGTGCGCTGAAGAAGTTCATCATGAAGCTGATCAGGCCGGCCGCCGCAGCCGGCTCCAGGATCACCGTGTACTTGCCCGGTTCCAGCGCCTTGGCTTCGGCCGATTCGGTGGCCTTGCGCATGGCGATGCGGATGTCCTGGTCCGCCTTGAAGTCAGCCGCATCCTTCAGGTTGCGGCCGACCCAGCCCGAACCACGGCCATCCTCGGTGCGCACGGTGCAGGTGTAATTGAAGTTGGTGGTGCGCTGGTAGGCGAAGTTGCCGTTGCTGTTGGCGGTGGCCTGGAAGCCCTGGCCGTCTTCGAGGAAGCCGGCGGCGATCAGGCCATGGCCACGGCACGGCGCGATTGAATCTGCGGCAACCTTGGCACGGAACGCCGGATCGATCGCGGCAGTGGATTCGCTGAAGGTTGGGCTGGCGCGGTAGGTCTGCTTGCCGATGGCCGGCATGAACTCCGGGTTTTCCGGGGCCAGGCGGGCCAGGTCTTCGGCACGGCGCACCACGCGTTCCAGCGCGGCATCGTCGAACTCGTTGATCGAGGCCGTGCCGACGCGCTTGCCGAAGGCAACGGTGACCGCCAGTTCGGTGTTGTCGACGATGCCGCTGGTGGAGACATTGTTCAGTGCGAAACGGATGTTGCCGTCGATCGCGCCGGCCAGCACGGCGGTGCATTCGTCGGCCTTGGACAGGGCGATGACCTTGTCGAGGATGGCCTTGGCCTGGGCTTCGGTGAAGATACTCATGGTGTAAGGGCTCCTGACCGATCAGCCGAGGCTGCGTGCGGTGTTGATGACGTTGATGCCGTTGAAGCGCGCGGTGGACGAACCGTGCGAGACCGCCGAGACCTGGCCCGGCTGGCCCTTGCCGTCGAAGAACGAACCGCCCAGGCGGTAGTCACGCTCGTCGGCCACGGCGGTGCAGGCGTTCCAGAACTCCGGCGTGCGGATCTGGTAGGCCACGTCTTCCAGCATGCGGGTGATCTGGCCGTTCTTGATCTCGTAGAACAGCTGGCCGCCGAACTGCGCGTTGTAGCGCTGCTGGTCGATCGAGAACGAACCATCACCGATGATGTAGATGCCGTTCTCCACGTCCTTGATCAGGTCCGGCACGCTCAATGGCTTCTTGCCCGGTGCCATCGACACGTTGGCCATGCGCTGGAACTGCACGCTGGACCACGAGTCGGCATAGCAGCAGCCGTCGGACTCGGTCTTGCCGAGGATGTGGGCCTGGTCGCGGATGGTCTGGTAGTCCACCAGCTTGCCGTTGCTGATCAGGTCCCAGCGCTTGCACTTCACGCCTTCATCGTCGTACGCCACCGCGCCGAGGCTGCCCGGCTGGGTCTTGTCGGCGAAGATGTTGACCAGTTCGCTGCCGTACTGGAAATGCTGTTCGCGCTTGTCCAGGGTGGCGAAGCTGGTGCCGGCGTAGTTGGCCTCGTAGCCAAGCACGCGGTCCAGCTCCAGCGGGTGACCGATCGATTCGTGGATGGTCAGCCAGGTATGCGACGGGTCGAGCACCAGGTCGTACTTGCCCGGCTTCACCGACGGTGCCTTCAGCTTTTCCTGCGCCTGCCTGGCAGCGGCGATGGCGTCTTCCTTCATGTCGTAGGAAGAACTGTAGTTGACCACGCCATTGGGGCCGACCACCTTGCCTGCGGCGGCGCCATCCAGGTACTCGTAGCCCAGGCCCATCGGCGAGGACAGGCCCGAACGGGTGCGGAACTTGCCGCTGGACTTGTCGATGGCGGTGACCGTCATCGGCGCCCAGATACGGTGCACGTCCTGGTCGATGTAGGAACCGTCCGTGGAGGCGAAGTACTTCTGCTCGTTGACCAGGAACAGCATCGAATTGACGAAACTGGCACCGGCACCCATCGCCGCAGCGTTGACGTCCAGCAGCAGGCCGACCTTGTCCTTGATCGGCACCTCCATCGCGTTCTTGCGGATCGGCGTGCGCCAACTCACCTCACCGACGCCCGGCGCCTTGGCCAGCTGCACCGGCGCGGTCTGCACGCCGGCGTTGGCCTTGGCGATCGCCGCCGCCTGCTGCGCGGCCTTGGCCACATCGGCCGTACCCAGCGCATTGGTGGCGGCAAAGCCCCAGGCACCGTTGACGATCACGCGGATGCCCACGCCGGTGGACTCGGTGTTCACCACGTTCTGCACCTTGTCCTCGCGGGTGATCACGAACTGCCGCAGGTAGCGGCCGATGCGCACGTCGCAGTAGGTGGCGCCGGCCTGGCGGGCGGCGGCCAGCGCCGCATCGGCCAGGCGCTTCTTCAGCCCCAGGTCCAGCGAGCTCTGCAGCTGTTCGGCGGCGATCACCTTGCCGAAGAAGGAGGGCACGATCAGCCCGCCCGCGGTAAGCCCGGTCAGGGCCAGGAAGTCACGTCTTTGCAAGGCTGCTCTCCATGTCGAAGGATGGGTGGCTCAAGCGCCGAGACTGCGCGCGGTGTTGATGATGTTGATGCCGTTGAAGCGGGTGGTGGACGAACCGTGCGAGACCGCCGAGACCTGGCCGGGCTGGCCCTTGCCGTCGAAGAACGAACCGCCCAGGCGGAAGTCGCGTTCATCGCAGATGGCGGTGCAGGCATTCCAGAATTCCGGCGTTCGGATCTGGTAGGCCGCATCCTCGACCATGCCGGCGATCTTTCCGTCCTTGATCTGGTAGTACAGCTGGCCGCCGAACTGCGCGTTGTAGCGCTGCTGGTCGATCGAATACGAACCGCGGCCGTGGATCCAGATGCCGTTCTCCACGTCCTTGATCATGTCCTCGACGCTGAGCGGCTGCTTGCCCGGTGCCAGTGAGACATTGGCCATGCGCTGGAACTGCACGCTGGACCAGGAATCGGCATAGCTGCAGCCATGCGATGCATCGCGGCCGAGGATATGGGCCTCGTCGCGGGTGGCCTGGTAGTCAACCAGGATGCCGTCGCGCACCAGGTCCCAACGCTGCGTCTTCACCCCTTCATCGTCGTAGCCGACGGCGCCGAGGCTGCCCGGCTGGGTCTTGTCGGCGAAGAAGGTGACGATGTCGCTGCCCCAGCGGAAACCCGCATCGCGCTTGTCCAGGGTGGCGAAGCTGGTGCCGGCGTAGTTGGCTTCGTAGCCAAGCACGCGGTCCAGCTCCAGCGGGTGGCCGACGTTCTCGTGGATGGTCAGGAACAGGTTGGACGGGTCCAGCACCAGGTCGTACTTGCCGGGCTTCACCGACGGCGCCTTCAGTTTCTCGCGCGCGTGGCGGGCGGCCGCGATGGCGTCCTCGACCGGGTCGTAGGAATCGCGGTAAGCGGTGATGCCGCCGGGCAGCTGCACCTTGCCGCGCGCATCGCCATCGAGGAACTCGTAGCCCATGCCCATCGGCGAGGACAGGCCGGCGCGGGTGCGGAACCTGCCGCTGGCCTTGTCGATGGCGGTGGCGGTGAACGGCAGCCAGATGCGATGGATGTCCTGGTCGATGAACGAGCCGTCGCTGGAGGCGAAGTACTTCTGCTCGTTGACCAGGAACAGGGTGGAATTGATGTAGTCGGCGCCCGCATTCAGCGCAGCGGCATTGAGTGCCAGCAGCAGCTCGACCTTGTCCTGGATCGGCACCGCCATCGCGTTCCTGCGGATCGGGGTCTTCCAGTGCACCTCGCCGACCGACGGCGTTGGCGCCAGCTGCACCGGCCGGGTCTGGATGCTGGCGTTGGCACGGGCGATCGCCGCCGCCTGCTCGACCGCAGCGCGCACGGCGGCCTCGGTCTGCTGATGGGTTGCAGCGAAGCCCCAGGCACCGTTGACGATCACCCGCACGCCCACGCCGGACGATTCGCGGTTGGTCACATTGCCGACCTGATGCTCGCGTGTGATGACCGACTGGTTGAGATAGCGGCCGATGCGGACATCGCAGTAGCTGGCCTTGGCGGTGCGTGCGGCGGCCAGCGCCACGTCCGCCAGGCGCCTGCGCTGGGCGGTATCGACCGGGGCGAGCAGCTGCTCGGCGGCGATGGCACGGGAATGCGGCAGCAGCAGGCCCGCCAGGCCCAGACCGGAAAAAGCCAGGAACTCACGTCGTTGCACAGCGTTTCTCTCTCTCGCTTGCGTGCGGTTGGCAATGGGCCGGACCGATCACGTCAACTCCTCGACTTTCGCCAGCGCGGGGCGTGGGGACAAGTGACTGCAGTCATGGTTGGGGGTGTTTCGGCAGGGCTGCGCCCTGCACCTGCTCAGAGCAACGGCAACGGCCAAAGCCAGAGCCAGAGCGGCATTCCGTGGGATGGCGGGGCGGTGTGGGTGGGCAGGACACGCCGTAAACCCGTCCCTGGGGGCTCGATGGCGCCATCCATGGCGCCAACGGTCCTGCCCACCCACACCGCCCCACCTCTGACAGCTGGCCGGTGGCTGTTGGTGGGTGCCGACCGTTGGTCGGCACATCTGTCAGATATCGAATGAAATTCGGGGTCAGATCCGTTTTCCTGCGGAAAACGGATCTGACCCCAAGAGTGTTTCCGACAGATCGCGGCCAACTGTCGAAGGCGGGTGGGTCCGGTTGAGGGGGCGTGAGCCGCATGGATGCGGCGACCGAGCTTACATGGACGTACTTGCAGCGTCCCCCTCAATCGGACCCACCCCGCCATCCCACGGAAAGCCCGCTTTTGAATTTGACGTGGCTGTTGCCGTTGCTGTGGCTTGAAGCAGGTGCAGGGCTGCAAGCCCTGCCGAGCAACACCCCCTCGTGCACAATGGGGCCGACCCCGCCTGGACCCCGTCCTGATGTCGAGCAAGCCGTATTCAGAAGCCTGCGAGCGCAACCGCGAGCCCATCGCCACCGCACTCGACCCGTGGATGGGCGACCGCCGTCGGGTGCTGGAGATCGGCAGTGGCACCGGCCAGCATGCGGCCTTCTTCGCCGAGCGCTGGCCGTGGCTGCGCTGGCAGCCCAGTGATCATCCGGACCATCTGCCCGGCATCGAAGCCTGGCGTGCAGAGGCCGCGCTGCTGAACCTGCTGCCGCCGGCGGCGCTGCAGGTGGAACTGCCACCGGCGCCCGGGCTCAGCCTGCCACAGGGCAGCACGTTCGATGCGGCGTTCACTGCCAATACCCTGCACATCATGGGCTGGGAGCACGTGCAGGCGTTGTTTGCCGCGCTGCCACCGCTGCTGCGCCACGGTGCGCTGCTGGCGGTCTACGGCCCGTTCAACTACGGCGGCCGCTACACCAGCGACAGCAACGCGCAGTTCGATGCGTGGCTGAAGGCACGTGACCCGCGCAGCGGCATACGCGATGTGGAAGCCGTGCAGGCGCTGGCCGAGGACAACGGCTTCACCCGCCTGCGCGACGTGGCGATGCCGGCCAACAACCGCCTCCTGCTGTGGCGGTTTGGGTGATCAAGCCTCGGGGGCCATGCTGGAAAGGCGTGCTGCCGCAGCACGAAGTCCGTTGAAAATCGGTTCGGACACGTTTGAGGGGAAGTCATCCGGGAGCTGACGGGTGACCTGCTGGATGGCGGGCTCGACGGCCGCGATCAATGTCTTGATCCATGGTTCTGCACCATCGGCAACGCCGCAGGCGCGCGCGGTTTCATTCCAGTGCCGCCGTCGCACAAGGTGCAGTTTCCGGTGGCGGTTCTTGCCATGTACGGCCATGGCGAGCTGTGCGTTTCGTGGATCGAGTTGATTGGGTCCCCAGCCGAGGATGGGATATACCGACAGCACGTCGTAGACGGGCGTCAGGCGGAAGCGTCCACCGGCTTCCAGGTGAACACTGAAATTCTTGGCATGGCCGTCGGTTGCGGCCAGCATCCAGAAAAGAATCTGCGTCTTGAAGAAGATCGCGCGATCCTCGGGGTGTTCGGACTGTCGAAGCAGATCCATGATCGGAACGATACCGGGGCCGCCATCGGATTCATACTTTCTGGCAGCCGGCAGACCAAAGACCTGACACATGTCTTCCTGTGGCAGTCGCAGCCACCACCGGCGGTCGGCAGACAGGCGACGGTCAAACCGCTCGACAATGAGAGCACGTTGGTCGTTGAAGCGGCCCATCTGCGTCTCGGCCACGGGGATATCAAAGGCGGAAAGCAGATGCATGCACAGCCATTCATTCTCCACGGACTGATGCATGTCTGCCCGCATGTTGCCAACAATGCCAAGCGGCAGCTTGAAGATGTGAGTGGATGGTGTGTTGCCGGTAGGAATGCACCATTGGCCAGCATGCAGCAGAAGACCGGTCTTTTCCTGCGCACCGGCGATGGAAATGCGGAATGCATCATCACGGCTGGGTGCGCCAGGCAGGTTCCCTGTCGTCACCTGACGCAGGATCGTAGCGACACCTGCTTCGTCCAACACCTCGCACGTGATCTGCTGGATGTCTTCGGGTGGATGCGCAGGCGGCAACAGCTGCACTGCGCCGACACAATCCCGTCCAATGGCTTCAAGAAGATCGAACGTATCGCTGCCGCGCGTGGCGAACCGGTCGCGGATCCGGTTGCGTATGGCGACGTTATCGGGAAGAAGGTTATCGAAGTAGTCGTTGACGACGTTGCCCCGATGGCTCTCGCCATCTGGGAGCAGGGGTAGAGAGAGCGACAACGGTCGGGACTGGGGCGAGCTGATCCACTGGCTGACATACGACAACCGGGATGACCCGTTCCGGACATCATCCCAAAGTGCGACTTCCACACCATTCATCCAGACCTGCAGCGTACCCATGGCTCACCACTCCAATGACGACGTGTTCTCCTGGGGACTTCGTTGCTGGAGGCTGACCTCCAGACCCAGCACCGCCCAGATCCGCATCAGGCGTTCAAAACTTGCCGATGCAGGGTCGCGTTCCAGCGCGCCCACTGCCTGGCGGCTGATCCCGAGTCGCTCCGCCAGCTGAGCCTGGCTCAGGCCCGCCTGGCGCCGGAAAGCACGCATCAGGGGCGCAAGTTGTTGGGCTGTCCTCACTGTGTGCAGCGGCCTGTCCATACCGGCAGTCCTCAAGGAAAGATGACCGTACGCCAACGCGTACGCAAAGGATAGGTTGCTTTACGACAAGCAACCTATCGCTTTCTCGCTGAGGAGGCAACCTATCGATTGCTATATCGCTTTGCAACCTATAGGTTGCCTTTCCATGACGCAGCGCCGCGTCAAGCCACCTGCACGATATGCAGCGCCTTCGGGTTGCGCCACTGCGCCAGCAGGGCAGCCTCGCGCGCCTTGGCCTGTTCGTAGTGCGCTTCCTTGACGTGGCCGAAGCCGCGGATGTGCTCGGGCACGCTGGCGATCTCCACCGCCAGGGCCAGGCGGCCGTCCTCCAGGCCATCCAGCAGCAGCTGCACGGTGGCTTCGTAATCGGCGATCAGCTGGCGCTCCATGCGCCGCTCTTCAGTACGGCCGAATACATCCAGGCGGCCGCCACGCAGGAACTTCAGCTTGGCCAGCAGGCCGAAGGCCTTGAACATCCACGGGCCGTATTCCTTCTTCAGCAGGCGGCCCTGCTCATCCTTCTTTGCGAACAGCGGCGGCGCCAGGTGGAAGCGCAGCTGGTAGTCACCCTCGAACTGCTGCTGCAGGCGGCGCTGGAAGTCACCGCTGGTGTACAGGCGGGCTACTTCGTACTCGTCCTTGTAGGCCATCAGCTTGAACAGGTAGCGGGCGACGGTCTCGGTCAGCGCAGTGGAACCGCCGATGCGCTCGGCCTCGGTGGCGCGCACGCGTGCCACCAGATCACGGTAGCGCTTGGCATAGGCAGCGTCCTGGTAATCGACCAGGAAGGCGGCGCGACGCTCGATCATTTCGTCCAGCGAACGCGACAGGCGTGCGTCGTCCAGCGGCAGGAATGCCACGTCGCCACCGTGCGAGGGCAGGCCACGCAGCTCGCGTTCGTCGCCGGTGTTGCGCGGTGCCGCGGTCGCACCCCATTCATTGCCTTCCCACTCGCCCGGCGGCAGCGGGTGCAGCGGGCCGGGGGTGGACTCGGTATCGGTGTGGCGGTTGTGCACCAGGCCGGCGGCCTGCTGTACGGCCTGCGGGTCGACCACCGCCAGGCGGCCCCAGGCGAAGGCCTGCTGGTTCATCGCCACGGCGGCGCCATTGAGTTCGATGGCGCGCATCAGCGACTCGAACGACAGCGGCACCAGGCCCTGCTGCCAGGCGTAGCCGAGGATGAACAGGTTGGCGGCGATGGCATCGCCCAGCAGCGCGGTGGCCAGCTGGGTGGCATCCAGCAGCAACGGCTCCTGGCCGCCCAGGGCTACGCGCACACCGGCGATGATGTCGGCGGCGGGGAACTGCATGTCCGGACGGGTGGTGAACGTGCCCGGCATCGCTTCGTAGGTGTTCAGCACCACCTGCGAACGGCCGGCGCGCACCTTCGAAAGCGCCCAGTAGTCGTTGACCACCACCATGTCGCAGCCCAGCACCAGGTCGGCTTCACCGGCGGCGATGCGCACGGCGTGGATGTCATCCGGGCGGCGTGCGATGCGGATGTGCGTGGTCACCGCGCCACCCTTCTGCGCCAGGCCGGTCTGGTCGAGCACGGTCGCGCCCTTGCCTTCCAGGTGGCCGGCCATGCCCAGCAGTGCACCGATGGTCACCACGCCGGTACCGCCGACGCCGGTGATCAGGATGTTCCAGGGTTGTTCCAGCGTGCCGCGGATGGTTGGTGCCGGCAGGTTGTCCAGCAGCGTGGAGGCATCGCGCTTGCTGCCCTTGCGCGGCTGGCCACCGTGTACGGTGACGAAGCTCGGGCAGAAGCCGTTCACGCACGAATAGTCCTTGTTGCAGTTGGACTGGTCGATCTCGCGCTTGCGCCCGAACTCGGTTTCCTTCGGCAGCACCGACACGCAGAAGCTCTTCTTGCCGCAGTCGCCGCAACCTTCGCAGACCAGCGAATTGATCAGCACCCGCTTCTGCGGATCTTCCAGCTTGCCGCGCTTGCGGCGGCGACGCTTCTCGGTGGCGCAGGTCTGTTCGTAGATCAGGATCGAAACACCCTTCACTTCGCGCAGGCGCTTCTGCACCTCCTCCAGTTCGCTGCGGTCGTGGAACTCCACGTCGCTGGGGAAGTGCTCGCGCTGGCCGGTCCACTTGCCGATGTTGTCCGACAGCACCACGATGGTGTGGATGCCTTCGGCGCGCATCTGCTTTGCGATGTCGGGCACGCTCAACGGGCCGTCCACCGGCTGGCCGCCAGTCATCGCCACCGCGTCGTTGTAGAGGATCTTGTAGGTGATGTTGACGCCGGCCGCGACCGCCTGGCGGATCGCCAGCGAGCCGCTGTGGAAATAGGTGCCGTCGCCCAGGTTCTGGAACACGTGCGGGGTATCGGTGAACGGCGCCTGCCCGGCCCAGGTCACGCCTTCGCCGCCCATGTGGGTGAAGGTGTCGGTGCTGCGGTCCATCCAGGTCACCATGTAATGGCAACCGATGCCGGCCAGTGCCCGCGAGCCTTCCGGCACCTGGGTGGAGGTGTTGTGCGGGCAGCCCGAGCAGTAGTGCGGCACGCGCGGGAAGCTGGCGCGCGGCAACGCAAGCTCGGCTTCCTTCTGCTGCATCCACTGCAGGCGTTGTTCAATGGATTCGTTGTTGAAGAACTTCTGGATGCGGCGGCCGATCACGCCGGCAATGGTGGCCGGGGTCAGTTCACCGGTGGACGGCAGGATCCATTCGCCACTCTCGTCGTACTTGCCGACGATGGACGGGCGCTGGCCCCAGCTGGCCGGCCAATTGAAGAACTGTTCCTTCATCTGGCGCTCGATGAAGGCACGCTTCTCCTCCACCACGATGATGTCTTCCAGGCCCTGCGCGAAGCGCGCGATGCCCTGCGGTTCCAGCGGCCAGGTCATGCCGACCTTGTACACGCGGATGCCGATGTCGGCGCACGCGGCTTCGTCCAGGCCCAGGTACTCCAGCGCCTGCAGCACGTCCAGGTAGCTCTTGCCGGTGGTGACGATGCCCAGCCGCGCGCGCGGCGCATCCATCACCACCTTGTCGATGCCGTTGGCGCGGGCAAAGGCCTGCGCGGCCTTCACCGCATAGCGGTGCAGGCGCATTTCCTGGTCCAGCGGCGGGTCCGGCCAGCGGATGTTGAGGCCACCCGACGGCATCTCGAAGTCTTCCGGCAGCACGATGCGGCGCGCCATCGGATCGACCTGCACCGACGCCGACGATTCCACCGTCTCGGCGATCGTCTTGAAGCCGACCCAGCGGCCGGTATAGCGGCTCATCGCCCAGCCCAGCAGGCCCATGTCGAGGATGTCCTGCACGCCGGCCGGGTTCAGCACCGGCATCATCGCGCTGACGAACTCGTCCTCGCTGCCATGCGGCAGGGTCGAACTGCGGCAGGCATGGTCATCGGCGGCCAGTGCCAGCACGCCACCATAGCGCGAGGTGCCGGCCGCATTGGCATGCTTGAACACGTCGCCGCAGCGGTCCACGCCCGGTCCCTTGCCGTACCACATGCCGAACACGCCCTGCACGTTGGCGCCGGGGAACAGGTTGGTCTGCTGGGTGCCCCATACCATGGTGGCGCCCAGGTCCTCGTTCAGGCCGGGGGTGAACTTCACCTTGGCCGCTTCCAGATGCTTGCGCGCGCGCCACAGTTCCAGGTCGAAGCCACCCAGCGGGCTGCCACGGTAGCCACTGACGAAGCCGGCGCTGTCGATGCCTTCGGCGGCATCGCGCAGGCGCTGCATCAGCGGCAGCCGCACCAGCGCCTGCACGCCACTCAGGTAGATCCGCCCCTCGTTGCGGGTGTACTTGTGGTCGAGCGTGTAATCACGGTCGAGCAGGTCGGCGGAGGAGGGCGAAGTGAGTTGCGCGGTACTGGTCATGGCTGGCCCGGTAGGATCGGCTGGCACCGGCCGCGTGCAGGCACGCGGCGGGAAAGGCGCGAATTGTAGCAGCGGGGCCGTGGTGGGCCCGGCACTCGCGCCCGCGCCGCTGCTGGGGTTAGGATCGGGGCGAGAGAGGGAGGCTGCGGTTGTGCAGCCTGGGGAGAAGGGATGTCAGTTCCAGGAAAGATCCTGGCCAGCGTGCTGCTGGCCTCGGGAGCGGCCACGGCGTGGGCCGCGCCGGCCATGCCGGCACCACAGGAGTTCTACTTCGACAGCGACCTTGCGGCGGCACCGATGGTGGTGATGCAGGGCGAAGGCGATGAGCTGGTCACCCAGCTGGTGAGGCTGCGCGAGCGCGGCCGGCGCGCGGTGGAAGCCACCGTGCAGCTGGCTTCGGTGGCCAGCACCCAGGGCCGTGCCGAGCTGGCCGACCAGCTGTATGGCGAGGCCCTGAAGGAGGCGCCGGCACAGAGCAGCGCGGGCCGCAGCGTGCGTTGGAACTATGGCTGGGACCTGCTGCGCCAGGGCAAGCCGGAGGCGGCGCTGGAGCAATGGTTGTCGTCGGCCGGCAATGCGCGCAGCAAGCCCAGCTGGGTGCCACCCACGTACGCGCTGGCCCTATGGCGGATGGGGCAGAAGCAGGAGGCCGTGCAGTGGTATGCCGCAGCAGTGCGTACCGAGCCGTCGCAATGGAGCACCAGTGCCAATTACGCGCAGCTGCTGCCGCAGTGGCGCGAGGATGAGCGCGCGTCGTTGGCCGAAGTGCAGCAGGCCTGGGCGGCGGCCCCGCCTGCGTGGCCCTGAGGGAGGGGTTCGGCCGGGTTCACGGCGTCCCCCGCGAATCCACCCCGCCCGGCCAAGCGCGGCTTTTGATGTTCACAGCCAACCAGCCGCCACGAGGGGCTGCGCCGTTCGCGGGAAACCTCAATCGTCCGCGGAAACCGTCCGCCCCGACGCCCATGCCCGCAGTGCCTCGACCTGCTCGGCCATCAGCACCGACAGCGGCCGCGTCGCACGGATCTCGTTCATCAGCAGCTCGGTATCCAGTGGCCGCCCTTCGGCGTGCGCCGCATACAGCCCGGCCACGATCGCCTGCTCGATCTCCGCACCTGAGAAACCATTCGCCGCGGCCGCCAGCGCCGGCAGCGCGAAGTCGTCGGCATTGAGCTGGCGCCGACCCAGGTGCAGCCGCAGCAGTTCCACGCGCACCTCCGGCGAAGGCAGGTCAACGAAGAAGATCTCGTCGAAGCGGCCCTTGCGCAGCAGCTCGGCAGGCAGCTCGTGCACCTGGTTGGCAGTGGCCACGATGAACACCGGTGCCTTGCGCTCGGCCATCCAGGTCAGCAGATGGCCCAGCACCCGGCGTGACACGCCACCGTCCTCGCCACCGCTGGCCAGGCCCTTCTCGATTTCATCCATCCACAGCACGCAGGGCGCCAGCTGCTCGGCCGAGGCCAAGGCCTGGCGCAGGTTGGCCTCGGTCTCGCCGTGGTACTTGTTGTACAGCGCGCCCACGTCCAGGCGCAGCAGCGGTACGCCGAAACCGGCGGCGGTGGCCTTGGCCAGCATCGACTTGCCGCAACCCTGCACGCCCAGCAGCAGCATGCCGCGCGGTGGGTCCAGCCCGGCCGGTGCGGAGCCAGCGATGAACGCCACACGCCGCTGGTTGATCCAGCGCTTGAGCCGGTTGGCGCCGGCCACGTCGCCGAACCGCGCGCTGTCATGCTCGAAGAACAGGTGGCCGCTGCGGTTGAGCAGCTCGAACTTCAGCCGTGCCAGCTGCGGCAGGTCGTCGTCGCGCAGCGCGCCGTCGGCGTAGATCAGCTGCCGGGCGATGCGCCGGGCATCGACCAGGCTCAGGCCCTGCAGGTTCTTCAGGATCTTCTTCACCGCCTCGCTGTCGACTTCGACGCGGCGGCCGCCATGTTCGCGGGCGTAGGCATCGGCCTCCTCGCGCAGCATCTTCAGCAGGGCGTTGGCATCGGGCAGGCGCGGGTTGAAGCGGACCGCCAGCGCTTCCAGCTCGGCCGGCAGTTCGACCTTGGCGCCGATCAGCACCAGCACGTGCGGTTCGCTGTGGCGGCGCTGGATCAGGTCGCGCAGGGCGCGCTGGTGGCTGGCATAGCCCAGGTAGGGGTGGAAATCGAGCAGCAGGTAGACCCCGCGCTGCTCGGCCTGGCGGATCATCTGCAGGGCCGCGCTGGCGTCGGGTGGCCCGGCCGGCGGATCTTCGCTGTCCAGGTCGATGCGGCGCAGGCCCTCGGTGATCGACCACCGGTGCAGCGCCCGCCAGACGTGCATCAGCGTCTGCCGGAACAGGTCGACGATGCGACCCTCGTCCTGGGTCTCGATCACGATCAGGGGGGTGTTGGCGCGGATCAGTGCGCTCAGGTCCTGCAGCTCGCTCATGCCGGTTCGATCCTTCGGGGGCGCCACGATAGCAAAGGCGATGGCCGCAGGTTCAGCGCGGTGCTACCTCCCGTCACCACCGCCGGTGTACGCTCGGGGCACGTACCCGGAAGCGAGGCTGGCATGAAGACGATCCTGGTGGCCGGTTCCAAGGGCGGGGTGGGCAAGACCACCGTCGCCACCCACCTGGCCGCGTACGCGGCATTGCGGGGCAGGGCCACGGTGATCGCCGACGCCGACCCTCAGGGCTCCAGCACCCGCTGGGCGCAACGGCGGGCCGGGCTGGAAAGCGCGGTGCTCCCCATTGATGTGTATCGGAAGAAGCAGTGGGCGCAGAAGCTGCCCGATGGCACCGAAACCGTCATCATCGACGCACCGGCGGGCGCATTGGCCGACGATATCCCCCATTTCCTTGACGCTGCCGACGCGGTGGTGGTGCCGGTGCTGCCCTCGGCGCTCGACATCGAAGCCATCGTCGGCTTCCTCAACAGCCTGGCCCAGAACCCGCGGGTGCACAGCCGCAAGCTGCCGGTGGGGCTGGTCCTCAACCGCACCAAGCCCTGGACCCAGACCTCGCAGCAGGCGTTGCAGATGCTGGCCGAATGGCCGTACCCGGTGGTCGCGCAGCTGCGTGACAGCCAGAGCTACGTGGTCATGACCGGCCTCGGCCGCAGCCTGTTCGACTACCGCTCGGCCCAGGTGCGGGAGCATCAGGCCGACTGGGAGCCGCTGCTGTCCTGGCTCAAGCTTTGATGCCTGCGTCACTCTTCCTGCTGCATCCTCTTCTTCATGGAAACCCGCGATGCGTGAACTGATCCTGCTGCGCCATGCCCATGCCGAACCGGCTACCCCCGGCCAGGCCGACCTCGACCGGCCGTTGTCGCCGGTGGGGCTCGCCGAAGCCGAAGCCGCCGGCAAGTGGCTGAAGGAGAACAACCTGCTGCCGGACTGCGTGCTGTGCTCACCGGCGCGGCGTACCCGCGAAACCCTGGAAGCCGTGCTCGGCACCATCGGTTACGTGGAAAAGCGCTTGGAAGACCGCATCTACGAAGCCACCCCCGGCACCTTGGCGGCATTGGTGGACGACCGCCGTGATCTCGACCGGGTGCTGATCGTCGGCCACAACCCGGGCCTGGAGCGGCTGGTGGCGTTGATGACCGAGGGCACCAGCAGCGACTACCGCGGCATGCCGCCGGCCGGCATCGCCGTGCTCGGCTTCCCGCGCGAGGCCTCGATCGAGCCAGGCGTGGCCAGCCTGAACGCATTCTGGTGGCCGTGATCCGATGAGCCTGGCGCGGCGCAGCCGCTATCTGCTGCCCGCGCTGCTGGCACTCGGCCCGGCCTGGGCGGCCGTGCCCACGCCGACCACCCTGCCACCGGTGGTCGCCGAAGCGCACCGGGTAATGCGCCTGGATACCCAGCGTTCGCAGATCGGCTTCGAGGTGCGCACCCGTTTCGGGCAGCGTATCGAAGGCCTGTTCCCGCACTTCGAAGGGCGCATCGAGATCCTCTCCGACGGCCGCCACCAGGTGCACCTGAAGATGTTCACGCGCTCGGTCGAGATCCCCGGCAAGGCGCGCTATACCGGGTGGATGCGCGGCGAGGAGTTCTTCGATGCCGGCCGCCATCCGGTGGTCGAGTTCGACTCGCTGCCGTACTGGCCGGAAACCGTGGAGAGCGGTGGCGACATCAACGGCCGGCTGACCCTGCGCGGGATCAGCCACCCCGAGACACTGAAGGTCGAGAAGGCGGAGTGCGCCCGACCCGGCTATGATTGCGACGTCGTCAGCCGCGGTACCGTGCAGCGAGGCCGGTATGGCATGGACAGCTGGCAGCTTGCCTTGAGTGACCGAGTGACTTTCGTACTGCGTGCGCGCCTGAGCGAGGCGCCGAAACCGTGAACTTCCTGCTGCGTGTACTGGCGCTGGCAACCGTGTTGCTGGGCAGCGGTTGTGCATCGCTGTCGAATGCCGAGCGCGACCGCGCCGAGGCGATCGCCGTGCAGGCACGTTCGACCGTGGTCGACTGCCAGCGTGCAGACCGCTGTGCACAGGATTCGCCGCTGCGGGCGCTGGCCGGCCGGGCATTCACCGAATCCACCCCGGAACGACCGCGCCACTACGCCACCCTGCTCGATGAGGGCGAGGGCGCCCTGGTCGCACGCCTGAACCTGCTGCGCAGCGCCACCCGCAGCATCGACCTGCAGACCTACATCTTCGACAAGGACGACAGCGCCCGTCTGGTCATCGACGAACTGCTGGCCGCATCGCGGCGCGGGGTGAAGGTGCGGCTGCTGATCGACCAGCTCTCGGCGATCTCCGACCTGCAGATCCTCGGCGCCCTGTCCGGCGCCCACCAGAACTTCCAGCTGCGGGTCTACAACCCGACCTTCGGCAAGGCCCGGCTGAACTACTTCGACTATGCCGGCAGCGTGCTGTGCTGCTTCCGCCGGTTCAACCAGCGCATGCACAACAAGCTGCTGGTGATCGACGATGCGATCGGCGTGGTCGGTGGCCGCAACTACCAGGACGACTATTACGACTGGGACCGCGAGTACAACTTCCGCGACCGCGATGTACTGATCGCCGGCCCGGAAGCACGTGCGATGGCGGCCAACTTCGACGCGTTCTGGCGCGCACACCGCAGCGTGCCGGCCGAGCGCCTCAACGACGTGGGCCGTACGTTGCTGCGCGAGGGCGTGCCAACGCTGCCGCCGGCCAGCTTCCGCCGCCCGGAACGGGTACAGCGGGTCAGTGCCGAAGCCAACGACACCGAGTTCGTCACCCGTTCCTTCGTCGATACCGCGCTACCGGTGGCTTCGGTGCGCTACGTGGCCGACCTGCCACGCAAGCATCGCCGCGAGAAGGCCGATGCACCGCTGGCCGGCCAGCATGTGACCGAGCCCCAGCTGGATGCGCTGATCGCCAGTGCGCAGAAGGAAGTGATCCTGCAGACGCCGTACCTGGTGCTGTCCAAGCCGGCGCAGAAGCTGTTCCGTGAACTGCGCAAGCGCCCGCAGCCACCGCGCGTGGTGGTGTCCAGCAACAGCCTGGCGGCGACCGACAACCCGATCGTGTATGCGTTGTCGTACAAGTACAAGCGGCGCAACATGCGCGAACTGGGCTTCAACATCTTCGAATACAAGCCGTTCCCGCTGGACGCGCCAGTTGACTACCGCAACCTGCTGCCCGACCCGATCGCTGCGCCCGGGGGGGAAGACGAGGGCGGTCGCAATCCGCTGATCGGTGGCAGTGCTGCCGGCAGCAACGCACGCGGTGGCAGCAGCAGTGGTTCGGATGCCGGCAGCAGGCAGGGCCCGTTGAATCGCCACAGCGATGGTGCCTACGACAACGCACGCGCACGCCGTCGCGCCGCCGGCAGCGAGGTGGAAACGCGCCTGCTGCGCACCGAGACGCGGCCGTCGTTCCTGGGCAGCAAGGCGGTCAACAAGCCGTTGCCGGTCACCCGCAAGGGCGCGCGCATGGGCCTGCACGCCAAGTCGCTGGTGGTCGACCGCCGCATCGGCGTGGTCGGCACCCACAACTTCGATCCGCGCAGCGAGAACTACAACACCGAAGGCGCGGTGATCATCGACGACCCGGTTTTTGCCGAGGAACTGGCGCAGAGCATCCTGCGTGACACCCACCCACAGAACTCCTGGACGGTGGCGCCACGGGCCAAGCCACCGGTGCTGTCGGGGCTGAACTACAGCGTCGGCAAGGCCTCCGAAGCGCTGCCCATCCTTGATTTCTGGCCCTGGCGCTACGCCACCGACTACGAGTTCAAGCCCGGCCCGGAGTGCCCGCAGCCGCTGCCGCGGCAGGATCCTGATTTCCATCGCTGCTACGTCGCCGTCGGCGACTTCCCCGAAGTCAACGTCGGCCCGAAGTGGCTGCTGGTGCGCATGCTGACCGCATTCGGCGCCGGTCTCGTTCCCATCCTCTGAAGGTACCCGCATGGCCCAGGTGTTCCGCGAAGCCGTTTCCATCGAGCAGCTCAACGCGCTCAGCCGCAACACGGCGATTGAATCCCTGGGCATCGTCTTCAGTGCCGCCGGCGAGGACTGGCTGCAGGCCACCATGCCGGTGGATGAGCGCACCCGCCAGCCCTACGGCATCCTGCACGGCGGTGCCTCGGTGGTGCTGGCCGAGACCCTGGGCAGCAGCGCCGGCAACCTGTGCGTGGATACCGGCAAGCAGGTCTGCGTGGGCCTGGAGATCAATGCCAACCACGTGCGTGCCGTGCGCTCGGGCACGGTCACCGGCACCGCCCGCGCGCTGCACGTCGGCCGCAGCACCCAGCTGTGGGAGATCCGCATCGAGGACGAGCAGGGCCGCCTGGTATGCATCTCGCGGCTGACCCTGGCGGTGGTGGCTGCCGGTCACGGCTGAGCCCCCCCTGGGGCTCGTTGACGGCAGCGGAACCCAGCGTTCCCCGCCGATTGCCCCGGTCGATGGCGGTTATGGCCTAAATCGGCTGGCAGCGATGACGGCCCTCCGGTATCGTGCGCGGATGACTTCCCCCACTCCGGCCCCCCGTGGCGGCGTGGCGCGTGTGTGCCGTTACCTGTACCGCGTACCGCTGCTGTTGGTCCACATCATCGTGTTCCTGCCGCTCATCCTGATCGGCATGCTTCCGCCGTGGGGCGAACTGCGCGTGGGCGAGGCGACCTTCGGCGCCAAGGTGGTCAACTGGTGGCAGGGCGGGCTGATGTGGATCTTCGGCTTCCGCTTGGTGCAGGTCGGCGCGCCGCTGCCCGGTGCCGTGCTGTTCGTGGCCAACCATGTCAGCTGGGTGGATATCTGCATCCTGCACAGCCAGCGCATGATGGGCTTCGTCGCCAAGCGCGAGATCGCCAGCTGGCCGCTGGTGGGATGGCTGGCCGCGCGCGGCCAGACCATCTTCCACCAGCGTGGCAACACCGAATCGCTCGGTGGCGTGATGCAGGTGATGGCCGACCGCCTGCGCGAGGGCAAGGCCGTGGGCGTGTTCCCGGAAGGGCGGACCCGCGGCGGTCACGAAGTGGGCCCGTTCCACGCCCGCATCTTCCAGGCCGCGGTCGAGACCGGCGTGCCGGTGCAGCCGGTGGCCCTGGTGTACGGGGCGAAGGGCGACGCGCAGACCATCGTCGCGTTCGGCCCGAACGAGAGCTTCTTTGCCAATTTCCTGCGCCTGCTCGGCGAGCCGGCGCGACGTGCCGAAGTGCACTTCCTGGCGCCGATCGGTGCACAGGACCTGGAAGGCCGTCGGCGCATCGCGGAAACCTCGCGCGCGCGCATCGTGGCGGCCATGAGCGCCGGGTGAGGCTGCGGTGGCCCTGATCCCGCCACCTGTCCTGGACGCCGGTACGCCGACGCTGCATGCGGCTGACTATCAGCCGCCGCGCTGGCTGCGCAATCCGCACCTGCAGTCGATGCTCAGCTCCAGCCGCATGCGCCTGCAGCGCGGCCTGCTGCTGCTGGCGGCCACCGGTGCGGTCAGCGAAGAGCTGATCCTCGATGGTGGTGATGGCGTGCGCCTGCAGGGCTGGCACAGCCATGTCGAAGGCCGCGAGCCCAAGGGCATCGCGCTGCTGCTGCATGGCTGGGAAGGCAGTGCCGAATCCAGCTACATGCGCATGGCCGCCGCGCGCATGATCGAGCAGGGCTTCGACGTGGTGCGGCTGAACTTCCGCGACCACGGCAACACCCATCACCTGAACCCCGGCATCTTCCACTCCAATCTCATCGATGAAGTGGTGCACGCCGCGGGCGATATCGCCCAGCGCTGGCCGCAGCTGCCGCTGGTGGCCGCCGGTTATTCGCTGGGTGGCAACTTCGTGCTGCGCCTGGCCCTGCGCGCGCCGGCGGCCGGCGTGCCGCTGCTGCGCGTCGCCTCGGTGTGCCCGGTGCTGGACCCGGCGCTGACGATGGAGAGCATCGAGAACGGCCCGGCGATGTACGACTGGTACTTCCGCCGCAAGTGGGCCGGCTCGCTGCGCCGCAAGCGCGATCTGTTCCCCGAGCTGAGCGACTGCGACGACCGCGTGCTGAAGCTGGACATCCGCGCGCTGACCGCCTGGCTGGTCGAGCGCCACACCAGCTTCGGTTCGCTGCAGGCCTATTTCGACGGCTACTCGATCGCCGGCGACCGCCTGTCGACCCTGCAGGTACCGGCCGACATCCTGATGGCGCAGGATGACCCGGTGATTCCGTACGCGACCTTCAGCAACTGGCAGCTGCCGGGCCAGGCGCGCCTGGAAACCGCCTGCTGGGGCGGCCACTGCGGGTTCATCGAAAACTGGCGCGGCGACGGCTTCTCCGAGCGCTGGGTCGCCCAGCGCCTGCAGCGAGTCCTGCAGGCCTGAACCGGCGACAGCGCGCAGCCCGCTACAATGCGGCTTTGCACTTGAACCGGACTGCCATGCAAGACCAGATCATCCAAGCGTTGCGCCAGAACCAGGCCGACCAGGCCGTGCAGCTGGCCCAGGCGTGGACCCGTGACGAACCCGGCCAGGCCAACGCCCACCGCTGGCTGGCGCTTGCGCTGCAGCAGCAGGGCAACGCCGAGGAGGCGATGGAGGCCCTGCAGCAGGCGCTGCGGCTGGCCCCGGACGACGCCCAGCTGCACCTGCAACATGCCGGCCTGCTGCTGGCCCTGCGCCAGTTCGAGGGTGCCGACGAAGCACTGGTGCGCACCACCGGCCTCGATCCGAACTCGTTCTCCGCCTATCTGATGCAGGCGCACCTGGCAATCGGCCGCAATGACTTCGACGAAGCGCAGCGCATCTCCACCCTGGCCGCGCGCGTGGAGCCGGATCATCCGGAACTGCTGACCATCGACGGCATGGTTGCACTGCGCCGCGGTGACGCCGACCGTGCACTGGCGCTGCTGTCGGCTGCCAGCAAGGCACTGCCGGACGATACCCGCGTGCTGTACGCACTGGGCTTTGCCTACCTGGGCAAGGACATGCTGGCGTTTGCAGAGCAGTCGTTCCGCCGCGTGCTGGTACTCAATCCGTCGCTGTCCTCGCTGCATGGGCTGGTGGTGCAGCTGGCACTGCGCCAGGGCAACGTACCGGCCGCCGCCGAAGCCATGCAGGTGGCCCTGCAGCAGCCGGAGATGGACGTACCGTCGATGCGCCGCCTGGCGGGTGAACTGTCGCTGCGCAATGGCCAGCCGCTGCAGGCCCTGGACTACCTGCTGCCGCTGCTGGAGACGCAGCCGGAAGACCGCCAGGTGCTGCAGCTGCTGCTGATGTCATGGCAGCGCCTGGGGCGCGAGGATGAAGCGCGTGCACGCCTGGATGCGGTACTGGATGCCGATGACCAGCTGCACGATGTGTGGCTGGCACGGCTGGCCATCGAGCAGGTGGGCAGCGAAAGCGCCGTGACCGCGGTCGAGCGCTGGATGGCGGCGATGCCCGCGCATCTGCCGGCCCTGGAGGCGCGCCTGCGCCTGCATGACATGGCCGGCGAACATGCTCAGGCCGAAGCGATCGCCGAACGCATCGTCAGCCTGGAACCGGGCCGCGTCAGCGGCGAGACCCGGCTGGTCGAAGCCCTGCTGCAGCGCGATCCCGCCGCCGCCGTGGCCCGCGTGCAGGCGCTGATCGAGCTGGCGCCGGAAGAGCATCGCGCCGACCTGCGGACGTGGATGGGCGAGATCCAGGACCGCGCCGGGCAGCCGCAGGACGCCCTGCGCACCTGGCTGTCGCTGCAGGCTGACCAGGCGCCGCAGCGCTTGCCACTGCCGCCACAGGCCAAGTCCCCGCCGAGCTGGCCGGACAAGGGCAGCATCGACGGCGATGCCAGCTCCGCGCCGATCTTCCTCTGGGGCCCGCCGGGTTCGGGCGTTGAGCGGGTAGCGACCGGCTTGGCTGCTGCCAGCCCGGTGCTGCGCAGCGACCGCTACACCAACACGCCGCCCGATGATGCGTTCCAGAACTACAACACGCTGCAGGACCTGGCCTCAGGCGTGCTGACGCCGGAGCGGCTGGTGCAGCGCTGGCGTGAACAGCTGCCGGCACGTGGCCTGCAGAGCGACACCGTGATCGACTGGCTGCTGTGGTGGGACAACGCCCTGCTGTGGGCGCTGCGCCCGCAGCTGCCGCAGGGCCGCCTGGTGCTGGTGCTGCGCGACCCGCGCGACATGCTGCTGGACTGGGTGGCCTACGGTGCCGCCGCGCCGCTGGCGATGACGTCGCTGGCCGAAGCCAGTGAATGGCTGACCCGCGCGCTGACCCAGATCGCCACGCTGCATGAGGACGACCTGTACCCGCACGTGCTGCTGCGCATCGACCAGATCGGCAACGATCCGCAGGCGATGGCCGAACTGCTGGGCCGCCTGTTCGAGCGGCCGATGCCGCCGGCGGCACAGCTGGGAGCCCCGCGCCTGCCGGCCGGCCACTGGCGCAACTACCGCGACGTGATGAGCGCCGCCTTCGCCCAGCTCACCCCGGTTGCGGTGCGTCTGGGTTACCCGGAAGAGTGAGGAGAGTCCGATGCAGTTGACCAGCCACAGCCTGACCAACGGCGCACCGATCGATCGTGAGTTCGCCGCGGGCGACGCCAACGGTTTCGCCCCGGACCGCAACCCGCACCTGGCCTGGAGCGGGGCGCCGGCCGGCACCCGTTCGTTCCTGCTGGTATGCGTGGACCCGGACGTACCGACCGTGCCGGAGACGGTTGGCCGCAGCGACATGAGCGTGCCGCGCGACCAGCCGCGCTGCGATTTCGTGCACTGGGTGATGGCCGATATCCCGGCCACGGTGCAGGAGATCGCCGCTGGCAGCTGCAGCGACGGCTTCGTGGTGAAGGGCAAGCCCGCACCCGCCGGCCCGGCCGGCAGCCGCCAGGGCCTGAACGACTTCACCGGCTGGTTCGCGGGCAACCCGGACATGGCCGGTGATTACCTGGGCTATGACGGCCCATATCCGCCGTTCAACGACGAGCGCATGCACCGCTATTTCTTCCGGGTATTCGCGCTGGACGTGGCGTCGCTGGACCTGCCGCAGCGCTTCACCGCCGCCGATGCGTACCGCGCCATGCACGGCCACGTGCTGGCCGAAGCCGCACTGCACGGCACCTACACGTTGAACCCGGCGCTGGGCTGAGCAGCACACAGGGTAGAGCCGGCCGCGGGCCGGCTGCCGCAGGCAACGGCGGCAACACAGGGAAGATGCCGGCCAGCGGCCGGCTCTACCTTCCATCCGCTTGCAGCGCCACCGGTTCGAACCCTGCGGTGTCGCCTCTCGCGTTGCGCAGCACCAGCGCGCCGCAGTCGTCAAGCGCAAGCGTCGGTGCCGAGCCTTCGCCGTGCATCAGCTTTCCGGCGAGCTTCTGCTGCGTGGGCAGTCTCTGATCGACGCATAGCGCTGTGGTCTGCACGCTGTTGCGCAGGATCAGCAGGTTGCCCTGCAGCCGGTACTCGTTGCTGACGTGGTTGCACAGGTTCAACTCGCTCATGAAACCGGACTGGAAGCGCAGTGTGTAGGGCGCGCGACCGCGGACGAACAACGCGTCGATGCGCTTTCCTTGCGCGTTGGTGGCACGCACCAGTTGCCACAGGTGTGCTTCAAGCTGATCGGTGCTGGGCGTGCTGGCAGCGGCCACATTCGCGGACATGACGAGCAGCGCAGCAATGATGAGGACGGGGACGTGCTTCATGCCGATCTCCCGATGCATCCGGGTAGTGCCGGCCGCTGGCCGGCAGCATCCGTGTGTTGGCAGTGCGGCGCAGGGCAGCCGGCCAGCGGCCGGCCCTACCGACCATGAAGAAGGGCGGCCTCTCGGCCGCCCTTCCATCGTTTTATTTCTTCTCGATGGCCGACTCGACCACCATGTCCAGCACGTACGCCTGCGACGGCGCATCAGCCGGCGGGTTCTTCACCTCGTAGCGCTTCACGCGCACCACGTTGCGCACGCCGTCTTCGTGGGTGTAACCCTCGATGTTGCCGTAGAAGTTCTCGAACTTGCCCGGCTCGCCCTGCTTCAGGCCCTTGTCGTCGAACTTCACTTCGCGCACCTGCAGGCACTGGTAGTCCGGGATCAGCGGGTGCGAGCACTTCTCGGTCTTCGCAGCCACTTCCAGGAACACGGTTTCGCCTGCGCCGCCGTAGCGGGTTTCAGCGGTCGGTTCCGGGTTGAACACCAGCACCTCGCCCTTGGCGGTGGTCAGGGTCAGCTTGCCATCGGCATCCTGCTCGGCCTTCAGCTCGCCCTGCAGGCGGCTCGACACGGCCTCGTCCAGCGCCATCAGCGCCTTGTCGGTGCAGGCCATCATGGTCGAGGCCATAGCACTGACCGTCAGCTTGCCGTCGGCCAGGGTGTAGCCGCCACCCATGTGGTTGCAGGCGTTGCTGACCGACAGGCGGCCATCAGCGAAGTCCAGGGTGACCGGCTTGTCTTCGCGGGCGAACAGCGCGTCGATGCGCTTGCCGTCGGCGCCGGTGGCCTGCTGCAGCAGCCAGTGCTGGCTCTGCAGGCGCTGCGCATCCAGGTGCGCCAGCGTCTGCTGGTCTGCTGCCTTGGCCGCGGCCGGGGCCACGTCGTCGCCGCCGGTGCCGGCCGGTGCCGGGGTCTGGCTGCAGGCGGCCAACAGGGCCAGCGGGAGGAGCAGGGTGAGCTTGCGGTTCATGGTGATTCTCCTTGGGGAACCGTGGGGGAAACGGGGTAGGGCCGGCAACGGGGTTGCCATGCCCCGGTGCTGTTCAGCTGCCGGAAGGCAGCCACAGCAGCAGTGCCGCGCCCAGCGCGATGCGGTAGATGGCGAAGGCGGTGAACCTGTGCGACTTGATGTAGCCCATCAGCCACTTCACTACGACGAAGCCGGTGACGGCCGCGGCAAGGAAGGCCACGCCCACGTCGGTCCAGTTCTCGCTGCCCAGCTGCCCAGCCTTGGCCATTTCCAGGAAGGTGTAGGCGCTGGCGGCGAACATGGTGGGAATGCCGACCAGGAACACGAACTCGGCGGCGGCCGCGCGGCGGCTCAGGCCCAGCAGCATGGCCAGGAAGATGGCCGAGGCCGAGCGCGAGGTGCCGGGGAACACGCCGGCCACGACCTGCGCCAGGCCGACGCCGATCGCCACCGTCCAGGTCACCTGGTCGCGGTCGGGCAGGCGCGCGGTGTAGGCCTCCACCAGCAGCATCCAGACGCCACCGATGATCAGCGCCCAGGCCACCGGGCTGACCGTTTCCGGCAGCGACCAGCCGGCCTTGCGTACCACCAGGCCGACCACCGCGGTGACCAGGAACGCCGCGCCCAGCTTGAACACGTACTCGCGGTTCCCGCGCTGGTTGAAGCCGGTGGCCAGCTGCAGCAGGCGCTGGCGGAACACCAGTACCACGGCCACGATGGCGCCGGCCTGGATGACGATGTTGAAGAAGTCCGAACGGGCACCCAGCCAGTGCTGGGCGATGAGCAGGTGGCCGGTGCTGGAGATCGGCAGGAACTCGGTCAAGCCTTCGAGGATGCCCAGCAGCAGGGCGGAGAGCAGGTCGGACATGGACGGTGCGTGCACGCGCGGCGGAAGGAAGAAGGGCGAGAGGATAGACGATCCGCGCTGCACCAAACGGGTGCGTCTGGTGGTTGGTGCACTCGTTTGGTGCGCCGCGTTCTGCACCCGCACGGGGCGGCCTTCATGAAATCAATGACTTGCGGCATCTGAAAAGTTGGCACGGTCGTTGCTCTACCTCAGCAGGCATTCATCCCCATCCGAGGTCGTACCGATGTCCGTGGAAAACGTTGAGAAGCTGATCAAGGACAACCAGATCGAATTCGTCGATCTGCGCTTTGTCGACATGCGTGGTGTCGAGCAGCACGTGACCTTCCCGGTCAGCATCGTCGAACCGTCGCTGTTCGAAGAAGGCAAGATGTTCGATGGCAGCTCGATCGCCGGCTGGAAGGGCATCAACGAGTCGGACATGGTGCTGCTGCCGGATACCGCCAGCGCCTACGTCGACCCGTTCTACGCCGATCCGACCATCGTGATCAGCTGCGACATCCTCGACCCGGCCACCATGCAGCCGTATGGCCGTTGCCCGCGCGGCATCGCCAAGCGCGCCGAGGCCTACCTGAAGTCCTCCGGCATCGCCGAAACCGCGTTCTTCGGCCCGGAGCCGGAATTCTTCATCTTCGACTCTGTCCGTTTCGCCAATGAAATGGGCAACACTTTCTTCAAGGTCGATTCCGAAGAAGCCGCCTGGAACAGCGGCGCCAAGTACGACGGCGCCAACAGCGGTTACCGTCCGGGCGTGAAGGGTGGCTATTTCCCGGTTCCGCCGACCGACACCCTGCACGACCTGCGCGCCGAGATGTGCAAGACCCTGGAACAGGTCGGCATCGAAGTGGAAGTGCAGCACCACGAAGTGGCCACCGCCGGCCAGTGCGAGATCGGCACCAAGTTCAGCACCCTGGTGCAGAAGGCCGACGAACTGCTGCGCATGAAGTACGTGATCAAGAACGTCGCGCACCGCAACGGCAAGACCGTCACCTTCATGCCCAAGCCGATCGTCGGCGACAACGGCAGCGGCATGCACGTGCACCAGTCGCTGTCCAAGGGCGGCACCAACCTGTTCTCCGGTGACGGCTACGGCGGCCTGAGCCAGCTGGCGCTGTGGTACATCGGCGGCATCTTCAAGCACGCCAAGGCCATCAATGCCTTCGCCAACTCGGGCACCAACAGCTACAAGCGCCTGGTGCCGGGCTTCGAAGCGCCGGTGATGCTGGCCTATTCGGCCCGCAACCGTTCGGCATCGTGCCGCATTCCGTGGGTCTCCAACCCGAAGGCGCGCCGTATCGAAATGCGCTTCCCGGACCCGATCCAGTCCGGCTACCTCACCTTCACTGCGCTGATGATGGCCGGCCTGGACGGCATCAAGAACCAGATCGACCCGGGCGCACCGAGCGACAAGGACCTGTACGACCTGCCGCCGGAAGAAGAGAAGCTGATCCCGCAGGTCTGCTCCTCGCTGGACCAGGCGCTGGAAGCGCTGGACAAGGACCGCGAGTTCCTGAAGGCCGGTGGCGTGATGAGCGATGACTTCATCGACGGCTACATCGCGCTGAAGATGCAGGAAGTGACCAAGTTCCGCGCGGCCACCCACCCGCTGGAATACCAGCTGTACTACGCCAGCTGACCGGATGCGATGGCGGTGGGCTTCCCCCTCCCACCTGCCGCCATCGCTTCCGTTTTCGCGGCTGGGGAGCCGCGGTCAGATCGGGGTCGGATCCCGTTCGTTTACGAATGGGCTCTGACCCCTGATCCAGGGGCAAGAGAGAGACCGGATACGCGACCAGGGCCGCCCTCCCTCCCGCGTCGGTCGTGCAAGGAGAGAGGCACGGCCGTCCCGGCCCTGTACGTGTCCGGTGCAACAGCCACGGTCATCATCCTGATGACCCGTGGTTGCCTGATGCCAACGCGCGCTGGCGCGCTGGCCCCATCCACCATCGGGACATGCGCATGAAACTGATCTCCGCCATCATCCGGCCGTTCAAGCTCGACGAGGTCCGCGAGGCCTTGTCCGACGCAGGCGTGTCGGGCATTACCGTGACCGAAGTGAAAGGCTTCGGCCGCCAGAAGGGCCACACCGAGCTGTATCGCGGCGCCGAGTACGTCGTCGATTTCCTGCCCAAGATCAAGATCGAAACCGTAGTCACCGACGAGCGTGCCGATGCGGTGATCGAAGCGATCCAATCGTCGGCAGGCACCGGCAAGATCGGTGACGGCAAGATCTTCGTCACCGCCGTCGAACAGGTCATCCGCATCCGCACCGGCGAAATCGGTGCCGACGCGCTGTAACCCCCTTCCGGAGACTCCCCCATGAAGATGCGCCTTCTCACCGGGTGGCAAGCCCGGTTCCATATCGTGTGCCTGTTGATGCTGCTGAGTGCGCTGGCCGCGGGTGCCTGGCCAGGCAATGCCCACGCCCAGACGCAGGTGTCGCCGCTGCCGAGCGAAAGCGTGGCCGTTGAACCGCTGCAGGACCCTGCAGCTGCAGCCGCTGCGCCGGCCGTGGCCGAAGCGGCCGCCGCCTATGATCATGGCGACGTGGCCTGGATGCTCACCTCCACCCTGCTGGTGCTGCTGATGGTTGTGCCGGGCCTGGCCCTGTTCTACGGTGGCCTGGTGCGTTCGAAGAACGTGCTGTCGGTACTCAGCCAGATCCTGGTGGTGTTCTCGCTGGTGCTGCTGCTGTGGGTGGCCTACGGCTACAGCGCGGTGTTCAGCGCGGGCAATCCGTTCTTCGGGTCGTTCACCGAGTTCGCCTTCCTCAAGGGCTTCACCCCCGAGTCGGTCGGCAACACACCGATCAAGGGCCTGCCGGACTATCTGTTCGTCGCGTTCCAGTCGACCTTTGCCGGCATCACCACCGCGCTGATCGTCGGTGCCTTCGCCGAGCGCATCAAGTTCCGCGCGGTGCTGCTGTTCTCGGCGCTGTGGTTCACCCTCAGCTACATTCCGATGGCCCACATCGTCTGGGGTGGCGGTTACCTGGGCGAGCTGGGCGCGATCGATTTCGCCGGCGGCACCGTGGTCCACATCAATGCGGGCGTCGCCGGCCTGGTCGCCGCGTGGTTCGTCGGCAAGCGGCTGGGCTATGGCCAGACCGCGCTGAAGCCGCACAACGTGCCGTTCACCTACATCGGCGCGATGCTGCTGTGGGTGGGCTGGTTCGGCTTCAATGCCGGTTCCGCCGCCGCCGCCGACACCGTGGCTTCGCTGGCCTTCCTCAATACCGTGCTGGCCACCGCCGCAGCGGTGCTCGGCTGGACGCTGGTGGAAGCAATCAGCAAGGGCAAGCCATCGGCACTGGGCGCTGCTTCGGGTGCGGTGGCCGGCCTGGTCGGCATCACCCCGGCCTGCGGTACCGTCGGTCCGCTCGGCGCGATCTTGATTGGTTTCGTGGCCGGCGTGGTCTGCGTCTGGGGCGTCACGGGCCTCAAGCGCCTGCTGAAAGTGGACGACACCGCCGACGTGTTCGGTGTGCATGGTGTCGGCGGCATCGTCGGCGCGATCCTTACCGGTGTGTTCAGTGCACAGTCGCTGGGTGGTACCAAGGCGGATCTGGATATCGCGCACCAGGTCTGGGTGCAGGTGGTCAGCGTCGGCCTCACCGTGGTGTGGTCGGCGGTGGTGACCGCGGTCATCTTGTTGGTGGTCAAGGTCGTGGTCGGCCTGCGCGTGACCGAAGAGGCCGAACGCACCGGCCTGGATGTGACTTCGCACGGCGAATCCGCCTACGAGGCCTGAAGTAGCGGTGCATGGACGGGGTGGGTGCCGACCGTTGGTCGGCACTTCCACTGTCCTCGTTCTGGTAGGTGCCAAGCTTGCTTGGCACGGGGGCTGGGTCTGCTCTGGTGGGTGCCGACCGTTGGTCGGCACAGCCGGAGTGGCGCATCCACGCCTGGCGTGGACCTACCGAATCTTCCTTGTGACATGCATCATCGCGCCTGATCGCGCACAATCAGGCCATGCACCCGATCCGCACTGTCCTGATGCTCTCGGCCTGCCTGCTGCTGGCTGCCTGTGCCTCCGCGCCGCAGGAAACCCGCAACCCGCTCGCCACCTGGGTGCCATCACCCAACCAGAACGCGCGCACGCCGGTCATCATCGTCATCCACCACACCGAGCAGAAGTCGGTGCAGCAGAGCCTGCATACGCTGCGTACCGCCAACAGCGGTGGGCCGGTCAGTGCGCACTACCTGATCGGCGCCGATGGCCGACGTTACCAGCTGGTCGCCGATGAGCGCCGTGCATGGCACGCCGGTGCCGGGCGCTGGGGCACCATCACCGATCTCAACTCGGCCTCGATCGGCATCGAGCTCGACAACGATGGCCGCAGCCCGTTCAGCCAGGCGCAGATCGAATCATTGATCTTGCTGCTGCGCGATCTCACCACCCGCCTGAACATCCCGCCGCGTCAGGTCATCGCCCATGCCGACCTGGCGCCGACGCGCAAGCAGGATCCGAGCCGCTTCTTCCCTTGGCAGCAGCTGGCCGAGGCCGGCTTCGGGGTGTGGCCGCGCGCCGCCGACGGCGCGGCACCGGAAGGCTTCGACGCGTGGAATGCGCTGGCCCGCTTCGGCTATCCACTGGACAACCGCGAAGCCACCGTCGCCGCCTTCCACCGCCGCTTCCGTGGCCGCGACGACCTGCCGATGACGCTGGATGCCGAAGACGCGCGCATCCTGTACTCGCTGCTGCTGCAGACGCCGTGACCCCGCGCATGAACGCTTGACCCCGCGCCGGGTTGCCGCCCAGCGGCCGGCCCGCCACCATGGCGGCATGATCGATTCCGCCACCTTCGTCAAGCGCAGGCACTGCATCCTGCTGGCAGCGGCCGTGCTCGCCGGTTGCGCCACCACCGCCCCCCGCACCGGGTCTGAAGCGCCCACGCCCACCATGCCGCCTGCAGCGACCTATGCCAAGGCTGCATGGAGCGCGCTGCCACCCGTCTCCAACAGCGATCTGCAGGCCGGTTTCGTTGCCTGGCGCAGCAGCTGCACCCGCCTGAAGAACGATGCGGTCTGGGCCAAACCCTGCGCCACCGCCGCAGCAGTGTCAGACAAGGACCCGGCCGCGATCCGCCAGTTCCTGCAGCGCGACCTTGATGCCTATGCGCTGCGTGCCGGTGGCCACCAGGCCGACGGACTGATTACCGGCTACTACGAGCCGATCTATGCCGGCAGCCTGACCCGCACCGACAAGGCGACGGTGCCGGTCTACGGCACTCCCGATGATCTGGTGGTGGTGCAGCTGGAGAGCCTCTACCCGGAACTGAAGGGCAAGCGCCTGCGCGGTCGCGTCGAAGGCAAGGTGCTCAAGCCCTATGACGACGCCGGCACCATCGCGGCCAAGGGCGCCAACGCCCCGGTGCTGGCCTGGCTGACCGACCCGATGGACCTGCAGCTGCTGCAGATCCAGGGGTCCGGCCGCGTGCGCCTGGCCGATGGCAAGCAGGTGCGGCTGGCCTATGCGGAACAGAATGGCCACCCCTACCGCGCCGTCGGGCGCTGGCTGGTCGACCAGGGCCAGCTGAAGAAGGAAGACGTCACCATGGACGCGATCCGCGCCTGGGCCCGGGCCAATCCCGCGCGCGTGCCGGAACTGCTGCGCAGCAACCCCAGCTACGTGTTCTTCGTGCGCAACCCGGACAGCCCGGAAGGCCCGCGTGGTTCGCTGAACGTGCCGCTCACCGCCGGCTACAGCGTGGCGGTGGACCGCAGCGTGGTGCCGCTGGGCAGCCTGCTGTGGCTCTCCACCACGCGCCCGGACGGCACCCCGGTGGTGCGCCCGGTGGCCGCGCAGGACACCGGCGGCGCCATCGCCGGTGAGGTGCGCGCCGACCTGTACTGGGGCAGCGGCGATGCCGCCGGCAAGCTGGCCGGCGACATGAAGCAGAAGGGCAATATCTGGATGCTGTGGCCGAAGGGCGCGCCCCTGCCGAACTGAAGCAGCAGGGGTCGGATCCCTTTCCAAAGGGAAGGGCTCTGACCCCGGATGCCTGATAATGGCGCCATTCCGAACTTTCCGGCCGCGCCTGCGGCCAGGACCCCTGCAATGACCTACGCAAAGCACAACGCAAAACGCGGCGCGAAGTCCGCCGCAAAGAAGTACTACAAGCACTGGGCCGAATCGGGGCTGGGCAAGGGCAACGTGCTGATGGAAGCCCGTGGCGAGAAGATCGTGCGCCAGGTGGAAATCTACGGCACCAAGATGGTCTGGGCCGACGAGCACGCCCACAGCGATGACCGTTTCCTGCTGGCCGACCAGCCGGTGTCGTTCCTGGATTTCGACGAGGACGACGAAATCTCCGCGCGTGAATTCGAAGCCGCCTGGAAGAAGGCACGGGAAGCCACCGGCTACCCGGTGTAATCCCAGCCCCCGGCACCCGCCCTTGTAGCGCCGAGCCTTGCTCGACGCTGCAAAAGTGGGCAGTTGAAATGTTATATGATTACATTTCACCGCAGCCGCCCCTTCCCATGAAGACTCCCACCCTTGTGGCCGCCCTCGCGGCCGCTCCGTTCGCCCCTGAAGCTTTCGCACAGTCCGCCGATGCCGCGCTCACCCTCGGCAAGGTGCAGGTGCACCAGCATGGCGAAGGCCAGCTCAGCGCGCACCAGGTGCTGACTTCGGTGGACGTGCTCGGCGCGGACCAGATCGAAGACCGCAACGTCTCGCACAGCTGGGAGCTGCTGGGGCAGATGCCCGGCATCCAGCTCACCGAAACGCGGCAGGGTGCCGAATCGGGCAAGGTCAGCTTCCGCGCCTTCAACGGCGAGGGCTACCTCAACGCCATCAAGACCCTCATCGACGGCATCCCCAGCAACGTCAACAGCGGCAACCAGCGCTTCATCGACATGCTGTTCCCGCTGGAGATCAGCTACATCGAAGTGGTGCGCGGAACCAACGACCCGCGCTACGGCCTGCACAACATCGGCGGCAACGTGAACTTCGGTACGCGCCAGGGCGGCGACTACACCGATGCGCGGCTGGCCTACGGCAGCTACAACACCCGCGATGCGCAGCTGGCGATCGGCCGCGAAAGCGATGGCTTCGCGCAGAACTACTTCGTCGGCACCCAGGCCAGTGATGGCTACCGCGACCACGACACCTCGAAGAAGTACTCGCTCGGCGGCAAGTGGTTCCATGGCTCGCTGGACGACGGCCTGCGCGTGGGCCTGACCGCACGCGCCTACCACCACGAAGCGGACGAACCCGGCTTCATGACGGCCGACGAACTGCGTACGCATCGTCGTGGCAGCGACCTGCGCAACGGCAACGATGGCGATGACCGCGACATGCGCCAGATCGCCGCGCACGTGGATCTGAAGCTGTCCGACGCGCTCACCTTCGGCACGCGGCTGTACTACAACCGCTACGAAGACGATCGCCGCGTGACTTTCAGCGACCTGCCCACCGGCAACCTGCCGCGCCAGCGCCGCGTGTGGGATGAGCGCCAGACCGGCCTGCTCAGCACGCTCACCTGGCAGGCCAGCCCCGCGCTTACCGTCGAAGGCGGCCTGAACTACGAGCAGCAGGACAACGGCTACGTCCGCGAGCGCTACGCCTACGCCGAACCCACCGATTTCAGCCAGGCACCGGCGCGCGTGCAGAACAACGACCGCCACAGCTTCGACAACTGGGGTGCCTACGTGCAGGCCATCTACCAGCCCGGCGAGGCGTGGAAGATCGTGCCGGCCTACCGTATCGACCGCTTCAGTGGTAGCACGCACCTGATGAGCGGGATCAGCGGCCGCCTGCAGGACTACGGCACGATCGGCCAGCCCAAGCTGAGCGTCATCCACAGCCTGGGCCAGACCACCCACGTCTACGCGAACTGGGGCCGCACCTTCCAGGTACTGACCGGCTCCACCGCACCGGCCTACCTCACCCCGGGGCAGGCGCCGATGCAGCCGTCCACCAACACCGGCACGGAGCTGGGCCTGAAATTCCAGCCGTTTGCCGGCAGCCAGGCACGCCTGGCGGTGTGGCAGCAGGATGCGGAGAACGAGGTATCCAACATGCCGGCTACCGGTACGACGGTCACCTTGGGCAAGACCCGCCGACGCGGCGTGGATGCGCAGCTGAGCCTGCAGATGGGCGACGACTGGACGGTCTGGGCCTCGCACGCCTACCAGGAAGCGAAGATCACCCGCGACGACCGCGATGCCAGCGTTTCCCTGCAGGGCCGCGAAGTGGCCGCCACCCCGCGCCACATCAGCAATCTGGGCGTGGACTACCGCGCCACTGATGCGCTGCGGCTGGGCCTGCAGGCGCGTGCACAGGGCGATTACTACCTGGAAGAGCGCAACGCGGCCGGCAAGTTCGGAGGCTTCGCCGTGCTCGACCTCAGCGCCGCGTACCAGATCAACCCGCGCTGGAGCGTGGACCTGCAGCTGAAGAACGTCACCGGCCGCGAGTACGCCTACGCCTGGTACGACAGCTTCTTCTGGGACAGCGCCCGCCCGATGTTCTCGCCGGCCCCGGGCCGCAGCGTGTTCGTCGGCCTGAACATGAAGCTGTAATCGGCCACGCACCCGGTAGTGGTCGAGCCTGCTCGACCTGCGGCAGGGGTCAGAGCCCTTTCCTGACGGAAAGGGATCCGTCCCCGGAACCCGCAGCGCAAGGGGTCAGATCCCTTTCCGCCAGGAAAGGGCTCTGACCCCGAACCCCCCGTTTTGCACTACATTGGTGCAATGTCCGACCCCGCACCCCCGCCGTCCCTTGATGCCCTCGGCACGCCGCTGGCCTGGGCCGGGGCCGATGGCTGCATTGCCGGCTGCAATCCGGCGTTCGCCCGCTGGCTGGGCGTCAGCGTCCGGCGCCTGTTGGGTCGGCCGCTGGCCGCACTGGAAGTCCAGGGCGAGGCACTGGCCCATTTCCTGGCCCGCGATGAACGCGACAGCCTGCGCCTGAACCGGCTGGCGCTGGCGGTGCCCGGCGAGGCCCCGCGCTTCGCTGAGGGCTGGATGAGCCGCCGCGACGATGGCGGCTGGCTGCTGGAGGCGCATCCGGTCGATGAATTTCCCGGGCTGGACCCGACCCAGGCCCTGCCCAGCGCGCTCAGTGCAGCGCTGAAGGGGCTGGCCCACGAGCTGCGCAACCCGCTGGCCGGGCTGAAGGGCGCGGCCCAGCTGCTGGCCCGCCGCGCGGCCCAGCGCGATGCCAGCGAACGCGAGCTGATCGAACTGATCGGCTCGGAGATCGAGCGCCTCAACGGCCTGCTCGACCAGCTGCTGTCGCCGGCCCCGGCCGCGCCGCATGCCGAACTGAACATCCATGCCGCGCTTGAGCGCGTGCTGCGACTGGCCGAGAACGAGGCCGGCTGGGCGGTACGCCTGCAGCGCGACTACGACCCCAGCATTCCCGAATTCCATGGCGACGCCGACCGCCTCACCCAGGCGGTGTGGAACCTGGTGCGCAACGCGATCCAGGCCGGTGCCGGCAACATCACCCTGCGTACCCGCGTGGAGCATGGCGTGCGCATCGCCGAGCAGCTGCACACGCTGGCGTTGCGCCTGGAAATTGCCGACGACGGCCGTGGTGTACCCGAGGAACTGGCCGAGCACCTGTTCCTGCCGCTGGTCAGTGGCCGCGCCGAAGGCACTGGCCTGGGCCTGGCGCTGGCCCAGCAGGTGGCGCGCGAGCACCGCGGCACGCTGACCTACCGCTCGCGCCCGGGCCATACCGTGTTCACCCTGCTGCTGCCGATCGTCAGTGGCACCGCCCCGGCCGAGGAGGCCCCGCGCGATGTCTGAGTCTTCTTCGTCCCCGCAGCGCATCTGGGTGGTCGATGACGATCGTGCCGTGCGCTTCGTGCTGTGCACCGCGCTGCGCGAGGCGGGCTACCAGGTCGTCGATTTCGACAGCGCTGCGCCCGCGTTGCAGGCGTTGAACGAGGGCCCACCGCCGGCGCTGCTGTTCACCGACGTGCGCATGCCCGGCGACGACGGCCTGGTGCTGCTGGACAAGCTGAAAGCCGCATTGCCGCAGCTGCCGGTGGTGGTGATGTCGGCCTATACCGATGTGGCCAGCACGGCCGGTGCGTTCCGTGGTGGCGCGCATGAATTCCTGTCCAAACCGTTCGACCTGGACGACGCGGTGGCGCTGGCACAGCGTGTGCTGCCGGCAATTGCGCCGGCACTGGCGGCGCCCACACCTGCGGCGGAAGCGCATAGCGACCAACCGCCGCAACTGGTGGGCGATACCCCGCCGATGCGCGCGCTGTTCCGTGCCATCGGCCGCCTGGCGCAGGCGCCGCTGGCGGTGCTGATCACCGGCGAGACCGGCACCGGCAAGGAGCTGGTAGCCAATGCGCTGCATCGCGAATCACCGCGCGCGCAGGGGCCGTTCGTCGCGCTCAATACCGCTGCAATCCCGTCCGAGCTGCTGGAAAGCGAGTTGTTCGGCCACGAGGCCGGCGCCTTCACTGGCGCGCAGCGCCGCCATATCGGCCGTTTCGAGCAGGCCAACGGGGGCACGCTGTTCCTGGATGAGATCGGCGACATGCCGCTGCCGTTGCAGACGCGACTGCTTCGCGTGCTGGCACAGGGCGAGTTCTTCCGTGTCGGTGGCCGTGAACTGATCCGCGTCGACGTGCGCGTGGTGGCCGCCACCCACCAGGATCTGGAAGGGCTGGTCGCGCAGGGGAAGTTCCGCGCCGATCTGCTGCATCGCCTGGACGTGGTGCGCCTGCAGCTGCCACCGCTGCGCGAGCGCCGCGAGGACATCGCACAGCTGGCCAGTACGTTCCTGGCCGCCGCCGCGCGCAAGCTGGACACGCCACCGAAGCGCCTGACCGCCGCCGCTCTGCAGGCGCTGCGCGAGCACGACTGGCCGGGCAACGTGCGCGAACTGGAAAATGTGTGCTGGCGGATGGCAGCGTTGGCCGCCGCCGACACCATCGGCGTGGCCGACGTCGATACCGCGCTCAACCGTACGCGCGGTCGCCGCAGCAGCACCACCGGCGCCGATCCGGGGCAGTGGGAAGCGCTGCTGGCCGAATGGGCACGCCGTCAGCTGGCCGAAGGCGTGGAAGGGCTGCACGCGCAGGTGCGCGAGCGGGTCGACCATGCCCTGCTGGAAGCCGCGCTGCAGATCACCCATGGCCGCCGTGCCGAAGCCGCGGCCCGCCTGGGCCTCGGCCGCAATACCCTTACCCGCAAGCTGGGCGCCGGGCGCCGCCGCGGGGGCCATTGAACGGTCCCTGCACGCGATCCTCGCGCGCGCTTGCCGAACCGTTGATCGTTCATGGACGATGCCGTCCGTAGTGTCACCTGCAAGGAGTCTTCGATGCGTCTGTCCTTTGCCATCCTGCCGTTGTCCGCCGCCGTGCTACTGTCTGCCTGTGGCAGTGCGCCGAAGAAGGCCGAGCCCACCCCGCCACCACCGACCGTGGTCAGCGCCGCGAAACAGGCCGAGGCCAATCTGTCGCCGGCCTCGGCCAGTATCGTCAGTGGCCGCATCGCGCTGATGGTGGAGCCCGGTGGCCTCCACATCACTGGCCTGATCGGTGGCCTGCAGCCGATGCAGCAGGCCGGCTTCCACATCCACGAGCGCGGCGACTGCAGCGCGGTGGATGCCAGCAGTGCCGGCAATCACTTCAATCCCGGTGGCGCTGCGCATGGCCGCGCCGGCACCGGCAAGCACCACCTGGGCGACATGGACAATCTGCGTGCCGACGCCCAGGGCCGCGCCAACGTCGATATCCACCTCAAGGGCGTTACCCTTGGCGGAGGCGCCGCCACCGATATCGCCGGACGTGCACTGGTCGTGCATGCCAACGCCGACGACTATCGCAGCCAGCCCGCCGGCAATGCCGGCGTCCGCATCGCCTGTGGCGTGATCCGGGTTGTCCGCTGATCACTGCAGGCATCATCCAGGGAGAGATTCCATGCGTTTGATCCACACGTCGCTGTTCGCAGCCATTGCTGCTCTGGGCCTGGCGGCCTGCAACCAGCAGCCGGCCGCGCCGCAGGCTGAAACCCCGCCGGCCGCTCCGGCCGACGGCGCCACCACCGAACCGGCTGCAACGCCGGCCCCGGCGGCTGCACCGGCTGCCGATGCCTCGGCCACGGCCGAGCTGGCGCCGACCCAGGGCAACGAGACCAAGGGCAGCGTCACCTTCAAGGTGGTTGACGGCAAGGTCCACGTGACCGGCCAGATCAGCGGCCTGAAGCCGGGTAGCGAACACGGCTTCCATATCCACGAGAAGGGCGACTGCAGCGCGCCGGACGGCATGAGCGCCGGTGGCCACTTCAACCCGGGCAAGCAGGATCACGGCAGCGTGTCCGCCGATCCGCACCACGGCGGCGACATGCCCAACATCAAGGCCGACGACAAGGGCGTGGCCACCATCGACGGCCCGGTGTCGAGCAACGTCAACATCGGCAAGGGTGATGACTTCGACATCATCGGCCGCGGCCTGATCGTCCACGCTGATGCGGACGACTACAAGACCCAGCCGACCGGCAACGCCGGCGCGCGCCTGGCATGTGCGGTGATCCAGAAGGCCCCGTAAGGGCGCTTTTGCTGGAAACGGAAAACGCCGGCGCAAGCCGGCGTTTTTCTTTGCATCGCTTTCTGTAGCGCCGAGCCCACGCTCGGCTGCTCTTCCGGCGGCCTGAGCCGAGCATGGGCTCGGCGCTACAACACGCGGCGGCCGCTTCCTATCAGCGCGCCAGCAACTCGCGCGCGTCCTGCCCGGCCTCGCAGTGCACGAACAGCACCGGCACGCCGTGCGCTTCCAGCACCGCGGCCATCTGCCGCTGGCGCATCAGGAACTGCTCGTAGATGCCCTTCAGGCGGTCGCAGTCGTTCTTGCCGTGGTTGTAGTGCGCGCACCAGCCTGCCGGGTCGAACAGCGCCATGCGTGCTTCACCATGGGTATAGCGCAGCAGCGGCTCGGGCGCGGCGTTGAGCCACTCATCCTCGCCCGGGGCCATGATCGCCGTCTCGATCAGCGGCCACAGCGCGGCCAGGCCCTGGTTGTCGTACTGCATCGACATCATCGCGGCCAGATCATTCACGGTGAAATAGCGTGCGTGCTCGATGCGGGCACCAAAGGTGTTCTGCGCCATCAACGCGGTGTCGGCATGGGCCATGCCGTTGGCCAGCAGCGTATCTTCCAGCGCCTCGGCCACCGCATCGGTGGTGGCCACGTCACTGCCGGTCAGCAGGAACGGCACCACACGCAGGCCACCACCCACCAGGCTGGCATCGGCCTGGAACGGCAGCGGCACGTCACCCTGGGCGTCGGTACCGAACGCCAGCAGGCGCGGGCCCTGGTTGCGGCCCGGCGCACGCATCTGCAGTTCTTCCAGCCGGCGATGGATCGGCCAACCCGGGCGCAGCACTTCGGCCGGGTCGAAATGGGCGGCGGCGAACACCAGGTCCAGCTCGGCCACCTGCGGCACCAGCTTGGACAGGTCGCGGCCGACGCGTTCGGCCAGTTCACCGGCCTGTTCGGCGCTGAGCACCGCCTGGCGGGGGATTTCGCCGCCGGCCAGTTCCAGGGCCAGCACGCCAAGGGCATTCATCGCGGGGTCGGGTTTGCTCATGGTTCCACGGTTGGCCCATCACAGGGCGGCAGCTACACTTGGCTCCATTATGCCTGCTCCGCCGTGCAGGCCATGTTGCAGACACCCTCATCCATGCCAGGTATCTCCATGCCCAACGCTCGTCCCGTCGCCATCCTCGGTGGCGTCCGCATTCCGTTCTGCCGCCAGAACACCGCGTATTCGGATGTCGGCAACCTCGGCATGTCGGTCCGTACGCTGGGCGCGCTGGTCGAACGTTTCGGCCTGCACGGCCAGCAGCTGGGTGAAGTGGCGATGGGTGCGGTGATCAAGCACTCCAGCGACTGGAACCTGGGCCGCGAAGCCACGCTGTCCTCCGGCCTGTCGCCGCTGACCCCGGGCATCACCCTGCAGCGCGCCTGCGGTACTTCGCTGGACAGCATCATCACCGTCGCCAACAAGATCGCGCTGGGCCAGATCGAATCCGGCATCGGCGGTGGTTCGGACACCACCTCCGACGTGCCGATCGTCTACGGCAAGAAGCTGCGCGCGCGCCTGCTGGCCGCCAACCGTGCCAAGAGCACCGGCGACAAGATCCGTGCGCTCACCGCCGGCTTCAAGTTCTCCGAACTGAAGCCCGAGTTCCCGGGCGTGGCCGAGCCGCGCACCGGCAAGAGCATGGGTGACCATTGCGAGGACATGGCCAAGGAATGGAACATCTCGCGCGACTCGCAGGACGAGTGGGCGGTGTCGTCGCACAAGAAGCTGGCTGCCGCCTATGAGCGTGGCTTCTTCAACGACCTGATCGCACCGTTCCGTGGCGTCGAGCGCGACAACATCCTGCGCCCGGATACCTCGCTGGAAAAGCTCGCCACGCTGAAGCCGGCCTTCGACAAGGTCTCCGGCCGCGGCACCCTGACCGCAGCCAATTCCACCCCGCTCACCGATGGCGCTGCCGCGGTGCTGCTGGCCAGCGAGGAATGGGCCCGCGCACACGGCCACGAACCGCAGGCGTACCTGCGTGATGCCCACGTCTCGGCCGTTGATTTCGTGCATGGTGAAGGCCTGCTGATGGCACCGACCGTGGCTGTGCCGGAGATGCTCAAGCGCAATGGCCTGACCCTGCAGGACTTCGACATCTACGAGATCCACGAAGCCTTCGCCGCGCAGGTGCTGTGCACCCTGCGTGCGTGGGAGAGCGAGGATTACTGCCGCAACCGCCTGGGCCTGGATGCACCGATGGGCCGCATCGACCCGGACAAGATCAACCTGCTGGGTTCGTCGCTGGCCACCGGCCACCCGTTCGCTGCCACCGGCGCCCGCGTGATTGCTACGGCCGCCAAGCAGCTGGCCGAACGCGGCGGCGGCCGCGCGCTGGTGTCGATCTGCACCGCCGGCGGCATGGGCGTGGTGGCGATCGTCGAACGCTGATTGTTGCGACCGCACGCCAACCAAGGTTGGCGACTACCGGGTTCCACACATGAAAACGCCGCCCAATGGGCGGCGTTTTTTCTTGCTCTGGTGAGTGCCGACCGTTGGTCGGCACGCTTCACGGCAACCGCGGATTACCGAATTCGTCGCGCTCTTCGTTGGCGTCATACACCGGCGGCTGCACCGTGATGGGCTGCTCTTCCACCGTGGCCCGTGCAGGTGCTTCAATGCCGCGCACCAGCTCCACGCTGTCCTCGCCGCGCTGCAGTCGCAACGCATTGGCCAGGCATTGCGCGGCCAGCGCGTGCTCGCCACGCTGCGCGAACAGCTCACCCAGTGCTTCCCATGCAGGAGCACCAGCGCCGGCGGCGATGGCCTCATGCAGGAACGCATCGGCGGCATCCCACTGCTGCTGGGCCAGGGCCACGCGGCCCTGTGCCAAGCGCAGCGCGGCCGACTCGTCATGCACGTTGCGCCAGCGCGCCAGGTTGCTCTGGCGGGTGGCCAGGCGCTCGGCCGGCAGGCGGCCATACAGCGCCACCAGTTCGTCGTCCCAGCGATGGTCCAGGGCCTGTTCCAGCGCCAGCAGCGCCGGCTCATCCCAGTTCAGGGCCACCGCGCGGCTGGCATACGCGCCGACCACGTCCGGGGTGGGGCGCAGCGCCTTCGGCGTGGCTTCCCACTGCGCGGCCAGCGCGTTGACGTCGGCCGCTTCCAGCAGCGCCTGTGCGGCCAGGCGTGCTTCCAGTTCGCTGTTGGCGTCGGCGGGCAGCACCTTGCTCTGGCGCAGTGCACCCAGCTGGCCATACGCCTCGTGGGCGCGGCCCGCCTGTGCCAGTGCTTCGGTGCGCAGCCACAGGCCGCGCGGCGGCAGCGGCTGGATCGCCGCCACGTCCAATGCGTTGATTGCATCCACCGGCAGATCGCGCGCCAGCAGCTGTTCGGCGCGCAGCAGCGCCTGCAGGGTGGCATCGCTTTCGCCCAGGCGCTGCAGCAGCGCTTCACCGGCGGGGCCGTCGGCACGCGCCTGCGCACTGCGCACGGCGTTGGCCAGCGCCACCGCGCTCACTTCCGGATCCTTGGCGGCGCCGTCCAGCAGCTTCTCGGCACGCTGCCACTGGCCGTGCTCATAGGCCTGCAGGCCGTCGATCAGGCGCACCCGGCCCTGCTTGCGGCGGTAGCGGCCCCAGGCGCGGAACGGTGCAGCGATCAGGCTCCACAGCAGCCACAGTACCAGCACCGCGATCACCGACAGCAGCGCCACCTTGGGCAGGTTGCTGTGGTAGTCGTAGCCGCCGTAGCGCAGCGTCACTTCGCCGAAGCGGTTGAGGTCATCGGCGCCGAGCCATTGCGCGGCAACCACGCCGATGGCCACGGCCAGCAACAGCACGACCAGGGATTGCAGGGGTTTCATGTGGGATTACCTCCGGTCGGTCTGGGTACGCAGCTGCTGCAGGGTGCTGCCAAGAACAGCGTTGCTGGCCTGCAGCGGAAGCTCGCGCAAGGCCTTCAGTTCAGCACGTTGCGCGCGCAGGGCCGGTGAATCCGGCCAACGCCGCTGCGCCCAATGCTCCACGCGTGCCAGCGCAGTATCGCGGCCGGTGCGGTCGCCACGTTCGATCGCGGCGCGCGCCAGGGTCAGTTCCAGTTGCAGTGCATCGTCTGCATTGCGGCGCTCGGCGGCGGTCAGCGGACCGTTCTGGCGGCTGGGGCTGATGTCCACGAACGGGGCCAGCGTGGCCTGCCACCAGGTCTTGCCGGCGCCGGGAGCGCTGTCGCCTGTTACCTGCGAGGGCAGGCCCTGCAGGGCTTTGGCCAGGCTATCCAGGCGCTGCAGCGATTGCGCGCGCGGGCCGGCACCAAGGGAATCCAGTGCATCGCGCTCCTGCACCAGGGCCTGGCGCAGATTCAGGCCGTCGCTGTCGGGCAGATCGGCCAACGCGGTGGCGGCCTGTGCATACAGGCGGCGTGCGCCTTCCACGTCGTCGGCGTAGTTCAGTCGCTGTGCCGCCTGGGTCAACAGCAGCTCGGCCTCATCGCGCTGTACCGCCTGGCGGCCCTGGTTGGCGCTGTCGGCCAGCTTGGCCAGGTTCTCTTCCAGCAATGCACTGCGCTGCGAAAGGCCCAGCATCTCGTCGCGCAGCACGCGGTTGGTGGTCGCCGCATCCTGCAGGCGCTGGCTGGTCGCGCGCTGGTCGCGGCGCAATGCATCCAGCGTCGCCTGCAGGCCCTGCAGCTGCACGGCCGTGGTCTGTGCCTGCGCTTTCTGTTCGTGCTGTTGCTGTTGCCAGACGTACCAGCCGGCATAGCCGCCCACGCCAAGCACGACCACCCCGGCCAGCGGCAACAGCCAGCGCACAGATCGACGGGGCGGGGAAACGGGCGGAGTCTCGTTCATGGGGCTTCCTTGTCGGCAACGTCGCCGGTCAGGTTCCGGCAGGCCGCGTTGTGCACAGCATCACTGTTGCCGACCACAGCGGCAAGCGTGACCCACGTCCCTGTTCAGGTCGCTGCCGGGACGGTGAGCGTAGCGTGTGCAGCGGCCACCAGTTGTGCCGTGGTGGGCCCGGCCGCGCGCACCACGCGTTGCAGCCCCAATGCGTGCGCCTGTTCGCCGAGCCGTTCGCTGGCCACGACGACGGTGGCGTGCGCCTGAAAGCGTTGCTGCAATGCCGGCGGAAGCTGCTGCCAGAAATGCTGCAGCGCTTCGCCACTGCTCACCGCCAGCACCCACGGCTGCGCTGAACGCGCCAATCGAGCCAATGTGCGGGGCGGCAGGCGCAGCAATCGGCGCTGGTAGACGTCGGCGCGTTCGATCGTGGCGCCCGCCGCCTGCAGTTGCGCGGCAATCAGGCCGCGCCCGCCAGGGGCGGTGACCAGGCCGATGCACAGGCCCTGTACATTGGCCAGCACCGGCATCGCGAGCAGCCCCTCGCTGTCCATCCGCTGCGGTGCATGCACCTCGGCGACGCCCTGCGCCCGCAGCGCGCGCGCGGTGCCTTCGCCCACGGTCAGCCACGGGCTGCGTTGCGCCTCGGCCAGTGGCAGCAGGGTGGCGGCCGCGGTAACGGCGGCCGGGCTGGTGAACACCACCCGATCGCAGTTCAGCGCGCGTTGCAGCTGACGCACCACTGGCGTGCCGTTCAGGCGCTGCAGGCGCCAGGGCGGCAGGGCCACCACATGCCCGCCCAGCCCAGCAACGGCGCGGCGCAGCGCGGAATTCTGGCCCTGCGGTCGCAGCGAAATGAAGGTCCAGCCCGGCTCGGAACCGGCGGCGCCAGTGGGTATCGTATGGTCGGCCATTGCCTGCATTATGCGGGCCCTTCGTTGTCGTGGTCTCTGCTCCGATGTCCGTTGATGCTCTGACTTCCTCGCTGGCCGCCCTGCAGGACGTGCTGGACTGCATGCCGGCGGTCCGCGCCATGCAGATCCAGCTCGACGGCTATGCCGATGGGGTGCTGCGCATCACCGCGCCGCTGGCCGCCAACGTCAACGACAAGGGCAACGCCTTCGGTGGCAGCCTGGCCTCGGTGCTGACCCTGTCGGGCTGGGCACTGGTCAGCCTGCGCCTGCGCCTGGCCGGCCACGATGCCGAGGTCTACGTGGCCGACAGCAACCTGCGCTACCTGGCGCCGGTCTACGAAGACCTGCACGCCCACGCCGAAGCGGCCGAAGCCACCGGCTGGGACGCTTTCCTGAACACCTTCCGGCAGCGCCGCAAAGCCCGCATCAGCATCATCGCCACCCAGCCCGGTGCCGATGGCAAGCCTGCCGCCGAGTTCAGCGGTCGCTTCGTTGCCTTCGCCAAAGGGTAGGATGGCAGGCTGACGTTCTGGGGAAACCACCGATGCGCCGCCTCATCCAGTTCCTGATGTGTTCCCTGCTGCTGGTCAGCGCCGTGGCTTCGGCCGACGACCTCAGCCGCAAGCAGCGCAAGCTGCTGGAAGAGACCCAGATCGCCTACGGCGCCACCATCCGCTGGGGCAGCATGGACGATGCGATCGGCTATCTGGACCCCAAGCTGCGCAAGGAGAAGCCGCCCACCGAGTTCGAGCTCAACCGCTACGCGCAGCTGCGCGTGTCGTCCTACCGCGAGCGCAGCAGCGCCTCGCTGGACGGTGGCCTGGTCGAGCGCCGGGTCGAAATCGGGGTGATCAACCAGAACACCCAGGCCGAACGCACCGTGGTGGTGGTCGAGCGCTGGCGCTGGGATGCCGAGGCCAAGCGCTGGTGGCAGACGGCCGGCCTGCCGGACCTGTGGAAGGGGCAGTGACGGGCCGCGTCCGGCTTGTGCGACAATCGGCGCCCGCTTAATCGACCCGTGACCTGAGTGAATTACGAAGAGTTGCTGGCCTTTGCAGGCCGAAACCCGATGCTGTCCGCGGCCCTGGTCGGCCTGACCGTGGCCATCATCGTCACCGAGATCCGCCGCCTGTTCCGGGGCTTCAAGGGCATCAAGCCCGCCGAACTGACCCAGCTGATGAACGCGGGCGGCACGGTGGTGGTCGACCTGTCGGCCAGCGGTGACTTCGAGAAGGGCCACATTGCCGGCAGCCGCAACGCCCAGGCCAGTGCCTTCGGCCCGGACCACAAGCTGGTGGCCAACGCCAAGCAGTCGCCGGTGGTGCTGGTGTGCCGCAGCGGCAACGCTTCGGAAACCGCCGCCAAGGCGCTGAAGAAGGCCGGTTTCGAGAAGGTCTACGTGCTCGACGGCGGCATTCCCGCCTGGCAGCAGGCCGAGCTGCCGCTGGTCAAGGGCCGCAACTGATTGCCGCAGGTGGCGGATCCGGCCTTGTATGGGCCTGATGCCGCCCCCATCGCAGTAATTCGACCATCGTTTTCATTGCATTCATTGGAGTTACTGGAAATGTCCGAAGAGATCACCAACGGCGCCGCTGCGCCGGTCGATGCCGCCACCGGCCCCGCTTTCACCGTCGAGAAGATCTACGTCAAGGACGTCTCCTTCGAGTCGCCGAACGCTCCGACCATCTTCAATGACCAGGTGCAGCCGGAGCTGCAGCTGAACCTGAACCAGCAGGTGCAGCGCCTGGGTGAGAACGCCTTCGAAGTCGTGCTGGCCGTGACCCTGACCTGCCAGGCCGGTGAGCGCACCGCCTACGTGGCCGAAGTGAAGCAGGCCGGCGTGTTCGGCCTGGTCGGCCTGGACCCGCAGTCGATCGACGTGCTGCTCGGCACCCAGTGCCCGAACATCCTGTTCCCGTACGTGCGCCAGCTGGTCAGCGACCTGATCCAGGCCGGCGGCTTCCCGCCGTTCTTCCTGCAGCCGATCAACTTCGAAGGCCTGTACGCAGAAACCCTGCGCCAGCGCCAGGAGCAGGGCGACGCACCGTCGCTGGCTGACTCCGAGCCGGCTGGCAACGCCTGATTCCTGCCGCGACGTCACGGATGAGCACTCCCGCTGACAAGATCGCCGTGCTTGGCGCCGGTTCCTGGGGAACCGCGCTGGCCAGCCTGCTCGCACGGCACGGTCACCCGACCGTGCTGTGGGGGCGCGACGCTGCCGTGGTCGAAGCCATCGACCAGCGCCACGAGAACCCGCGTTACCTGCCGGGCATCCCGCTGCCGGACAGCCTGCGTGCCACCACCGACCTGGCGTCGGCGGTGGAGGGCGCGGCCTGGATCCTGGTGGTGACCCCGTCGCACGCCTTCGGTGAAACCGTGCGTGCGCTGGCGCCGCTGCGCCCGGCCGGTGCCGGTGTGGCCTGGGCCACCAAGGGCTTCGAGCCCGGTTCGGGCCGCTTCCTGCATGAAGTAGCGCGCGAAGTGCTGGGTGAGGACGTGCCGCTGGCCGTGGTCACCGGCCCGTCGTTCGCCAAGGAAGTGACTCAGGGCCTGCCGACCGCGATCACCGTGCACGGCGACGTGCCCGAGTTCGCGCAGACGGTGGCCGAAGCGATGCATGGCCCAGCGTTCCGCGCCTACACCGGCGACGACATGGTCGGTGCCGAGCTGGGCGGTGCGATGAAGAACGTGCTGGCCGTTGCCACCGGCGTGGCCGATGGCATGCAGTTGGGCCTGAACGCTCGTGCCGGCCTGATCACGCGTGGCCTCAACGAGATGCTGCGCCTGGCCGCTGCCATCGGCGCCAAGCCGGAAACGCTGATGGGCCTGGCTGGCCTGGGCGATCTGGTGCTGACCTGCACCGGCGACCTGTCGCGCAACCGCCGCCTGGGCCTGGCCCTGGGCCGTGGCCAGACGCTGCAGGATGCCGTGCGCGAAATCGGCCAGGTTGTCGAGTCGGTGCAGACCGCCGACGAAGTGATGCGACAGGCACGCCGCCATGGCATCGACCTGCCGATTTCCGACCGCGTGCGCGCCGTGCTGCACGGCGAGCAGACGCCGGAAGAAGGCCTGCGCGCACTGCTGGCGCGGGAACAGAAACCGGAATACCCGGACACGCTGTTCAAGTGAATCGAAAACCCCGGCCACGCGCCGGGGTTTTCTGTGCGCGGCCCATCCACGCATAGCGTGGATCTAGGACGGAACCCGCTTCTGTGGTAGCTGCCAACCTTGGTTGGCGCCCGGTAGCGCCGGGCCATGCCCGGCGGCATTCATCACCGCGCGCGCGGCCGCGCGTTGCTGTTGTCCATGTCCGAGAAGATCACCCACGGCCCATCCCCCTCACGCTTCAGCGTCAGCGTGAACTTGCCGGTATCTCCCACGTTGTTGCCGTAGCTGTACGCACCGATGATGTAGCCCGTATTCCCCTCCACCGCATACGCCAACGCACGCAGCCGCAACGGACTGCTGCCCTGGCCGGCATACGCGGCCTCGATCGCGCTGCGGCCGCGCACCGGCGGCTGGTTGCTCTGCAGCACAAAGCCATCTTCGGCGAACAGCGCAGCCAGTACCTTGGCATCACCGGTGCGCCACGCCTGCTCGTAGTCGCGCAGTACGCGATCCAGTGGTGCGGGCAGGGGGGTATCGGGCAGGCGCGCAGACGTCGTGCCTTCTGCATCGTGGGAAATTGCCGGCGTTGCCAGCAGCAGGGCACTGCAGAAGATCATGGCGAGTGGTCTACGGCGCATGCGTCCGGCTCCAGGCGATGACGGGAAGCTGCGAACGCATCCTAGCGCGGTGCTGGTTAGAATCACGCGGCCGCCGATTCGGCGGATGCAGCGCAGATCAGACAAGGACACGCGATGAAGATGCGAATCACAGGGATGGCGATGATGGCTGCGCTGCTGGCAGCCTGCGGGCAGGCACCGGAGAAGACTGGTGAGACTGCACCTGCTGCGGCGCCAGCGCCGACCACCGAAGCACCGGCCGCCACGGCCACCGTGGTCGAGAAGGAATCCTCCGTCGAAGACGGCGTGGATCCCGCGGTATGGGACAACGAAGGCGAACCGGAAGACCCGGCCGCCGGCGGCGAGCTCACCTGCGCGGACAATCCGCTGGCGACCCACTTCTTTACTCTGGTGGGCGGCAACACCGTGGATGACTGCGGCCGCAAGGACCCGAAGGTGCTGGCCGCGTTCGATGCGCTGATGAAGGGCACGCAGGACGCCGAATCCACCGACAAGGACATTCCGTCGCTGCGCAAGCGCCTGTTGAGCGGACCCAGCGGCCCTGGCGAGCTGCTGGTGCTGCAGGGCGAGCCGTGGTGGTTCTACACCGCCTGCCAGGCCCACGATTGCCCCGGCACCGCGTTGGCGATGTTGTACTCGCCCGATCAGTCGAAGCTGGTCGGCCGTCTTACCGCGCGCTGCCGTGTGTGGTGGCTGGGCGAGCCGACGGCGGAACAGCGTGCGCAGATCGAACAGCGCCAGCCACTGCAGGATGCCGCGTTGAAGGAAGACAGCGCGCTCTGCGAGTGATGTGGCGCGCTCCGCAGCGCCGGGCCGTGCCCGGTGCTGCAGTGAGCGTTGCTCCCCGTATTACCCTTCCGGCCGCATGCGCGCGCTGACCTGTGCGGCCAGCGACAGGCTGGCCATCATCAGGCCCTCCATCACGCGGTCGCCCACGTACTCCTCGTCGGGTCCGTTCTGGCGCACGCGCTCGGCAGCCAGCAGCATTTCCAGCGCCACGCGCAGCCCGGCCAACGCACAGTCCGCGTCGGCCAGCGCCATGCGGCGCCCTGGCATCTGATGACGTTCGGGCCAGGGCTGGCCGTCGGCGGCCGCGCCCTTGCCGATGCGGTCGAGCGTGGCGATGAAACCGTGCGGATCGTGCGGGTGCAGTGCTTCCGAGGGCGCGTCCGCGTTGGCGGGCACGTACTGCGCGCGCAGGCGGGAGGATTCGGGTGTGCTCATGGCAAGGGCTCCGTGCAGGACAGACGGTAACCGCCACATAGAGGTGGCGGGCGGAGACGTGGCTCGAAAACCGGGAGATCACGAACAAGACCGGCAGGCGCAAGGCCTCCACGCTCCGCCCGCCATAGCCGGCAGACGGAATGCCAGCCGGCGCCACGCGGGGTGACGCCGGCTGGCAAGCGCAAACAACGTTCGTGATCTAACGGGTTTTCGAGGCCCGGCCACCCATTTTCCGGCGGCCCACCATCTGTACCGCCGTCGCTGCGCAACGCCAATCAGAAGAGTTGCATTCAACGCTGGATCAAAGACGCTTTTGGCATTTTTGCATGCTGTTAAGCCGTCGCAGACGCAGGCGCCGCAACGTCCGTAGCGGCATGGGGAATATGCGACATGGGTCGAAGTTGATGACGTGGCGTACGGGCACTCCACCAGGCCGATGACGACAGTGTGGGGCGAAGAACGTAAATCGACTTCGGCGCACTCCGGTGTGTCAGTGCTCTTCGCGTCTCTCATACCAGGCTTGAGTACGGTTCACGATCCGCACCACAGACAACATGACCGGCACCTCGATCAGCACACCAACTACCGTCGCCAGCGCAGCCCCCGAATGCACGCCGAACAGCCCCACCGCGGTGGCTACCGCCAGTTCGAAGAAATTGCTGGCACCAATCAACGCCGAAGGGCCGGCCACGCAATGCGCCACGCCCAGGCGACGATTGAGCAGGTAGGCCAGGCCGGAAGTGAAATAGACCTGGATCAGGATCGGCACTGCAATCAGTGCGATCACCAGCGGCTGCTCCACGATCTGTCGGCCCTGGAAGCCGAACAGCAGGACCAGTGTGAGCAGCAGCGCGCACAGCGAGACGGGCCCAAGCTTGCGAAGCACCCGCTGCAATGCCGCCTCGCCACGACGCATCAGTATCCAGCGCCGCAGCAACGCCGCCACCAGCACCGGCACCGCGATGTAGAGGCCCACCGACAGCAGCAGGGTATCCCACGGCACGGTGATCGCCGACAGGCCCAGCAGCAGTGCAACCACCGGCGCGTAGGCAACCACCATGATCGCGTCGTTCAACGCCACCTGGCTCAGGGTGAAGTTGGCATCGCCACGGCACAGGTTGCTCCACACGAACACCATGGCGGTGCAGGGCGCGGCCGCCAGCAGGATCAGCCCGGCGATGTAGCTGTCGATCTGTGCTGCGGGCAACCAGTCGGCGAAGGCATGGCGCAGGAACAGCCAGCCCAGCAGCGCCATTGAGAACGGCTTCACCGCCCAGTTGATGAACAGCGTCACGCCGATGCCCTTCCAGTGCTGCTGCAACTGGCGCATCGCAGTGAAGTCGACCTTCAGCAGCATCGGGATGATCATCAGCCAGATCAGCACCGCAACCGGCAGGTTGACCTTGGCGACCTCTGCGGATGCCAGCGCGGCAAAAGCGCCGGGCAGGAAGTGGCCCAGCAGGGTGCCAGCCGCGATGCACAGCACAACCCACAGCGTCAGGTGTCGCTCGAACAGGCTCATGGCAGTGGCACCGTCACTGCGCGCCGTCGGTCGGCAGCAGCCGGCCGATCCGGTCCAGCGCGTGCTGCAGCGTCGTGCGGTCGGACCACAACGATTCGGGCAGCGCGAGCAATGCACGCAGTCGCAGCTTCACGATGGCATGGGCCTGCGCGAATGCTGCGGCCTTGTCGGCATCGCTACCCGCGACGGCCGCCGGATCGGGCAGGCCCCAGTGGCTGCGGATGAAGTCACCGAACACCACCGGGCAGGCCTCCGCTGCGGCTGAATCGCATACGGTGATCACCAGGTCCATCGGGGCTGCATCCACGAACTCATCCCACGACTTGCTGCGCAGCCCTTCAATGGGCATTCCTTCGGCCTGCAACTGGGCCAGCGCGAAGGGGTTGATCTGGCCAGTGGGCTGGCTGCCCGCACTGAAGGCGGTGAAGCGATCACTGTCCCAGGCACGCAAAGTGGCTTCGGCAAGCACGCTGCGGGCGCTGTTGCCGGTGCAGAGGAAGAGGACATTGCGGGTCATGTGGCTTTCATGGTCAGTGAGCGGTTTGGACATGCAAAGCGCGCTGGCCGGGCAGAGACGAGTGAACTCGGCAGAGCTGCGGATCGCCTCCGCTATCTGCGCGCGATCACATCCGGCATAGCCGTGCCGCGCGAACCACGTGCCTGCCGATGTTGTCAGCAGCACCAGTTCCCTGACCTGCATACGGCAGGCCACCTCTTCGGCCGCTGCCAGCAATGCGCGCCCAAGGCCGGTATTGCGTCGGTCATCAGACACCACCAGGGAGCGGAGCAGCGCCGAGGCGCCGAAAACCTGCAATCCAACGGCGCCCACGGGGACGCCGTCGAGGTCTGCGACGAAAAACACGACCTTGCTGCTTTCCAGATCGGCCACGGGTAACTGCGCCTGCTGCAGAAGGTCCCGGATGGAGGACAGGTCGTCGCGTGTGCCGGCACGAATCACGGGGTCTGGCTTCATCTCAGCACCTGCATGCCGGTTCGCTCACCGCGCACCGCTCGTCCGGCGAGCCCGCGCAGCAGTTGTGCGTCAGGTACTCGATCAAGCCGTTCATGGCATCGAAGTTGGCCCGATAGCAGACATGGCGGCCCTGGCTTTCACTCTCCACCAGCCCGGCCTGCACCAGCTCCTTCAGGTGGAAGCTGAGCGTGGCTGGGGGCACCTGCAGGGCCGTGGCGATGTCGCCCGCCATGCGCCCTGCCGGGCCAGCCTCCACCAGCAGGCGGAAGGCAGCCAGGCGGGTGGCATGACCGAGCGCGGTGAGGGCGGTGATTGCATTTAACGTTTCCATATTTCTAGAATAATCGAATGAATAAGCCAATCACAAGCCCTGATCTGCCCAATCTGGTGGAATCGTCATTGCCCCAGCCCAATCATCACCAGCTCGCCGCGGCAGATCTGGGGCCGCCACGCATCCTCCTGCTCTACGGCTCGCTGCGGCCGCAGTCGTTCAGCCGCAAGCTGGCGCTGGAAGCCGAGCGATTGCTGCGCCATCTGGGGTGCGAAACCCGCATGTTCGATCCGCATGCGCTGCCCATGCTCGACAGCGTGGACACGAGCCACCCTGAAGTGCAGCGGTTGCGTGCGTGGTCGCAGTGGTCGGAAGGCCAGGTCTGGGTCAGCCCCGAGCGGCATGGCACGGTCACCGGCGTGTTCAAGAACCAGATCGACTGGTTGCCGCTGGAAGATGGCAGCGTGCGGCCCACGCAGGGCAGGACGCTGGCGGTGATGCAGGTGAGCGGTGGCTCGCAGTCGTTCAACACCGTCAATACGCTACGCGTGCTCGGCCGGTGGATGCGCATGCTGACCATCCCCAACCAGTCATCGGTGGCCAAGGCCTGGCAGGAATTCGATGACGATGGGCGCATGAAGCCCTCGCCGTACTACGACCGCGTGGTGGATGTGATGGAGGAGCTTGTGAAGTTCACGCTGCTGACGCGAGGGCGGTCGGACTACCTGGTGGACCGCTACAGCGAGCGGAAGGGCGACGCGCATGCCGCGGTATTGGCGCGGGCCGCAGGGGCTGCGGCTTCCTGAATTCCAATCTGCCGACGAGCGTATTACTTGCTTGCGCGCCGCGCGCCCTTCTCGTCTTCGTCCTTCGCATCCCCGCGGCTCTGCGCGAACTCCGGGAAGGTCTTCGCGATCGAATCCTTGTCCGGCAGGATGTAGAACACGCCGCCCTTCTCGAACATGGGCTGCACGATCTGCCCGTAGAACGCGGGCGAGACATTGATGCAACCGTGGGTGACGCGGTTGTCGTCCGGCGTGGGCGATGCCAGTCGTTCGGCACGCTTTTCCTTCGGGCTGCCCGGCGGCAGCGGGTGCATTGAAACCGCGGAATCGTAATCCACCCACAGCACGCGCCCGGCATCGTCGGAGGGGCCGTAGCCACCGATGAAGCGGCCGGCCGGCGTGGTGCGGTCGTGGCCGGGAATCGCACTCAGTGCCAGCTTGGCGACGCCGGGTGCGGAATGATCGCCGATGGCCGAACCGAACAGCGCCGGTGCCGCGCCACGCAGCTTGCCGTCGCCGCTGAAGATCAGAACCTGCGCCGCCGCCTTGTCCATGACTGCGAACGGATAGCCCTGGTTGTCCTTGCTGGCGACGACCCAGCCGGCCAGCTCGATCACCGTTTCGGACACGCTCTGGTCAGCCGGAAGTTCATCAACGGCGGCTACCGGTGATGCAGGTGCGTCCTTGTCCCTGGCGTTGGCTACGCCGCTGCACGCAACGACCAGTGCCATGGCCAGTGCGGCATGGAGGGCGCGGCGTGCAGGGGAGGAGTAGGTACGAATGGGACGGCTCCTTGCAATGCAGTCTTGGGTGGAAGGACGCCAGTGGCCGGCGAAGGCCACTGGTTCCCGATACAGAGATGGATCAATTCAAGCAGTGAGGGAGCGATTACCCGCGCGGCTTGCGGCCGGCCGGTGCCCTTTCAAGCTGCTGCACGCGGCCTTCGATCTGGTCCAGACGCTGGTTGGCCTGCTGTGCGGACTGGTTGGCGGATTCCGCACTCTGCGCAGCACCCTGCACCTTGACGTCGAGCTGATCGAGACGCGAGTTGATGGTTGCAAACTCGTTCTTGTAAGAGGCGCAGGCGCCAAGGCTGACGGTGGCGATGAGCGCTACAGCAAGTGCGCGGGCCGTCTTCATGTGTTGCGGGTTCAGGTTCATTGCACTCCCTCCTTCGTCTGGGGAAGCTGGAATATAGCGGCGTTTGTTCCCGTCGCTACCAAGCGCTTTCAGCTGGAATTTGAGTACGTGGATGGGCTGTGAAGGCCTGTAAATCAACAAACCTTAACAAGCGGGATCAGGCGAGCTGATCTGCGCCGGCCAAGCGCCTTGTGCCTGTTCAATATCACCCATTCACCAGCATGAAGCCGGCATCACGGTATCTGCGCCTGCGCGCTTTCGCCTGCTCCGCACGCAGGTTGCCATCCACTTGCTTCCAGCAGCGCTGCAGCGTTTCCAGGCTGGACATTCAGCAGTTCGGCGATGGCGTTGCGCGTGTCGGGCGCGCGCGCAACGTAGGCATGGGCAATGCGGTAGCCGATCCAGTAGCCGAGATCTCCACGGCGCGCATCGTCGCCGGGGCCGTTGTACAGCCACCTCGAAAGATCGGTGCCCATGCTGTCCTGCAGGAACGCGCGCTCCAGCGCACACTCACGACCCTGCGTCCAACGCTGCAGATGCGCGTTGGCCGGTTGCCCGGAGATCCGTTCGGCCACGTACTCGGCGCCGCCTTCCAGCAGCGTCTGATAGAGCAGGGTGGGCTGCTCGACCTCCACGCGTGCACCAGGCTGTTGCACGTGCACATACTCATGGGCGATCAGATGCACGAAGCGGTCACTCACATCGGCCTGCATCCAGTCGGCGTTGCACAGCGCTTCCAGGCCGATGACCACGCCTGCTTCGGTGGTCACGCCACCACTGTTGCCGCGGCCCACCAGTACGGTGACCGGGGGAAAGCGCGCAGACGGCAACAAGGCGCCCAGCTGATCGACGGCAGCGGCGACGCGCGTGCGGATCGATGGCAATGCTGTCGCGCAGGTTCTCGCTTTCGCAAACAATGCCGGCTTGTCCTGGATGGCCCTGGCCAGCCGCTCCATCGAGCCGATACGGCTTGCGGTGAAACCGTGCAATGCTTTGCTGCCGGGATCCAGGTAGTGGCGTTCCAGATCCTGCGCGCTCGGCCGTCCTTTGCTGGCGTCGAGCACCTGGAAGAAGCGCGCGACATCCTCTGTCTGGATGACCACGTGTTCGACGGCAGGCGCGCGCCCGGCGGCCTGCGCGGGCAGCGCAGAAGCAGGCAGGAGTACGGGCAGCAACATCCGCAGCAATCCGAAGAGGCGGCCAGGAGCAACGTGCGATTCAGCGGATGACGGCTTCATCAGGTTTCCCCAGCCTCATGCACAGACCGTTACGATAGCGCGGCGGTGGCGCGAGGGCGTGCATCGGGACTCCAGTTCCCGGTAATCCCGGTCAAAGGGTATAGGTCATCGACTCGAGCATCAGGCGAATCCCCGCCTCAGCCGCTTCACGATTGGCCTCGACCGTAGTAGCGGAGGCATAGCAGGACCAGCCGCGGCCGCAGCCCCGTATGGCCACCAGTTGCAGCCGATCACGATTCGGATGACCCACGGGGAAACGGTCGTCGCGGAACCGGGTCGCATAGGCCTGGATCGTAGGTGAAAGCTCGAATGCTGAGTAGGTGGGTGCCCCCAACAGCGCCACGTCCGGCTGCGACGCATACTTAGCAGACGCCCACTCCGACAGCGTCGCAGCTTGATCGACGAAGGCAACGTCCACTCTTGATTCAAGCGCGATCTGTCCAGACCGCTCCAGATCGGCTTCGACACGCACGTAGCGGTTGTTCGTCTCGTCGTCGAGTCCGACCCGGGCCACAGACCAGTTTCCCGGCAACTCCAGCCTCAGCCCATCGATGCGATATCTCTTGGGCGAAGCGACATCGGCCTTTGGCGCAGGCTCTGGCGTGTGACTGCTGGCCATGGTAGCCGTTGGCAAGATCAGCGCGATGGCAAGCAACAGGTGGTTCGGGCTACGTTTCATGCAGGTACCGGGGATGGCGTGCGCACAGCACGAGGCGTTCAATCCGCGAACGTGACGGTTTCCATGATCATTCGCATGCCCGCTTCTGCGGCCTTGCGATTTGCGTCCAGCGTCCAGGTGGACGCGTAGCAGTTCCACTGTTGGCCGCACCGCTTGACTGCCAGCACGTGCAGGCGTCGGGCATACGGTTGGTCGTCTTCGAAAACGGTGTGCTGGAACTGCGTGGCATGGGCCTTCAGGCCTGGCGCCAACTGGAAGGGCGTGTACGTGGGCGGTCCGTAGCTCTCGCTCTCGCCCACATCCAGCGAGTACAGGTAGGCGGCCCAATCCGGCAACGTGAGGGTCTCGCTCGTGTGGATCAGAATGACCGCGACATCCAGGTTCAATACTTCGAAACGGTTCTTGTCGGCTTCGATGAACACACGCCGCTGGTTCTCTCCGTCGCCGGGATGGTCTTCCACGACGGTCCAGTTCCCGGGCACCTGCATCTTCAACCCGTCCTTCGTGTAGGTCTTGGGCGACGCAACGTCTGGCGCGGCAGCGGGCTCGACGACGAGGTTCTGCGCAATGGCCGCGACCGGGGCAAGACAGGCGACACAGAGGAGGCTTCCAAGCAGCACAGGGTTCACGGGCGATCTTCGGAGGGGGAAGTGGCCGCGGATGGTAGAGAGGGCGCGTGCGGCCGGCCATGCAAGAAGTTGCAAATTTGAATTGAGGGGACCGTGGTATCGGCACGGCGGTGCTTCAGCCCTTGTGGGGAGAACGGCATAGTTTGTGATGCCTTGTTTCGCAAAGTCTGTGCTGTGTGAGTTAAATGCCGCACACACTATGCCTTCCTTGGCCGGCATAGCGTGTGCACCAACCATAAATGTTTATGTATATCAATGATTTGATCGTCCTTGGCAAGGCACCGTAAACCTGCATAGTTTGTGTCCTTGACCCCGTCTCTCAAGCGACGCTCGAGCGGGAGAACTAGTGCCCGCCGAATCAATCGCCGCAACTCGACAAACTTTCTTCTAACCGCCTGTTTATTAAGCAATTGTCCTGAATTCAATGATTTCGGACGAAATCAGGACAATCTACCTAAAATCAAAGGCTTATCGACTCTTGCGACCTGGGTGGACCAGCGATTTGACCAAGCCGTAGCCAGGAATCCCAGATGAGCTCGGCTACTACGGCTGGAGACGGCGGGCTGGATTTTCCGTGCTCGGTCGAGCCTTCTGGTGCCACCACGGGTGGTGGGCAGTGGCGAGAGGGTGCCGCCATAGTCGCGCCACTACTCTTACAAGCGAGCATCGTGGGGCCAAGGTACGAACGCCAACTGACTGGACACCTGTTGCCAACCAAACTGGACAGTGCCGCCAAATGAACTGGAAAGTAGTGCCAGACTGGACGCTGCGGCCAGATGGCGGATTGGCAGGGAATCGTTCCGAGAACAGCCATTTCTCGGGCAATTGATTGGATTCAAATACGACACGCCAACCACTTGGATGCCAAGCGCCAGACTAAGGCGGCCGCCTCGGCGTGGCCACAGCACGCTGAATCTGTCTTGCGGGCCAGTGCCGGGTTGGTAGGCGGCGCGTGCAATCTCTAACGCCACGCCACGCCACGCCACGCCCTGCCCCGGCGAGCTGCTGCAGAACACCGGCGCGTACGGCTACCGCCTAGCCGCGCTCTCAGTGGATCCGGATAGCCAGCGACGGCCGCTGCGCCCGCCCTTGGCCGCCCCCGCGGGCACAGCACGCTGAATCTGTCTTGTGGGCCTGCGCCGGGTCGATGCGCGGCGTGGCCGCCGGCCGGCATCACCGGCGGCGCCTGTAATCTCTAACGCGAAGTCTTGCCTACACCCTGCACAAGCCGCTACAGCAGGGTCGGCAGGGAATCGGACCGGAAAAAGCCAGAATCGGGACCGCATCTCGTGAGCTCCCAGCGCCAGGCGAGTGGTGTTCACCGCACGTCATCTGAGGAGATGTGCTTCTTGCGGACCCAGCCATCAACGCGTTCGCCATTGCTGTCGTCAAAGGCGACTTGAAGCCATTTGCCCTCATGCGCCATGCACAGGACCAGATCCCCAGGATTCAGGCTATGTATCACCTTCCTTTGGGGGCCTAATTCACGGACCGAGGTAGCAATGCTGACTTCACAGATTCGCCCCACCAAGGGGGCCAATAGCATCGCTGACTGGCGCTGCAGGGCGATACTCTCGCGCTGAAAGTTGGCATTGCGCGCCGCGCTCTGACGTTCGAGCGCGACCAGGTCTGCCAGTGTCGCCTTCGTGGCCTGTGTTGCTGCGATTACTTGCTGGCCTTGCTCCTTGGTCATGGTATCGGGCCCGTCACGCCACTCCCGGTAGTCGTTGATGTAACCGGGGATCTGGGGCAACAACAGAATCAGGGTAAGAACGATGGTCACCCATATCTGAATCTTGGCATCGTGGGACAGCGATGCCCACCATTGTGCGTCGCGGTACGGATCAGCCCTTCTGTAGACGTGCGCTACTACCTCATCGCCAATCAGGAGCCCCGCACTGGCATTGATCGCCTCCACGCTGGGATCGTCTGGCGGCGGGCGTCCACCATCGATCGGCTCTCCCAGTAGTTGACTGATCCGCTCCACCTGCTCCTGCAGGCTCGCCGACGGCATCGTCATCGCCTGCACAAAGCCCGCAAACTTGGCCTGCGGCAGCATTACCTGGAGCAACTGCATGCGGTCGTTCACGTCTTGAAGCCGACTGCTGGCGCGACCTTGCACGCGCAGTGCGGCTGCCAATGGCGCGATGGACTCGATCCTGTCGTAGAAACTCGTTAGCTGACTTCGATGGCTGAGCAGCGACTTCAATCCAGACGGCATAGCCGTTTCGATCGCTTCAGCGATCGTGGTGGACGGCAGCTTCGGCATCATCAATCCGGCGAGTCGCTGGGCTTCGGTTGTGTTGCCATCCAAGATGGCCTGCAAGTAGTTTGGGTTCATTTGCTGCCTGTCCAGTGCCCTAGAAGGTTGGCAGGGAATCGTGCTCTACAGGGTAACGATTTCGTGCCGTGGTATGTACCACGTAATTACGTCGGAGCCGCCAGGCCGACATGAATTAAGGCGGGATAATTTGGAGTTATCTCGCCTGATCCCGCCGGAAGTTCGATCCTACTTAGGTAAGCGGTACAGAGCACCCCGACCTCGACCGCCGTGGGGCGAAAAGCCCGGTTAAGCAGGACTAGGCGGCCGTTATCTGCGTAGAGATGCCCCGCAGAACTTTGACATCACAAGTTAATTCAATGATGTAGCAGGGAAATGCCTGTTGTCGGAAGGATTCCCTGCCAACCGTTGACAGGACGCCGGCGCGCACGATTATCGCTTGGCCGCTCCCAGTCTGGCGCCACTGTCCAGTTCATTTGGCGACGGTGTCCAATTGCTTGGTTGTATGTACCAAGTCCCCTAGCCTTGGCAGTGATGTCCTACTCCACCCACGGCGGGACCTCCGCGAAGATCTATCTGCTCACAACTATCATCTTTCGATGAACTGGCTCCACGATCGTCGGCTGTTCTTAAGTGCTCAGCAATGCTCGGACATCAATGCGTCGCTTGAGAGACTCAATGCTCTGCCGCAGGATGTCGGCGAACTTCGCTTCTTGCGAGATCCGTTCGAGGTTGATCCTGAATTTGATGAAGCGTACGTGCTCGACTGAGATCCGAGCTTTAAACATCAGACAAGCACCGGCGGTCCGTAGCAGGTCAATGGCACGGGAGCGTCCAGGTGGAGAAGCGGGACCGCATCGATCTCCCAGCTCCCATTGGAGCGTCCATCAACAGTGGCTGGATGTATCCATCTAACGGAGGCAGCGAAGTAGCTGCCTCCGTTGACACTCATCACCACTCTCCGGCGGCAAGCTGATGAAGCGGTACATTCAACAGCATTCCCGTTCGCTCCAAGTACTGCTCTCCGACCAGCTGAGGGTGATACTCAACGCCACCGGTGAGCCTGCTCCAGTGCTTGGCCAGCATGTTGCCCACGCCTTCTTCTGTTCCATTGACGATCGCAATCGAGGTGGAGATCGTGATGTCTACGATTTCGAAAGATGAAAGCGTGAGCCAACAATGAAGGTTCATCATCCGGCTAGGGACGCCCTCGGCCAGATAGCGGGCGAGGACCTGTTCGTCTGTGTGGAAGAGCTCCTCATCAGCCACTTTGATCCAGCCGAAGGTTGGAACAGCTTTCACGCCGAACTCCTTCTCAATCAAAGGAGCGGCGGCCAAGTGAACAGCAAAACACTGGCCTACAAGGTCCTTGGCTTCCAAATCGCGCACCAACTCAGAGACCAGTCCGGCCAGCCTGTGGCAGTGTCGGTCTGAGAACTGACGCGGTGAGATATGCCCTAGGACAGGTACCTGCAATTTCAGGCTTGCTGTCTGCTCGCAGGCTGCGGTGTACTCACGTTCGTAGTCGTATGGCATGGTGCTCAAATCGAGTCTTGGACTAGATACATCGGTTAAGTGGAGCCGATCTTTAGTTCGTCGGGCCGTCAAATAACCACGAAATTAACCATTGATGTTTTTGGCCTTACGTCCCCACCAACTCAGTAGGCACCTCGAGAAGGAGAAGTGACTGAGCGGACAGTAGCAGGCATGTGCAGGTTGCTCTAGCGGCTACCGGGTGCTCTTCGGGACAGGAGGGGCAAACACGTTGGCCCGTCCTCGATTCCGCAGCGCGACTGCTGCTTCGGTCTCGCCGAGGGTGTGGATCAGGCAGATTTCCTTCAACGCGTCGATGATCCCTTCAGCTTGCACCGTGACGACCGTCCAGTTCGGTCGGGAAGCTATGCCGGTGACAATGTACCGCAGAGCCTGTTGGTCGTTCGCAGACTCCAGGATCTGCAGCGTCACCAGTATGTCAGCCGCAGGTGGCCAGAGGGTACCAAGGCCCTTCTTCATGGCGCCATCGTGGAGCTTCGAAAGGCTGTGTCGGGCCTTCTTCAAGTCCCCCATAGCGGCGCCACGGGTGCGGAGGTATGCCTTCAGGGCCAGCTCCAGCGCGTGTGCAATCAACATGTACGGGACGACGGACCTACTGTCCTCCTCCATCACTAGGGTGGAGGCCCGTTGGTACTGATGTGCGTAATGCAGCAGGCCGAAGGCGGTCGTTCGTTCCTCGTAGTCCGCAATCTCTTCGGGGGTCTTGGCTGCCATGGCGTCACCTCATGCTCCCGTGATCGCTTCTTCGATCGGTAAGAACTCAATCTTCATAGCTTTGCCCTTGACTGCTTCCCAGAGCTTGGCGCGAGATACTCCTTTCTAATGACGGGCCCCGAGCTTCTTCCGTAAAGCTACTGCGGGCGCAGAAACACACAGCGACCAGCTCGTGCGGGCGTCCAACTATGCCGTTTCCCCCAGCAATGCCATGCAGAGTTCCCTGAACGCCAGCCTTATTTATACACCAGTCAGTTCAATATTCAGGGTTGATTAGACCCCCTAACGGATAATTCACACCTGTCGACCGCCTCCTTTCTCTCCCCCTCCCGGGAGGCGGTCGACGAAACCAAAATAATTAAAGGTGTGTCCCGATGAACAAGAATTCGCTGCTTGCCCTGGGTCTTCTGGCTGCCCTGCCGTTCGCTGCATCGGCAACCGATGGCCTGTCGTACAACTACGTTGAAGGCGGCTACGTGAACACCGATGCCAAGGGCGGCGACGCCGATGGCTGGAAGGTGAAGGGTTCCGTTGCGGTGCACCCGAACTTCCACGTCTTTGGCGACTACAGCGCCCAGGAAACCGACAAGTTCAAGAATGACGTCGACCAGTGGCGCCTGGGTGTCGGCTACAACTACGGCATCGCACCGAACACCGATCTGGTGGCCCGTGTTGCGTACCAGAAGTACGACGAGAAGCGCGGCCTGGACTTCAACGGCTACTCCACTGAAGTGGGCGTGCGCACCGCGTTCAACCCGTACGTGGAAGGCTACGTGATGGCCGGCTACGAAGATTTCAGCAAGAAGCACGGTTACAACCCGGACGGCGAGTTCTACGGCCGTGTCGGCGCCACCGCCAAGTTCAACCAGAACTGGGGCCTGAGCGGCGAAGTGAAGCTGGCCAAGGCTGGCGACCGCGAGTGGTTCGTGGGCCCGCGCTTCACCTGGTAACAAACGCCTGTCGTTAGTGCGTGTTGTGCTGGCGTGTGACTCTCTCTCTCCCACACGCCAACCGAAGCCCGGCCTCGCGCCGGGCTTCACTTTTATGGGCCCTGTAGCGCGACAATGCGGCATGGGCGACTCTTCCCCCCTCGCAGGTACTGGCACGGCCTACCAGGAGCATCCGGCGCCTGCGCCGCTGCGCGGCCACTTTGGCCAGCTGTGGCAGAGCCAGCTTCCTGCCGATGCCGATGGGCACATCACCGTACTGCCCGATGGCTGCGTGGATATCCTCTGGCGCGACGATGGGTTGTTCGTGGTCGGCCCGGACCGCGTGGCCGCGCACCCGGCGCTGGCACCCGGTGCGCAGGTGCTGGGGGCACGCTTTCGTCCCGGCCAGGCATTGGCCGCGCTGGGCCTGCCCCTGGCCGAGATCATCGGCCAGGCCGTGCCACTGGCCGATCTGAAGGGCGCGTGGGCGAGCAAGGCGGCGGCCTCCATTGGTGACACCGCGCCTGCACAGCGCCTGCAGCGGATGGCGCACTGCCTGCAACAGCATATGGGTGCGTCCGCGCTCGATACCCCGGCGCAGCGTGCACATGCCCTGTTCCAGGCGCTCGCCATTGGTGACGCCACGCTGGATACGCTGGCGGCACGCCTGAGCCTGAGTCCGCGCAGCCTGCGGCGCTTCAGCCAGTCGCAGTTCGGCTACGGCACCAAGACGCTGGAGCGGATCCTGCGCCTGCAACGTTTTCTTCGCCACAGCCGCGCGCTGCCGCAGCACTCGCTGGCGATGCTGGCCGCCGAGGCCGGCTATGCCGACCAGGCCCATCTCAGTCGCGAGGCGCGTGAGCTGGGTGGCATGACCGCACGCGAACTGCGTCTGGAGTGGGGCCAATGATGGCCGTTTCGTTCAAGACCTCGATACCGCGCTGATTGAAGCTGGGGCTCCCACCACGGAGCCACGCCATGAGCCACGTCGCACCCCACGATGCCGAACGCCGCATCGACAACATCGAATTCAACGTCGCCGACATCGCCCGCAGCAAACGCTTCTACGGCGAGGTGTTCGGTTGGCACTTCACCGACTACGGGCCGGCCTACACCGAGTTCGACGATGGCCGCCTGAAAGGCGGCTTCGTGGCCGACGCGCCGGTGCGTGCCCACGGCGGGCCGCTGGTGATCCTCTACTGCGCGGACCTGGCCGATGCACAGCAGCGTGTGACTGCCGCTGGGGGCGAGGTGGTGCAGGCGGTGTTCGCGTTCCCCGGTGGCCGCCGCTTCCAGTTCCGCGATCTGGATGGCTACGAGTTGGCGGTCTGGAGTGACGTGGATTGAGGTCTTCGTACCTCCGCTGGTGGACGGAACGAGAACCGCTCCGTCCCCGGTCAGTCGGTTCCGCTATGATCGCCCGCACATCGCCACACGCGATGCGCCCGCCTCAAGCCAGCAGGAACCGCCGTGAACTCCCAGCCCGCACCGATCACCGCCCTCAACCACACGCTCGACAACGAGCCGCAGCAGATCACTGCGCCACTGACCCATTCGGCGGCGTTCCTGGTGCTGAAGGTGAAGGACGACGAGGCGTCGATCGCGAAGGCACGCGAGGTCCTGGCCAGCACCGATGACCTGATCAAGAACACCGCCATCCGCGAGATCGAGCGCACCTTCACCTGCAACGTGGCCATTGGTCACCGCGTGTGGAAGCCGCTGGTGGGCACCACGCCGCCGCGTGAGCTGCAGCCGTTCCGCGAGATCAAGGGCGCGACCCACACCGCCGTGTCCACGCCCGGCGACCTGCTGTATCACATCCGCGCACGCACCATGGACCTGATCGTGGCGTTCGAGCGCAACCTGCTGATGGCCTTCGGCGATGCGGTGGAGACGGTCGATGACGTGGCCGGCTTCCGTTATTTCGATGGCCGCGATCTGCTCGATTTCGTTGATGGCACCGCCAATCCGGAAGGGCTGTCGCTGCCGGAAGCCACCATCGTGGGCGAGGAAGATCCCGAACATGCCGGTGGCAGCTATGTGGTGGTGCAGAAGTACCTGCACAACCTTGATGCCTGGCGCGCACAGAAGACTGAAGCGCAGGAAGCCATCATCGGCCGCACCAAGCACGACAACATCGAGCTGGATGACGCACCGGCCGATGCGCAGAAGTCGCACAAGACCCTGTGCACCATTGAAGACGCCGACGGTGAGCACGAGATCCTGCGCGACAACATGCCGTTCGCCAACCCGGGCCGTGGCGAGTACGGCACCTATTTCATTGGTTACACCCGCCGCCTGTGGGTGATCGAGAAGATGCTCGAGCGCATGTTCATCGGCAATCCCGCGCCGCTGCACGACCGCATCCTCGATTTCTCCACCGCCACCACCGGCGTGACCTTCTTCGCGCCCTCGCGCAAAGTGCTGGCCGATCTGGGCGATTGATCGCGCCGGGCATCGGCGACCGCCATCTGCCTGTCATCTACCGCCTCGACCATCTGCTGTTGGATGCGAGTGCAGGAGGCAGGCGATGGCGATGGCAAGGAACACAACCGGCGCACGCCGCTGGTGGCGGCCGCTGGCCGCGTTGTTCGGTGCGCTGGCACTGGGGAGCGCCGCGGTGTCCGCGCAGGAAGCTCCTGAACACTGGATGGCCTATGCCGCCGCCGTGGGGGGCCAGCTGCAGCAGCGCCTGCAGCAGGAGCAGGACCCGCAGGCGCAGCGCGTGCTGGAATGGCTGCAGGCACATCCGGACGCACCGACGCCGCTGCCGGTGAGCGTGTGGATCGCGGCGGATGGCCGCATTTCGAAGCTAGAATTCGACAGCCTGGGTGATACCCAGGTCGACGCCGCCCTGCGCGCGACCCTGCAGAGTGCACCCCTGCAGGCCGCGCCACCGGCCGACATGCGCCAGCCGCTGCGGCTGGGTTTGGTGCTTACCCAGTAGATCCACGCCATGCGTGGATGTTCTGGGTAGATGCCGACCTTGGTCGGCACGCACGCCAACCAAGGTTGGCGACTACCGGTAGCCCAGCCACGTATGGCGTGGCTCTACCGGGTTGCCACCTGTGGCTCGCGAGCGGCGGCGCTCCATGCGCGCAGGCCGAACACGGCCAGGCCGAGGAAGAACACGTACAGCGCGGCGGTCACGTGCAGCGACTTGAACAGGTACGCACCCACATAGACCACGTCCACTGCGATCCACACCCACCAGCAGGCCACGTGGCGGCGTGCCTGCCACCATTGCCCGACCAGGCTCAGACCGGTCAGCAGCGCATCCAACCACGGCAGGGCAGCGTCGGTGAAGCTGTGCATGGCCGCACCCAGCGCCACGCCACCGCACAGGCCGATGGACAGGTCGCGCAGCAGCGTGCCGCGCGCCAGCGGCACGATGCGGATGCTGCCCTCATCGGCGGCATGCTGTCGCCAGTTGAGCCAGCCATAGACCAGGAAACCACCGAAGGCGACCTGCAGCAGGGTGTCCGAGTACAGCTTGGCCTCGGCGAACACCAGGCCATACAGCGCCACCGACAGCAGGCCCACCGGCCACGCCGCCAGCCGGCGCCGGGCCATCAGCCAGACGCCGAGGATGCTGCACAGTGCGGCGGTCCACTCGAGCATCACGCCGCTCACAGCGCGAACGTCACCGACAGGCGGGCCTGTCGCGGTGCGCCGGGGAACAGGTAGTAGTCACCGCCGCTGCTGCCGGTATCGCGCCAGTAGAAGCGGTTGAACACGTTGTCCACCGACAGGTTCCAGGTCACTGCGCGCTCGCGCAGGCGATGCTGGAAACGCAGGCCAGCGTCGAACACTGAATAGTCGGGTGCGCGCACGCCACCGTCGGCGCGGGCCACGTTGGCACCGGCATAGCGCCAGCCGCCGGTCACGTCCAGGCCCTGCACGAACGGCAGCGCATAGGCCAGGTGCACGCTGGCGCGCACCTTCGGCACGTTCACCAGCTGATGGCCTTCATAGGCCGGCGTGCCGGTGTCGCGCGCGCGCGCCTGCAGCACGCTGGCGCTGGCCACGATCTGCAGCGCATCGGTCAGCTGGCCGTTGGCGGTCAGCTCCAGGCCGGTGTGGGTCTGCGTGCCTTCCTCGACGAAGGTGTAGCCGACGTCGCTGCTGTCCGGTCTGGCGTACTGGTACGGCTGCGAAATGCGGAACACGGCCGCGCCCAGGGTCAGCGCTTCGACCGGCACGTACTTCACGCCCACTTCCAGCTGCCGCGACTGCACGGACGGCAGGAAGGTGTCGGCGTTGCTGGTCCAGAACGGCGCTTCCTGGCCCAGCGAAATGCCGCGCACGTAGCTGGCATAGGCATTGAGCTGGTCGGTGGCCTTCCACACCACCGCGGTCTGCGGCAGGAAGCGCGACAAGCGGCTGTGCCGCTGCGGGGTGCCACGCTTGTCGTAGGCGCGCTCATCGAGGCGCACGAAGCGGCCACCGGCCAGCCACTGCCAGTCATCGCCGAAGCTCATCCGGTCCAGCGCGAAGAACGCGGTCTGGCGGCTGTCCAGGCGACGTGCGGACGGTCCCGGCATCTTCGGCGACGGCGCGAATACCGGCACCGGTGCTTCGTGGATGTTGCTGGTGCCGACGTACTCGTTGACGCTCGGGCGCTTGTCCACGGTGCGGCGGAAGTAGTCGGCACCGACGGTCAGCTCATGGCCGACGCTGCCGGTCTCGAAGCGGCCACGCAGCTCGGCACGGGCCTGCTGGTTGCGACGGGTGTCGTCCGGGCTGCGGTAGTCGTAGACGTCATAGTCGCCGTTGGGCGCGAAGTAGTTGCCCGGCACGCTGCCATCGGCGCACAGCACGGCGTAGTAGCAGCCGTAGGCGAAGGCGACGTTGTCATCGATCACCGAACGGCTGTGGCCGACCGAGATGCGCGACTGCCAGGCCTCGTTGAAGTCGTAGGTATGCAGCGCGGTGATGTTGGTGCTGGCGATATCCACCGGGCGCTGCCACGGCTGGTAACCCAGCAGGTGTTCGCGGTCGACGCCGCGCGGCAGGTCACGTGCGCCCAGCAGCTGGTAGCCGGACACCGAACGCTGCGAACTGGTCTGGTAATTGGCGTCCACCTCCAGCTTGCCGCGTTCGCCGATCAGCCAGTCGGCCGCGAGCGAGTAGAAATTGCGGCGGCCATCGGCGTGCTCGACATAGGAGTTGCTGGAATCCCATGCGGCATTCAGGCGCAGGCCGAAACGCGGGGTGATCCAGTGGCCGACATCGACGGCGACGTAGCGCGAGCCTTCCGAATCGGTACCGAGCGTGGCGGTGCGCACTTCGGCCGGGCGCTTGCCGATGTAGTTGATGATGCCGCCCGGCGCCATCACGCCTGCGGCCAGGCCGGCTTCACCCTTGAGGATCTCCACCGACTGCACGTTCTCCAGCGCCAGGCGCTGTTCGCCGGCGATGGACAGGCCGTTGAAGCGGTAGCCGGTGGCGGCGTCCAGCGCAAAGCCACGGATGGCGACGTTCTGGTAGTAACCCACCGGCGCATACGCATCACCCAGCGAGGCATCGTTGCTGGCCAGCTCGGACAGCGAACGCACCTGGCGACGGTCGAGGTAATCGCGCTCGAGCACGTTCACCGAGGCCGGCGTGTCCTTCCAGCTGCCGCCACCGAAGGCGTTCACGCGTGAGGTATCGGCCTTAGGTTTGCCGGCCTGCACGCGTACCGCCGCCAGTTCGGTGGGCGAGCGCTCGGCGCCGGTGGCAGCCGCATCAGGGGACGCATCGGCCTCGCTGGCGTGCAGTGGCAGCGCAGCGCAGAGGGCGAGGGAGAGCAGGGTGGGGCGCAGGCAGCGGTTCATTCGGTTCGTCTTCGGACAACAAGGGAGACGAAGCGACGGCGCGCAGGTGCACAGGGCCCATGATGGGGGTGTGGCTGCGGCTCAAAGCTCCCTACGCCGGTGCAAACCGGATCAGGTTCCAAGGGACTCTCTCAGCCTGGCAGATCCAGGCACCCCCGCTTCAGGTGACCATTTCACTACAAATGGTACGGATTTGCGAGCCGGCGTCCTTCAGGCTGCGGGGTCCAGGCTGCGGGGTCAGATCCCTTTCCACAGGAAAGGGATCTGACCCCAATGGTGCGCCAACCGGGTCACGCCGCCGCGTGCAGCGCCTGCAGCAGTGCCTGTCCCGGCGCACTGTGGAACCACGCCGGATGCCCCAGCATGAAGGGCTGCCACGCGACATCGGCATTGGCGGTCGAGCCGGTGGCCCCTTCGAAGTACTCCACTTCGGACAGTGCGAAGTCGAAATGAACCATCGGCAGCAGGTCGGCCAGCAGGTGCACGCGTGCCGCCGACAGCGGCAGCACCTGGCGGTAGCCGTCGAGCAGGGCCAGCGCGATATCGATGCGCACCGCCTCCATGCCGCGCTCCAGTTCCAGCCACGCCACCGCGTTGCGCTCGATCGCCGTGGCGAGGTCGAACAGCGCACTGGTGGGCGAGGCCAGGCCAAAATCCAGCACGGTACTGATCTGCCCATCGCGCCACAGCAGGTTGGAAACGTGCCAGTCGTTGTGCGCCCACAATCGTGGCTCATCGCGCAGGCGCTCGGCCAGGCCGGCATGCCACGGCAGCACGTCGCGCTGCAGCTGCGCTTCCCATGGAATGCGCGCGAGATAGCGGGCCAGCCCGGGACGCTCGTGCAGCCCTGCCTTGATGGCCGCGATCGGATCGTCGGCACGGATCAGATCGTCGCGCGCGACCAGCACATGGGTGCTGCGCTGGGGCGCGTGGTAGCTGGCGGCGGCGTGGTGTAACCGGGCCAGCATGCGACCAGCCTCGCGGGCCTGCGCGGCATCGGTCAACAGCGACCACGACACGGCATCGCGGTACAGGTCCTCGCCGACGCCGATCGCATGCAGCTCGAACGTCCATTCGCCATGTTCGGCCGCCGTGTGGCCATCGGCCGCTGGCAGCACCTGCACCACCGGTACGCCCGCTGCGGCGAGATGGGTGATGAAGTGGTGCTCTTCTTCCAGGCAGGCCGCACTGCGCACGCTGTGGTGATGGCGCTTGACGAACACCGCTCCGTTCGCGCCGTTGACGATGGCGGCAGCCGACAGCGGCCGCGGGCTGTGCCAGTGCGGTTGGCTGCGCTCGTCCAGCTGCGGGTAGTGCTGGCGCAGCCACGCGATGTCCGCCGCGCTGATCGGTGGCCAGTCGGCAGCGACCTCGTCGTTGTTGAGGCCCTGCACGCGGTGGGAGGAAGAAGTCATGCCGCAGCCCCAGTTGGGAAAGTCACATCCAAGGCTGCGCATTCAACGCCATGCACGCGGCCAACGCAAACGGGCGGGTCATCGACCCGCCCGTCCGTGCATCGGCATGGAAGATGCCGCGCTGCTTACCAGCCGCGATGGCGACCGCGGTCGTGGTAGTAGCGGTTGTCGTAGTAGCGCTCGCGTTGCCAGCGACGGTCATCACCGCGGTCGTAGTAGCCGCTGCGGTAGTAGCCACGGTCGTAACGGCGATCGTAGCGGTCGTCGTAACGGCGATTGTCGTAGTAACGGCGGTCGCGGCGGTCGGAGGTGGTCAGGTTGCCGATCGCGCCGCCGGCCACGGCGCCGCCGACGGTGGCAGCGGGATCGCCGTTGGAGAGCAGGTTGCCGGCCACGCCACCGACCACGGCGCCGACCAGGGTGCGCTTGTCCTTCCTCGACATCGCGCTGGCATCGCTGACCACGGCGACACCGGCCACCAGTGCCAGGGCCATCGCCAGACCACGGAAGCTGAGTGTGGAAGTACTGAGCATGTTCGTTCTCCTGTGAGGTGCATGCCACGCTGGGCAGGGAGGGCGCGGGCGCCCCGGCTGCCGTGGAGACCACGCTGACGTTCCAACATTGCCGGAACATTGCCTGGTCCACCGTGCGGCTTGCGCATTCATCTAGCGGCAGGTGGCATGAAGCAAGGCTGAAAGCGGCCTCGGCCGCTCAGCTGGCAGAAAGGGAAAAGGCCACGCGGACGTGGCCCTCCCTTCTCTGCCAAGGCGTTGCGGGCTCAGACGCCCATCGCCTTCTGTGCCTGCCGGGCCTGCTCCTGCTGGGCGTCCTGCTGCTGGTGCAGCACGTTAGGCGCGCCCTGCACGGCACCGCTGCTGAGCGCGATGCTCTGCTCGCTGGCGGCTCGGGCCTCCACCGCCACGCGGCTGGCTGCCGGGTCACCGATCGTGCCCTGCACGGCAAACAGGCGTTCACCGTTCGGGCTGGGCACCACCGTGTCGATGCGCTGCAGGCCGGCGGCATGCGCCTCCTTGGTCAGGGCCGCGGCGGCGCTTTCCAGCGCGTGGCGATCCTTGAAGGTGCCGGCCGGCATCAGTTCCAGACCCTTGCTGGCCTGGATGAAGAGCGGATTGCGCGGGTGCCGTTCGTCGTTCAGCAGCGGGCGCTCGCGGGCTTCCTTGATGGCCTCCAGCGTCTTCGCCCCGACAATGCCGTCGGCCACCAGGCCGTTGTCCTTCTGCAGCTGGCGCACCGCCGCGTCGGTGTTGCGGCCGAAGCGGCCATCCTCGACCAGCGGCTTGCCGTCGGCACCGACGTAGCCCAGGTGGCCCAGCTGTTCCTGCACCTTGCGCACGCCTTCGCTGTGCGCGCCCTGCTTGTACAGTTCGGCGTGCGGCGTGGCAGCGGCCTTGTGCTCGGCGGCAGGCTTGCCCTGGGCCTGCTCATGCGACGGGGTGCGGTTTTCCAGCAGGTCGCGCGCCTTGGACAGTGGATCGGAGGCGTACAGCTTCCAGTTCGGGTGGTCCTTCACCTGCTTGAGGTAGTCCTCGACCGGCATGGTGTGCACGCCCTTGCTGCCGGTTGACTGGCTGATCAGCAGCTTGTCGGTGTTGGGGTCGCGCACCACCATCACGATGTGGTCGATGCCGTTCCAGTGCTCGTGGCGGGTCCTGGCCGTATCCAGACCGATGATCATGCCTTCCTTCAGCGCACCGGGCTTGAGGATCGCGTCGCGGTCAAGCAGCACGCCGGACTGGTCGAATGCCTTGCGCACGATGCCGCCGGAACCCAGGTTGCCCAGGTCGATGCGATCGGCCTTGCTGAAGACCGCATGCCCGGCCTTCTGGTTGATCTCGTCCATGGTGCGGTTCTGCAGCGTGCCGACCCAGCCGGAGCAGTCGATGTAACCCTGCTCCACGTTCTTGCCGGTCTTGCCCGGTACGTACAGCGCGTGACCCGGAATGTTGATGGCGTACTTCACGTGGTCGTACTTCACGCCGGCCTCGTAGGCGGCGTGCAGTTCGATGCCCGGCTTCGGCGCGGTGGCCGCCGCTGCGGTTGCCGCCAGCGTGGCTGCACCCGCCGCCACGGCTGCGCTGGCCTGTGCAGGCGCTGCCGGGGCCTGGCTTTGGCCCGGCGCCACTGTCTGCGGGGCGATGTTCTTTTCCGGAATGCTGATCGCCGCGTACTTGTGGATGTAGTAGCTGGAGAACGTCCGCGCCAGGTCGCCATCGTTCATGCCGCGCATCTCGGCCAGGGTGTGGCCGGTCAGCGCTTTGGCATCGGAACCGATCTGGTTGAGCACGTTGCGGCGCATGTTGATCTCTTCGCCGTGGCCGTTGCGGACCACGCCGAAGGTGCCGGTGGCAATCGCGGTCTGCACCGAGCCATAGCCGGCGCTGCCCTGCTGGTGGGCCAGGTACAGGTCCAGGCCGGTCGGCGTACTGCCTCCGGACAGGTACGGGTGGCCGGTGCGCTCGTTGCGGCGTGCCATCGAGTCCAGGTTGTCCTGGTACATCTGTGCGGCCGCTTCGGTGTTGCGGGTCGGGTCGAACTCGTGGCCGGTCAGGTGGTACTGGCGCGCGGAGCCGGGCACGAACTGGAACAGGCCCTTGGCGCCGGACGAGGTGTTGTGGGCGCGCTCGTTGAAGGTGCCGCCGGTCTCGATGTGCGCGAAGCGCATGAAGTCATCGACCGGAAGGCCTTTCTGCCGGGCGACCTGCTCGACGATGTCCAGGACTTCCTTTCTGCTGTAGTCATGCTGTGCCATGACGTTTTCCTCGGGGTTGATGGAGCGGCGCATGCCGCGAATCGCCAACCGGACTCATCCGTGAGTCAAGAACATGTCGGTCAACAGGAAACCCGCGCGTGGGCGGGTGCTATCAGGGCGCGACGTACTGCTGGGTCGCGCTGTCGAAGGTGTAGTGCACGGCGTCGCCGGCGCCCAGCGCACGGGTCTTGCCGGGGCCTTCGATGGTGGTGCCCTTGAAGGTCACGGTCAGTCGCGGCAGGCCGTTGCCGTCGGCAGCGAAGGCCAGTTCGCCATCGCTGTCGGTGCAGGGCATCACGTTGCCTTCGTCGCAGGCAGCGCTGTTGTCCTCGCCCGTACGCACCGAGCCGACATAGCGCCAGACCTTGCTGTCCACGTCGTCTTCGCTGCGCTTGGGGTTGAACAGCAGCAGTGCATAGCCGGTGCTGCTGATGCCGCGGTCGAAGCTGCTGGTCGGCACCGCCAGCAGCAGGCGACCGTCGGCGGTGCGATGTTCAAGCGGCTTGCGCCGGGTATCGACATCGTCGGCCTTGTCGTACGCGCCCAGCGCGCCGATGGTCCATTCCTGGCCACGGAACTTCCATGGCTTCTTCGCGTCGGCGCCGGCCAGCACGAAAGTGGCCTCGGCGAGGTTGGCGCGATCATCCGGGCCAGCCGGCGACTGCTCGCCCGGCTTGCCGTAGTGCTCGCGGGTATCCCAGGAGAAACCCGCGTAATACGTGGTGCCATCGAGGGTGAAGGTGTGGCCGAACCAGAAGGTCGCCACGCTGCCGTTCTGGACCTCGTAGGAGGTCGCGCCATCACCGTCCACCTGGTAGGTGAAATACATGACGGTCGGCGCGTCGGGCGGGGTGACGGCGGTGTCGGGAGAGGTGTTCTGCATCGGGGCAACATCCTGTCGGGGCGCATCGGCAGCCTGCACGGGAGCGCCAGGCTGGGAGGACGAGGGGGCCGGATCGGCGGCGCTGCAGGCCGCAGCGGAAAGAGAGACGAGCAGGCACGCCGCGAATGCGCGCAGGGGCCGCAACGGCAGGGTCCAACATGGCTCGGGGGGGTGATGCATGCGCCTCTCCATGGTCAGCGTTGCCGGGCCAGACGGCCGGCAGGAAACCGCACCCCATCCACCTGGGACGGGAGCGAGGACATGAGCCGGTCGATTCCTTCGACCTCGCATTGAAAACCCATGCCGGGTCATCTTGGCACAGAACGGCGGCCGGTCAAAGAGGGCGGTGACAGATGCCCTTACAGTGTGATCTGGTTCTCAGATCTTGCCGTCGCGCAGGTAGTCGAACAGTTCGGCGTCGCCCTTCAGGCCCAGTTTGAGCATGGCGTCGCCTTTCTGCCGGCTGATGGTGCTGACGCTCTTGTGCAGCTGCAGCGAGATCTCCTTCACCGTCATGCCGGTGCCGAGCAGCCGCAGCACTTCCACCTCGCGTGGCGACAACGGCTTGCCGTCGCCCTCGCGCATGCGCCAGCTGCCCGCAGCCTCGACCCGCTCACGCAGGCTCCGGCTGATGTAGGGCTGGCCCCGATAGACCGCCTGGATGGCCTGCGGCAGTTCGTCCATCGACGAGCTCTTGTCGACCAGGCCGAGCACGCCGCTGTCGAGCACCATGCGCAGGATCGCCAGGTTGTTGGAGACGCTGAGCATCAGCACCGGCAGGTCGGGGAAGCGGCGGCGGATCATGCCGATCATGGCGAAGCCGTCGGCCTGTGGGCTGCCCGGCATGGAATAGTCGGTCACCAGCAGGTCGCAGGGTTGGCTGCCGAGCAGGGCCATCAGCGCCTGCGCGCTGTCAGCCTCGCCGACCACGCGGCCGACCCCGCTCGATTCGATGACGGCGCGGGTACCGATACGGACCACAGGGTGGTCGTCTGCGATGATGATGCGCAAGCTCATTGCTCTAGTATGGCCACCGGGCAAGCCGGGCCGCGACCATCGCGGCCCTGTCAGGATTCTAGGAGATCGACGCCGATGCGTAGCTGGGCTGTTCGCGGGCTGGTCCTGCTGCTGGCCGTGCTGGTGCTGCCCGTGGCGCTGGCACAGGCTGTGCCCGGGCTGTTGCCGCTCAGTCCCCTGCAGCGCGAGTACCTCGCCGCCCATCCAAGCATCGTCGTGGGCCAGTATGACAGCGGCTGGCCGCCGTTCGAGTCCCTCCGTGATGGCCAGCAGGTTGGCCTGGGGCCGGATTATCTGTCGCTTCTCGCCCGTCAGCTGGGTGTGAAGGTCGAGGCGAGGCGTTATTCCGACTGGACATCCGTGCTGGATGCGGCCTGTCGTGGCGAGATCGACGTGGTAATGAATGTCGGTCTCAGTGCCGACCGCACCCGGTGCATGGTCTATACCGCTGCCTATGGCGAGGCGCCGTTGGCGCTGGTGGGGAGGCCGGGCGATCTGCGTGCTTCGAACATGCCCGACCTGGACGGATTGCGGGTGGTCATCGAGCAGGATTTCCTGACCGGACCGCAGGTGCGGGCACGTTTCCCGCGTGCGGTGCAGCTTGTCGCAAACAGCTCATTGGCTGCGCTGCAGATGGTCAGAGACGACAAAGCTGATGTCTACATAGGCAATGCCTACGTTGCCACCGAACTGATCGCACGCCAGCACCTGCAGGGTGTCGTCCTGCTGCGTCCGAGCGACCTGCCTCCCGAACGGATGCACTTCGGCGTTCCCAACAGCAAGCAACCGCTGGCCGAAGCGCTGGACCTGGCGCTGGCCGCGACCAGCCAGGCCCAGCGCGATGCACTGGCACAACGCTGGCTGCCCCTGCCGCAGTGGTCGGCATCGGCGCAGCTGGCGCTCAGCCAGGCCGAGAAGCGGGTTCTGCAACAGCCGTTGAAGATCGGCTTCGCGCCGAACGCCGCCCCATTGTCGTTCGCCGACGAGGATGGCAGGCCCAGCGGCCTGGCCAGCGAGTACCTGGCGCGGCTGATGCAGGCCGGTGCCAACCTGCAGGCGCAGAACAGCCATGACTGGTACGAGGTGCGCGAGAAGGCGCGCCGCGGCGAGTTGCAGGCGGTGATGGGCATTCCGGTCGATTCGCACTATCTGGGCCCGGACTGGGTGTACAGCCAACCCTTCATCAGCGTGCCGAACGTGATCGTCAGCCGCCACGACAGCCCGGCGCTGCTGGGCCTGTCCGACCTCCAGGACAAGCGCGTACTGCTGTCGGATCCGGAGCGCGTACGCGGTTACGTGCTGCGGCAGGCGCCGCAGGCCAGGATCGTCGCCGCGCGCAGCGCCGAACAGGCCATGCAACGCCTGATCGATGGTGAGGCCGACGCCTACGTGGGCAATCTGGCCCTGGTCGACCACCTGCTGCGCACGCGTTTCCCGGGGCGCCTGCAGGTTGCCGCGCCCGCGGGCTTCAACGACCAGCTGGCACTGGCCGTGGAGCGCCGGCATGCGGCGCTCGCCACGACCTTCGATCGCTTGCTGCTGCAGATGACGCCACGCGAGCGCGAAGCGCTGCGCGGCGACTGGCTGGCGGTGGAGTACCACAACGGCATCGACTGGCGAAGCACGCTGCGCTGGGGTGTACCGCTGCTGCTGGTGCTGCTGACCGCGCTGCTGGTGCATGGCATCGGCTACTGGCGCCTGCGCCGCGAGGTGGCCGGGCGCCGCCAGCTGGAGCAGCGCCTGGCCGAAGTGACCGACAACCTGCCTGCCGTGGTCTACCAGGCCCGTCGCGAGGTCGATGGCACGCTCCGCTTCCCGTTCATTGCCGGTGACCTCCAGGCGCTGTTCGGGATCACCCGGCAGCAGGCTGAGCAGGACGCCACGATGTTGCTGGAACGCGTCGAAGAGGACGATCGCGCGCGCATCCTGCAGGCGGTCGAACAGGCCGCGCACCAGTTCGCACCGCTCATGCTGGAATTCCGCCTGCGGGGCAATGGAGCAGGCCCGCGTTGGGTGCGCACCCAGGCGCAACCCTATGCCGCCGAAGCCGGTGTGGTGACCTGGAGTGGCTACTGGGTGGATGCCAGCGAAGCTCGTGCACAAGCGGATGCCCTGACCGCAGCCAAGGCCGAGGCCGAGCAGGCGGCCGAAGCGAAATCCCGCTTCCTGGCCACCATGAGCCATGAGATCCGCACGCCGATGAGTGGCGTGCTGGGGATGCTGGAAGTGCTGGCGCACTCACCGCTGGATGCAGAGCAGAAACGCATCCTTGGCGTGATCGAGGATTCGGCGCAGATGCTCCGGCAGATCCTTGACGACATCCTTGACTACTCGCGGCTGGAGGCCAACGCATTGCGGCTGGAGCCGGTACCGCAGCCGCTGCGGCCGTTGCTGGAAAGCGTGTGCCGGTTGTTGTCGGCGCAGGCCAGTGCACGTGGGCTGGACCTGCACGTGCAGATCGATCCGCAGCTGGCAGCCGCGCACGAAGTGGATGGCGTGCGCCTGCGCCAGATCGTGTTCAACCTGCTCAGCAACGCCATCAAGTTCACCGTGCGCGGCGAAGTGCGGCTGCAGCTGGAAGTGCTGGGGCCGACCGCCGAAGACGGCAGCCAGCCGCTGTGCCTGAGCGTCACCGATACCGGCATCGGCATCGCACCGGAACAGCTGCAGCACCTGTTTGCGCCGTTCACCCAGGCCGGTGCGTACATCCAGCGCGACCATGGTGGAACCGGCCTGGGCCTGAGCATCTGCCAGCGCTTGGTGCAGATGATGGACGGCGAGCTGGAACTGCACAGCACGCTGGGCGAGGGCACCCGCGCCGAGGTGCGGCTGTCGCTGGTGGAAGCCGGCAGCAGTGATGTTGAAGCGCTGGTCGCCGAGCAGGAACAGGCGGCGCTGCTGCCGCCGGCGCTGCGCCAGGCACGCGTGCTGGTGATCGAAGATCATCCGACCAACCAGGCGATGATGGCCTGGCGGCTGCAGCAACTGGGTGTACCGCATGTGCTGGTCGGCGATGGCCAGCAGGGGCTGGATCGCCTGGCATCGGAGCACTTTGATCTGGTCATTACCGATTGCCGGATGCCGGTACTGGATGGTTTCGCCTTCACCCGCCTGCTGCGCGAACGCGAAGGCCGCAACGGCCAGCCGCGGCTGACCGTACTGGCGCTGACCGCCAGCGTGCTGGACGACGATGCACGTCGTTGCCGTGAAGCCGGGATGGATGAGGTGCTGGCCAAGCCATTGTCATTGGCGACACTGCGCGCGGCACTGCTGCGCTGGTTGCCGCAGGCGCAGGGGCAACGGTTCGAGGAGCCGCTGGCCGAGTCCGCTGCCGTCGATGACAGGACGCTGCCCGATCTGGACAGCCTGCAGCGGCGCTTCGGCTCACGTGCGGTGGCCGAGCAGTTGCGCGACAGCCTGCTGCAGGCCAGTGCAGGTGACCTGGCCGCTGTGCAGCGCGCGCTGGAGGCCGGCGACCGTGAGGCTGCCGCGCTGCACCTGCATCGCCAGGCCGGTGGCTTGGGCGCGGTGGGAGCGACGGTGCTGGCCGCGCAGGCCAATGCACTGGTCGAGCGCCTGCAGGATGCGGCCGAGACCGATCCGGTGCCGTTGTTCACCGCGGTGGCGGCATTCGTGGCGCGGCTGCAACAGCAGTTGCAGCGCCTGGCTCACTGAGCCGACTGCTGCTGCAGGTAGGCGATCACCAGCGCACGGCGTTCGGCGCTGGGGAAGGCGTTGTACATGCGTGTGCCCGGTACAACATGGGTGGGTGACTGCAGGAACGCATCCAGGGTCTGCGCGGACCAGGTGATGTCGGCGCGGCGCATGCCGTCGGAATAGCCGTAGTCGGGCAGGCTGCCGGCGCGACGGCCGATCACGCCGTGCAGGTTCGGGCCGAAGCGGTGGATGCCGCCAGGCTGCACGGTGTGGCAGCCGGCACACAACTCGAACGCGCGTTGCATGGCCTGCTGCTGCGCCTGTTCCGGCGTGGCGGGCGCTGCAGGCGGGCGCCGGCAGGCCGTGGCGGCCAGGGCCACGGCAACAGCGATGAGCAGGAATGATGCACGCATGGGCGGGCAGGATAGCGGTGTGTGGCAAGCGACGGGCTGCGACGCTCGGTCGCAGCCCGTGGCGTTCACATGCCCGAGTAGTTCGGGCCGCCGCCGCCCTGCGGGGTCACCCACACGATGTTCTGGGTGGGGTCCTTGATGTCGCAGGTCTTGCAGTGCACGCAGTTCTGCGCGTTGATCTGCAGGCGCGCGCTGTCGGCTTCGCCGACGAACTCGTACACGCCGGCCGGGCAGTAGCGCGCTTCCGGGCCTGCGTACTCAGCCAGGTTCACCTTCACCGGAATGCTCCGGTCCTTCAGCGTCAGATGGCTGGGCTGGTTCTCGTCGTGGTTGGTGCTGCTCAGGAACACCGAGCTGAGCCGGTCGAAAGTCAGCACGCCATCCGGCTTCGGGTAGGCGATGCGGGTGTGCTTGGCGGCCGGTTCCAGGCAGGCGTGGTCGGGCTGGGTGCGGTGCAGGGTCCACGGCGGGTTGCGCACGCCCAGCTTGGGAAGCAGCCACTGCTCCACGCCGGTCATCAGCGTGGCCACGGTCTGGCCCTTCTTGAACCACTGCTTGAAGTTCTTGGCCTGCTGCAGTTCGGTGAACAGCCAGCTGGCTTCGAACGCCGTCGGGTAGGCACTCAGTTCATCGTGCTGGCGGTCGGCGGCCAGTGCATCGAACGCGGCGTCGGCGCACAGCATGCCGGTCTTGATCGCGGCGTGGCTGCCCTTGATGCGGCTGGCGTTGAGGTAGCCGGCCTCGCAGCCGACCAGTGCGCCACCGGGGAACACGGTCTTCGGCAGCGACAGCAGGCCGCCGGCAGTGATCGCGCGCGCGCCGTAGCCGATGCGGGTGCCGCCTTCCAGGTGCTTGCGGATGGACGGATGGGTCTTGAAACGCTGGAACTCTTCAAACGGGCTCAGCCACGGGTTCCTGTAGTCCAGGCCGACCACGTAGCCGATGGCGACCTTGCCGCCGTCGGCGTGGTACAGGAACGCGCCGCCGTAGGTGTCGCTGTCCAGCGGCCAGCCAGCGGCATGCACCACCAGGCCCGGCTCATGCTTGGCCGGGTCGATCTGCCACAGTTCCTTGATGCCGATGCCGTAGGCCTGCGGGTCCTTGCCTTCGTCAAGTTTGTAGCGGGCGATCAGCTGGCGGCCGAGGTGGCCGCGTGCGCCTTCAGCGAAGATCGTGTACCTGGCGTGCAGCGCCATGCCGCGCTCGAAGGCCGGGCCGATGCTGCCGTCCTTCTCGATGCCCATGTCGCCGGTCGCCACGCCGATCACTTCACCGTTGTCGCCATACAGCACTTCGGCGGCGGCAAAGCCCGGGAAGATCGCCACTTCCAGCGCCTCGGCCTGCTGCGCCAGCCAGCGGGTCACTTCGCCCAGGCTGATGATGTAGTTGCCTTCGTTGTGGAAGCACTCCGGCAGCAGCGCGTTGGGCGTGCTGCGTGCGCCGGTTTCGCTGAGGAACAGGAATTCGTCGCGGGTGACCTTCTGCTTCAGCGGTGCGCCACGCTCGGCCCAGTCCGGGAACAGTTCGGTCAGCGCGCGCGGATCCATCACCGCGCCGGACAGCACGTGCGCGCCTGGTTCGGACCCCTTCTCCAGCACGCACACCGACAACTCGCGGCCGGCTTCGATCGCGCGCTGGCGCAGGCGGATCGCGGTGGCCAGGCCGGCGGGGCCGGCGCCGACGATCACCACGTCGAATTCCATTACTTCACGCGGGGGCAGGGCGTTGGCTTCAGCGCTCATCGATTGCATGACTCGTGGGTAGGGCCGGCATCGGGGCCACCGGCGGTGCCTGGGAATCGCGCGTGCGGCCACGGGCGAAACGGTTGTTTGAATGTGTCAGGGTACCGGGACGCGCGTGATCGAGCTAGATCGCCGATGTTCACACCCGGATTGCTGCAATGCAGCGTAGGGCCGCAGCTCTGGTGGGTGCCGACCTTGGTCGGCACGCTCTGCCCGGATGACCGACAATGGCCCGGTCCTGACTGCGCGTGAGTGCCATGGCTTTGCATCCGTACGATCTGTTCGATGTCCGTTCCCTGCTCAACGAGGAAGAGCGCGCGGTGCAGGAGAGCGTCGCCCGTTTCACCAACGAGCGCGTGCTGCCGATCATCGGCGATGCCTTCGACCAGGCCCGCTTCCCCGATGAACTGGTGCCGGAGATCGCGTCACTGGGCCTGCTCGGTGCGACCCTGCCGACCGAGTACGGCGGTGGTGGCCTCGGCGCGGTCAGCTACGGCCTGATCTGCCAGGAGCTGGAGCGCGGCGATTCGGGCCTGCGCAGCTTCGTCTCGGTGCAGAGCTCGCTGTGCATGTACCCGATCTACGCCTATGGCAGCGAGGAACAGCGCCGGCAGTGGCTGCCGGCGATGGCGCGCGGCGAGCTGATCGGCTGCTTCGGCCTGACCGAGGCGCATGGGGGTTCCGATCCGGCCAGCATGAAGACCCGCGCGGTGCGCGACGGCAGCGACTGGCGCATCAGCGGCAGCAAGATGTGGATCACCAGCGGCCCGGTGGCCGACCTGGCCATCGTCTGGGCGCAGACCGAGGACGGCATCCAGGGTTTCGTGCTGGAAAAGGGCATGGCCGGCTTCACCACGCAGGAGATCAAGCACAAGATGAGCCTGCGCGCATCGCTGACCGGGGCGCTGTTCTTCGATGACGTGCGCGTGCCTGACAGCCACCGGCTGCCGAACGTGAAGGGCCTGAAGGGGCCGCTGGGCTGCCTGACCCAGGCCCGCTATGGCATCAGCTGGGGCCCGATCGGTGCGGCGATTGCCTGCCTGGATGAAGCACTGGGTTATGCCAAGGAGCGCGTGCTGTTCGGTCGCCCGCTGGCGGCCACGCAGAGCGCGCAGATCAAGCTGGCCGAGATGGCCCGCCGCATCACCACCGCGCAGCTGCTGGCCCTGCAGCTGGGCCGCCTGAAGGAGGCCGGCCAGCTGCAGCCGCAGCAGGTCAGCCTGGCCAAGTGGAACAACTGCCGCATGGCGATCGACATCGCCCGCGAATGCCGTGACCTGCTGGGTGGCGCCGGCATCACCACCGAACACGTGGCGATCCGGCACGCGCTGAACCTCGAATCGGTGATCACCTATGAAGGCACCGAGACCGTGCACCAGCTGGTGATCGGCCGCGAACTGACCGGCATCAACGCGTTCTGAGTGCACCGGTAGTGCCGGCCGCTGGCCGGCATTGAGTTGGTAGTGCCGGCCGCTGGCCGGCATTGCCCAGTAGCGTACTCGCAGGCGAGCGATCGGTGTATCGAACCGCGCACTGTACCGAGATGGGTTCAAGGACAGCCTGTACCGCGCGGCTGTTGGGTCCGCCTTGAAGCGAGCCGAGCACCGCAGGTCCGGCGGGGGCGAAGAGGCGCGGGTGTCTGAGCGCAGCGAGTTCCGCGCCGTCCCCCGGCGGGCCGAGGAGCGCAGGGCACCGGTGCGCAGCACCGGCTCGCGGATGGCGGCGCGTTTCTTTTGGTTACTTTTCTTTCCGCGCGGAAAGAAAAGTAACGCCCATGAACGCATGCGCCCGCCACAGCAACGACCAGGCAGAAGAGAGACGCGTGGCGTTACGCCCCGCCGGCAAACCCGTGCTGCCGCCACGCCTCGTACATCACCACGGCAACGGTGTTGGAAAGATTGAGGCTGCGGTTGTCCGGCCGCATTGGCAGGCGCAGGCGGCGGCCATCGGGCAAGGCATCGAGCACGTCCTGCGGCAGGCCGCGGCTTTCCGGGCCGAACAGGAAGGCATCACCGTCTTCGAACGCCACGCTGTCATAGCGGACGCTGGCACGCGTACTGAGGGCGAACAACCGCTTCGGTGCGATCCGCGCCAGCGCGGTGTCCAGGTCGGGGTGCACCTGCAGGCGCGAATACTCGTGGTAGTCCAGGCCGGCGCGCTTGAGCTGCTTGTCTTCCAGTGCGAAGCCGAGCGGCTCGACCAGGTGCAGCTGCGCGCCGGTGTTGGCGCAGAGCCGGATCACATTGCCCGTGTTGGGCGGGATTTCCGGTTGGAACAGGATCACGTGGAACTGGGGCGCGGCATTCATCGGCGCAGTGTACCTGCGACGACCGCCGCCTTTACGGCGCACGCCCTGCGCGAGGCAGGGCGGCACCGCTTACGGGCGCAGCAGGATCTGGGCGGTTTCGGTGGCCAGGGCCTGCAGGTCGGCGGCGCTCGGACGCACCTGCAGGGCCGGCAGGTTGACGATCACCTGGTTGGCGACGCTGGTGGCGGCTGCGGCCAGGGTGGCGGCGTAGCGCTGGGCTTCCAGCTCGGCGGCCAGGGCGACGCGCTGTTCCAGGCTCGGGCGCACTTCCACCGAGGCCAGGGTGGTGATCGGCATCGCGGCGGCGACCGGGGCGGCGACGTAGCCGCTGCGCTCGGCCAGCTGGTCGGCACTTGGGCGCACTTCCACGGTGGCCAGGGTCGGGATGCCACTGGCCTGTTCCCAGGCCCGCTGGGCCAACTGGTCGGCGGCCGGGCGAACCTGCACGGTGGACAGGGTCTTGATGGATTCGGAGGCCTGCACCGACGAAACAACCGCGGTGCCGGCGATCAGGGCGATGGCGATGGCAATGGTCTTGGCGTTCATGACGGGGCCTGTTTAGTGTTGGTGATCAGTGGTGTGGTAGTAAGGTAGTACACCAATTCTGGGCTTGCAAGGAAAATTTTCGATTTCCTGCGTTTGTTCAGTCTTCAGTCAGCTTTTGTCTGAAGCCCTTCCTGGTGCAGGAACTACCAAGCAATCCCCGTGCCAACTTTTAATCATTGATTTGCAAGGGTTTTATGGTCATCGAAAAGTGTCCGGCGGGCGGACACCTGTCCATTCGATGTGCTGCGGACACTGTCCGGACGTTGCTGGCGGGTGCTTGTGACGGCTCGGACAGGGCAGATCGGCGCTGCGGATGGCGCACAGGGGCAAACACCCCCAGTGACTGGCGACCGATTCCTGCCGTTGCGCGCGCACGCTAGGATCGGGGTTCACCTATGTGACCAAGGATCCGGATATGTCTCTCGCCCTTCGCCCGCGCACTGCGCTGCTGGCCGTTGCCCTCAGCACCGCCCTGGGCACGCTTGTGCCTTCCCATGCGTTGGCGGCAAAGCCGGCCGCACCGGCCAAGGTCGATATCCCGTATGAGCAGTTCACCCTGCCCAACGGCCTGCGCGTGATCGTGCACACCGATCGCAAGGCGCCGATCGTCGCGGTCAACGTCTGGTATCACGTCGGCAGCAAGGACGAACCGGCCGGCCGCACCGGCTTCGCGCACCTGTTCGAACACCTGATGTTCCAGGGCAGCGAAAACCACGACGGCGAGTTCTTCGAGCCGTTCAAGCAGGTCGGCGCCACCAACCAGAACGGCACCACCAATACCGACCGCACCAACTACTTCGAGAACGTGCCCACCACTGCGCTGGACATGGCGCTGTGGATGGAATCGGACCGCATGGGCCATCTGGTCGGTGCGATCGACCAGGCGGCGCTGGACGAGCAGCGTGGCGTGGTGCAGAACGAGAAGCGCCAGGGCGAGAACCAGCCCTACGGCCAGGCCTGGGACCAGCTCAACAAGGCGCTGTATCCAGTTGGCCACCCGTACCACCACGGCGTGATCGGTTCGATGAACGATCTGAACGCGGCGTCGCTGGATGACGTGAAGACCTGGTTCCGCACCTGGTACGGCCCGAACAACGCCGTGCTGGTGCTGGCTGGCGACATCGACCTGGCCACCGCCAAGGAAAAGGTTGGCAAGTACTTCGGCAGCATCCCGGCCGGCCCGACCATGGCGCAGCCGGCGGTGAACGTGGCCAAGCGCAGCGCCGACACGCGCGAGACGATGACCGACAAGGTGCCGCAGGCGCGTATCTACCGCGCCTGGAACGTGCCGCAGGTCGGTACCACCGAGGTCGATCAGCTGCAGTTGTTCGCGCAGGTACTGGGCGGTGCCAAGTCCTCGCGGCTGAGCCAGCGCCTGCAGCACCAGGACAAGCTGGTGGACAGCATCGCGGCAGGCCTGTCGACGTCGCAGCTGGGTTCGAACTTCGTGATCATGGCGACGGTCAAGCAGGGCCAGGACCCTGCCAAGGTCGAGAAGATCATCGACGAGGAACTGGACCGGCTGATCAAGCAGGGCCCGACCGCGGCCGAGCTGGAACGCGCCAAGACCGGTGCCCGCGCCGGTTTCATCCGCGGCATCGAACGCATCGGCGGCTTCGGCGGCAAGGCCGACGCACTGGCCGAGTGCGCGGTGTTCACCGGCGACCCGGGCTGCTTCCGCACCTCGCTGGCCAACATCGAGAAGGCCAGTGCTGCTGATCTGAGCCGTCTGGGCGCGCAGTGGCTGGACAAGGGCAGCCACACCCTGGTGATTGCACCGGGTGAGCGCGTGGCGCTGAAGGAAGACCCGAGCCAGGCGCCGAAGCCGTTCAGCGTGCCGGCGGTGGATCCCAAGTACAGCACGCTGCCCGAGCAGGTCGACCGCAAGGCCGGCGTACCGCAGACCCGCGAGTTCCCGCAGCTGAAGTTCCCGGCGCTGCAGCGCGCCACGCTGAAGAACGGCACCCAGGTGATCCTGGCCGAGCGCCACGAGATTCCGGTGGTGCAGTTCAGCTACCAGTTCCCGGGTGGCTTCAGCGCCGACCAGGGCCGCAAGCCGGGCACCGCCAACTTCACCATGAGCCTGATGACCGAAGGCGCCGGCAAGCTCGGCTCGCTGGCCTTCGCCGATGCTGCTGACGCACTGGGCGCCAGCCTGGATGCCTCGGCCGGCCTGGACTCCATGAGCGTGGACCTGTCGGCGCTGAAGGAAAACCTGGCACCGTCGCTGGCGCTGTATCGGGACCTGCTGCGCGAACCGCGCTTCGAGCAGGGTGAGATCGACCGGGTCAAGGCGAGCTGGATTGCCGGCATCCAGCAGGAGAAGGTCAACCCGGGTGCGGTGGCGATGCGCGTGCTGCCGCCGCTGCTGTACGGCAAGGGCCACCCGTATGCCATTCCGTTCACCGGCAGCGGTGACGAAGCAGCGATCAACGGCCTGACCCGCGAAGACCTGGTCGACTTCCACCGCGACTGGCTGCGCCCGCAGAACGGAACCCTGATCGTGGTCGGTGACACCACCCTGGCCGAGATCGTGCCGCTGCTGGACAAGCAGCTGGGCGACTGGAAGGCTGCGGGCGACGCCCCGCAGGTGAAGGCCGCCACCGACGTGGCATTGCCGAAGGGCCCGCGCGTGTTCCTGATCGACCAGCCGGGTGCGGTGCAGGCCAACCTGTTCGCCGGCCAGGTGGTGGCGCCGTCCAGCGCCGCCAGTTCGACCCGCTTCGATATCGCCAACGGCGTGATCGGCGGCGACTTCACCTCGCGCCTGAACATGAACCTGCGTGAGGACAAGCACTGGTCGTACGGTGCGCGCAGCAGCGCGATCAACTCGGTGGGCCAGCGCCCGTGGATGGCCAGCGCGCCGGTGCAGATCGACAAGACCGGCCCGGCGATGGCGGAAATGCGCAAGGAAATCGCCGCGTTCGCCGATGGCAGCAAGCCGGCCACCGCCGCCGAGGTCAACCGCATCCGCAACATCCAGACCCTGAGCCTGCCCGGTGCCTACGAGACCGCCAGCGCGGTCGCCTCGACCATCGGTTCGATCGTGCAGTTCAAGCGTCCGGACGACTACGTGCTGCGTCGCAAGGCCGAGATCGAGGCGATGACCCCGGCGCAGGTGCAGCAGGCCGCCGCCGAGATCAAGCCGCAGGCGCTGACCTGGGTGGTGGTGGGTGATCTCAAGCAGACCGAAGCGGCCGTGCGTGCGCTGAACCTGGGCGAGGTGACGGTGATCGACGCCGAAGGCAACCCGGTCAAGAAATAAGGGATGCGCCTGCCCGCCCCCGCGGGCAGGCCTCCCCAGGTAGTGCCGGCCGCTGGCCGGCAACCTTGCCGTGGTAGTGCCGGCCGCTGGCCGGCAATGCCGTGACCCGAAGGCGGGGTCACAACCCCCTGCGGGGGATCCGTCCCCCTCACCGGCTACCCCCGATTCAGGCTGTTCAGGCAGAATCCCTCCATACCCTTCCAGGATCTGCCCATGCGCGTTCTGCTGCTTTCCTCCCTGCTGCTCACCGTCACCGCCTGTACCTGGGTGCCGATCGAACCGGCCGGCAAGGCGACCCGCGTGCTGCCGGCAGGCCCGGTTCCCGCTGGCTGCATTGCCAAGGGCGAGGTGGTGGTGACCGTGAAGAGCAAGGTCGGCTTCTACAACCGCAACCCGCTGCGCGTGCAGGAAGAGCTGGAAACCCTGGCCCGCAACGAGGCCCCGAGCGCCGGCGCCAATGCCGTGCAGGCCGCCGCGGCCCCGGCCGATGGCAGCCAGCGCTTCGCCGCATTCCAGTGCCCGCCGCGCTGAACGCTTCACCATACGGCCAAGGCTGAATTCGTAAAGATGCGGTGAAGGCCCCGGGGGTTATAGAATAGCGCCCCCTTTTGCCTGAGCCTTGGCGCTAACCTCGATGCTCTTCAAGAATGTCTCGATCGCCGGCCTGGCACACGTCGACGCGCCGCATACGCTGACCACCAAGGAAATCAACGAACGCCTGCAGCCGACGTTGGATCGCCTGGGTATCCGCACCGACGTGCTCGGCGACATCGCCGGCATCCACGCGCGCCGCCTGTGGGACAACGGCGTGCTGGCGTCCGACGCTGCCACCATGGCAGGCCGCAAGGCACTGGAAGACGCAGGCATCAATGCGACGCAGGTTGGCCTGCTGGTCAACACCTCGGTCAGTCGCGACTACCTGGAGCCGTCCACGGCTTCCATCGTCTCGGGCAACCTCGGCGTCAGCGACGAGTGCATGACCTTCGACGTCGCCAATGCCTGCCTGGCCTTCATCAACGGCATGGATATCGCCGCGCGCATGATCGAGCGCGGCGACATCGACTACGCGCTGGTGGTGGACGGCGAGACCGCCAACCTGGTGTACGAGAAGACCCTGGAGCGCATGACCGCCCCGGACGTCACCGCTGACGATTTCCGCAACGAGCTGGCCGCCCTGACCACCGGTTCGGGTGCCGCGGCGATGGTGATGGCGCGCTCGGAGCTGGTGCCGGACGCGCCGCGCTACAAGGGCGGCGTGACGCGCTCGGCCACCGAGTGGAACCAGCTGTGCCTGGGCAACCTGGACCGCATGGTCACCGACACCCGCCTGCTGCTGATCGAAGGCATCAAGCTGGCACAGAAGACCTTCACCGCTGCCAAGATCGCCTTGGGCTGGGCCGTGGAAGAGCTGGACCAGTTCGTGATCCACCAGGTCAGCCAGCCGCACACCGCCGCGTTCATCAAGAACTTCGGCATCGACCCGAAGAAGGTGATGACCATCTTCGGCGAGCACGGCAACATCGGCCCGGCCTCGGTGCCGATCGTGCTGAGCAAGCTCAAGCAGCTGGGCAAGCTGAAGAAGGGCGATCGCATCGCGCTTCTGGGTATCGGCTCGGGCCTGAACTGCTCGATGGCTGAAGTGGTCTGGTAAAAGAGTCACCGCTGACCTGCTGCACGACGGGCAGCGATGATTTTTCCAAGTGTTCAAGGGCCGGTTTACCGGCCCTTTCTACAGGTGCGATCCGATGTCCCAGCTTCCCGGTTACCCCGCCCACCCGCAGCGCTTCGAGGTACGCCCCGGCCTGTCGATGAACTATCTCGACGAAGGCCCGCGCGACGGCGAGGTGGTGGTGATGGTGCATGGCAACCCGTCGTGGAGCTATTACTGGCGCACGCTGGTCGCCGGCCTGTCGGACACGTACCGCTGCATCGTGCCGGACCACATCGGCATGGGCCTGTCGGACAAGCCCGATGACAGCCGCTACGAGTACACGCTGCAGTCGCGCGTGGACGACCTCGATGCGCTGCTCAAGCACCTGGGCATCACCGGTCCGGTGACCCTGGCGGTGCACGACTGGGGCGGCATGATCGGTTTCGGCTGGGCGCTGTCGCACCACGACCAGGTCAAGCGCCTGGTGGTGCTCAATACCGCTGCATTCCCGATGCCGGCGGCGAAGAAGATGCCGTGGCAGATCGCGCTGGGCCGCCACTGGAAGATCGGCGAGTGGATCATCCGGACCTTCAACGCGTTCTCCTCCGGTGCCTCGTGGCTGGGCGTGGAGCGGAAGATGCCGGCCGACGTGCGCCGCGCCTACGTGTCGCCGTACAACAGCTGGGCCAACCGCATCAGCACCATCCGCTTCATGCAGGACATCCCGCTGTCGCCGGCCGACAAGGCGTGGTCGCTGCTGGAGCGTGCCGGCAAGGCGCTGCCGTCGTTCGCCGACCGGCCGGCCTTCCTCGGCTGGGGCCTGCGCGACTTCGTGTTCGACCACCACTTCCTGAAGGGCTTCCAGGCCGCGCTGCCGCGGGCCCAGGTACATGCGTTCGAGGATGCCGGGCATTACGTGCTGGAAGACAAGCACGAGGTGCTGGTGCCGGAGATCCGCGCCTTTCTGGACAAGAACCCGATCTGATCGGTGTGCCGACCAACGGTCGGCACCCACCCCTTCCTCTTCCGGTGGGTGCCGACCGTTGGTCGGCACACCCGAACGGTTGATGAGGTTGCCGGCCAGCGGCCGGCACTACCATTACGCGGCGACCGGCGCCTGCGGCGGCGAGGAAGGGCTGTTGCCGTTGTCGTCCGGATGGTCGTCGTCGTTGTCGGCGTCATCGCGCCAGCGCCAGTCGGCCGGCGTCAACGGATCCAGGCCATAGGCGATGCGCGCCTTGTCGCACTGCGGGCTGGCCTTGCCGTACTCCCACGATGCATCCACCTCGCGGCACACGCTGGGCCGGTTGGGATGGATGGTGCAGCGTGAATACACGCCGATCTGCGCATCCAGCGCCACGCAGCGCACCGGCTTGGAATGGGTGCCGCGCATGCACAGGCGGTGCGGGTCCAGCACCTCGGTGAGCTGGTGCGGCACGCCGCCGGGGGTGACCTCGTCTGATTCCATCCAGTGGAAGGCCACGCGGTACTGGGTGCAGCAGGCGCCGCAGGTCATGCAGGGATGTTGCATGGGCAAGCCGCCTCGGGCGGCAGTCGGAATCAGGAACGAGGGTGCGGATTTTCCACGAAGTGGGCCGCCGCGCAAGAAATTCCGTAAGCGGCGACAATGAACGGATGAACCGACCCTGCAATATTGCCGCCCGCTTGCCTGAACTGGCGCGTGAACGGCCTGATCAGATCGCCATCCGCTGCCCTGGCCGCCGTGGCGCCGGCAACGGCATGGCCGCCTACGACGTGACCCTGGATTACCGCCAGCTGGACGCCCGCAGCGACGCCATGGCGGCCGGCCTGGCCGGCTACGGGATCGGCCGTGGAGTGCGCACGGTGGTGATGGTGCGGCCGTCGCCGGAGTTCTTCCTGCTGATGTTTGCCCTGTTCAAGCTGGGCGCGGTGCCGGTGCTGGTCGACCCGGGCATCGACAGGCGCGCGCTGAAGCAGTGCCTGGACGAGGCGCAGCCGGAGGCCTTCATCGGCATTCCGCTGGCGCATGTGGCGCGGCTGGTGCTGCGCTGGGCCCCCTCGGCGGCGCGCCTGGTGACCGTGGGCCGCCGCCTCGGCTGGGGCGGGACCACGCTGGCCGCGCTGGAGCGCGCCGGCGCCAAGGGTGGGCCGATGCTGGCCGCCACCGACGGCGAGGACATGGCCGCGATCCTGTTCACCAGCGGCTCCACCGGCGTGCCCAAGGGCGTGGTCTACCGCCATCGCCACTTCGTCGGCCAGATCCAGCTGCTGGGCAGCGCCTTCGGCATGGAAGCGGGCGGGGTGGACCTGCCGACCTTCCCGCCGTTTGCCCTGTTCGATCCTGCGCTGGGCCTGACCTCGGTCATCCCGGACATGGACCCGACCCGGCCGGCACAGGCCGACCCGGCCCGCCTGCATGACGCCATCCAGCGCTTCGGCGTGACCCAGCTGTTCGGCTCGCCGGCGCTGATGCGGGTGCTGGCGAAGCATGGCCGGCCGCTGCCGACGGTGACCCGGGTGACCTCGGCGGGTGCGCCGGTGCCGCCGGACGTGGTCGCCACCATCCGCAGCCTGCTGCCGGCCGACGCGCAGTTCTGGACGCCGTATGGCGCTACCGAGTGCCTGCCGGTAGCGGTGGTCGAAGGCCGCGAGCTGGAACGCACGCGCGCCGCCACCGAGGCCGGCGCCGGCACCTGCGTGGGCAGCGTGGTGGCGCCGAACGAAGTGCGCATCATCGCCATCGATGACGCGCCGCTGGCCGACTGGTCGCAGGCGCGCGTGCTGGCGGTCGGCGAAGTGGGTGAAATCACGGTGGCTGGCCCGACCGCCACCGACAGCTACTTCAACCGCCCGCAGGCCACGGCCGCAGCGAAGATCCGCGAGACGCTGGCCGATGGCAGCACCCGCGTGGTGCATCGCATGGGCGACGTCGGTTACTTCGATGCGCAGGGTCGCCTGTGGTTCTGCGGGCGCAAGACGCAGCGCGTGGAAACCGCGCGCGGACCGCTGTACACCGAACAGGTCGAGCCGGTGTTCAACACCGTCGCAGGCGTGGCGCGCACCGCGCTGGTCGGTGTCGGCGCCGCCGGTGCGCAGGTGCCGGTGCTGTGCGTGGAACTGCTGCGCGGCCAGTCCGACAGCCCGGCGCTGCAGGAAGCGCTGCGTGCGCACGCCGCAGCGCGCACGCCTGAGGCCGGCCTGCAGCACTTCCTGGTGCATCCGGCGTTCCCCGTCGATATCCGTCACAACGCCAAGATCGGCCGCGAGAAGCTCGCCGTCTGGGCCAGCGCCGAACTGGAGAAGCGCGCATGAAGATCCTGGTCACCGGTGGTGGTGGGTTCCTTGGCCAGGCGCTGTGCCGCGGGCTGGTCGAACGTGGCCACCAGGTACTGGCGTTCAACCGCAGCCATTACCCGGAGCTGCAGGTGATGGGCGTCGGCCAGATCCGTGGCGACCTGGCCGACCCGCAGGCGGTCCTGCATGCGGTGGCCGGCGTCGATGCGGTATTCCACAACGGTGCCAAGGCCGGTGCGTGGGGCAGCTATGACAGCTACCACCAGGCCAATGTGATCGGCACCGACAACGTCATCGCCGCCTGTCGCGCGCACGGTATCGGCCGGCTGGTGTACACCTCCACGCCCAGCGTGACGCACCGGGCCACCCACCCGGTAGAAGGCCTCGGCGCCGACGAAGTGCCGTACGGCGAAGATTTCCAAGCGCCCTATGCGGCCACCAAGGCGATTGCCGAACAGCGCGTGCTTGCAGCCAATGACGCCTCGCTGGCGACGGTGGCGCTGCGTCCGCGCCTGATCTGGGGCCCTGGCGACCAGCAGCTGGTACCGCGCCTGGCCGAACGTGCACGACAGGGCCGCCTGCGCCTCGTGGGCGATGGCAGCAACAAGGTCGATACCACCTACATCGACAACGCCGCGCTTGCCCACTTCCTCGCCTTCGAGGCACTGGCGCCCGGTGCCGCATGTGCAGGCAAGGCCTACTTCATTTCCAACGGCGAACCGCTGCCGATGCGCGAGCTGGTCAACCAGCTGCTGGCCGCCGTGGGTGCACCGAGGGTGGACAAGGCGATCAGCTTCAAGACCGCGTACCGTATCGGCGCCATCTGCGAGCGGCTGTGGCCGCTGCTGCGCCTGCGTGGCGAGCCGCCGTTGACCCGGTTCCTGGCCGAGCAGCTGTGCACGCCGCACTGGTACAGCATGGAGCCCGCCCGCCGTGACTTCGGCTATGTGCCGCAGGTCAGCATCGAAGAAGGGCTGCGCAGGCTGAAGGCTTCATCTGCTGCTTAGATCGCCGTCACTGGTTGCACACCGCAGGATCGGGAGGATGGATCCACGCCATCCAAGGCTCGACCACCCGCGAGGAGCGCCATGCTGCATTACGCCATCATTTTCTTTGTCATCGCCATCATCGCCGCCGTTCTGGGTTTCTCCGGTATCGCCGGCGCCGCAACGAACATCGCCTGGATCCTGTTCGTGGTGTTCCTGATCCTTGCGGTGATCTCGATGTTCCGCAAGCGAGGCTAGCCGGTAGTGCCGGCCGCTGGCCGGCATCGCTTTCCGCAGAGTCGAGCCATGCTCGACTCTGCGGGCGATCACCACGTTACACAGCGCTCTGCAGCCCGCGATCGGCCTCATGGCGTTCCAACGCCAGTTCGATCAGGCGCGTGATCAGCGTGGTGTAGTCAACACCGCTGGCGCCCCACAACTTCGGGTACATGCTGATGCGGGTGAAGCCCGGCAGCGTGTTGACCTCGTTGATGACGATCTCGCCGTCTGCGGTGAGGAACACATCCACGCGCGCCATGCCCGCACACTCCAGCGTCTGGTAGGCCTGCCGCGCGATCTGCCGGATACGCGCCTGGGTGGCGGCGTCGATGTCGGCCGGCACCACCACGTCAGCGCCATTGGCATTGATGTACTTGGTGTCGTAGGCGTAGAACTCGTCGTGCACCACCACCTCGCCGCATACGCTGGCCTGCGGGTGCTCGTTGCCCAGCACCGCGCATTCGATCTCGCGGCCGACCACCGCCGATTCCACCAGCACCTTGTGGTCGTAGCGCAGCGCCAATGCCAGTGCCTCGGCAAAGCCCGCCGCATCCTTGACCTTGCTCACACCCACCGACGAACCCTGGTTGGCCGGCTTCACGAACAGCGGCAGGCCGAGCTGGGCGATCACCGCATCGGCATCCACCTCCGCGGCCTCATGGCGGCGGATGCACAGCCACGGCGCCACCTGCAGCCCCGCGTCGCGCAGCAGGCGCTTGGTCACGTCCTTGTCCATCGCCACCGCCGAGCCCAGTACCGGCGAACCGACGAAGGGCAGGTTGATCATGCGCAGCAGCCCCTGCAGCGCACCGTCTTCGCCGAGTGGCCCATGCACGATCGGCAACACCACATCGATCTGGCCCAGCGCACTGGCCGCATCGGACGGCTGCAGCTGCGCCTGCTCGGCGCCCGGGCGCACCGCCAGCGACTGGCCCGAGCGATGCAGCGCGATGCGCGACGGATCATCGGCATTGATCAGGAAGGTATCCGGCTGGCTCAGATGCCACTGGCCCTGCTTGTCGATGCCGACCAGCACCGGCTCGAAGCGCTCGCGATCAAGCGCATCGAGGATGTTCTTCGCCGACTGCAGCGAAACTTCGTGCTCGGAAGACTTGCCGCCGAAAATAATGCCAACCCGGGTCCGTGCCATGGGGAGTGCGATGTCCTGTGCGTTGCGTGGCCCCATAGCATGAACCTTCATCGGCCCACCGCGTGAGGCACAGATGAACCAGAAATCCATCCACGCATGGCGTGGATCTACCGTCCTCATGGTCCATCAACAGGGGTCGGAGCCCGTTGCGCTACAACGGGATCCGACCCCACGGACGACAGGAAACTGTCGAAGGCGGGGTGGGTCCGGTTGTGGGGGCGTGAGCCGCATGGATGCGGCGACCGAGCTTACATGGACGTACTTGCAGCGTCCCCCGCAACCGGACCCACCCCGCCATCCCACGGATAGCCAGCTTTTGATGTTGATCTTGCCGGCCAGCGGCCGGCACTACCACGGGTGCCGGGCGGCAGCCCGGCAGCCCGGCAGCCCGGCCCAAGCCCCCCACCCACGCAGGTAGAATGCGCACATGGCTCTCTCCCTGCTCAAGTCCCTCAAGCCGGTCGCTGGCCGCGCCCTGCAGATCGCCCTGAACCGCGCGCTGGCGCTGGATCCGGATACCCGCCATGCATTGGCCAGCCTCGACGGCCGGCATATCGACCTGACCCTGGAAGCGCCGTCGCTGGCCATGCGCATCAGCGTCGACGGCGACCAGCTGCGGGTCGGCCCGGTGGACGCACAGGAAGCCGACCTGGCCGTGCGCAGCAGCCTGGCCGGCGTGCTGGCGCAGCTGCCGCTGCTGGCCAACGCGCGGCGCGGCGACAACAACGGCAAGGGCCGTGTGCGCGTGGCCGGCGATGCCGAGCTGGCGCGCCGCATGCAGCAGCTGGCCAAGGGCTTCGATCCGGACTGGCAGCAGCCTTTCGTCAGCGTATTCGGCGAAGTACTGGGCGTGCAGGTCGCCAACACCCTGCGCAGCGCCCTGCAGCACGCGCGCCAGGGGGCGATCGATCTGGCCCACAGCGCCGCTGAGTTCATCACCGAGGAGTCGCGCGATGTGGTGCCGCGCGCCGAGCTGGATGCCTTCCACGACGACGTGGATGTGCTGCGCGATGACGTGGAGCGCCTTGGTGCACGCGTGCAGCGCCTGCGGGGTGCCGCATGAAGGCCGTGCTGCGGGCCAGCCGCATTGGCCGGGTGATCCTGCGTTACCGCCTCGACGACCTGCTGCAGGACACGCCGGCCGAGCGCTGGCTGCGCCTGGCCAAGCCGTTCGTGCCGCGCGCCTCGGCCAGCATCGCTTCGCAGTCGCGCGGTGCGCGCCTGCGCCTGGCGCTGCAGGATCTCGGCCCGATCTTCGTCAAGTTCGGCCAGATCCTGTCCACCCGCCGCGACCTGGTGCCGCCGGACGTGGCCAACGAACTGACCCTGCTGCAGGACCGGGTCAAGCCGTTCGATGGCGAGACCGCGCGCCGCATCGTCGAGGACGCGCTCGGCCTGCCGGTCAGCGAGGCCTTCGCCAGCTTCGACACCGAACCGCTGGCCTCGGCCTCGATCGCGCAGGTGCACGCGGCCACGCTGGCTGATGGTCGCCAGGTGGTGGTCAAGGTACTTCGACCGGGCATCGAGAAGCAGATCGACGCGGATATTGCCCTGCTCAATTCGCTGGCCGCGCTGGTCGAGCGCACCCACCCGCGCGCCGACAAGATCCGGCCGCGCGAAGTGGTGGCCGAGGTCGAGAACACCCTGGCCGCCGAGCTGGACCTGCAGCGCGAAGGCGCCAACGCCAGCGTGCTGCGCCGCTTCTGGGAAAACAGCGACGACCTGTACGTGCCGGAAGTGATCTGGAGCCACACCGCCGAGCGCGCGCTGACCCTGGAGCGGGTGTGGGGCATTCCGTCCGATGACATCGCTGCACTGGACAAGGCCGGCATCGACCGCAAGGCGCTGGCCGCCAAGGGCGTGCGGGTGTTCTATACTCAGGTGTTCCGCGACAACTTCTTCCACGCCGATGCGCACGCCGGCAACATCTGGGTCGACACCGATCCGGCGCGCCGTGCCAATCCGCGCTTCATCGCGCTGGACTTCGGCATCATGGGCCAGCTCTCGCAGGAAGATCAGTACTACCTGGCCGAGAACTTCATGGCCATCTTCAACCGCGATTACCGCCGCATCGCCGAACTGCACGTGCAGGCACGCTGGATGCCCGACCACGTACGCATCGACGATCTGGAAGCGGCCGTGCGTTCGGTATGCGAGCCGTACTTCACACGTCCGCTGTCGCAGATCTCGCTGGCCGAAGTGCTGATGAAGCTGTTCCGGGTGGCGCAGCGCTACCAGCTGACGCTGCAGCCGCAGCTGATCCTGCTGCAGAAGACCCTGCTGAACATCGAGGGCGTCGGCCGCCAGCTGGACCCGCAGATCGACATCTGGGCGGTGGCCAAGCCGGTGCTGGCGAAGATCCTGCGCGAGCGCTACAGCCCGCGCCGGGTGGTGCGCGAGCTGGGCAAGCGCCTGCCGGAAATCATGACCCATGCGCCGGACATGCCGCGGCTGGTGCACGCCTGGCTGACCCAGCAGGTGGAAGGCCGCCACGAACTGGCGATGCGTTCGCGCGATCTGGTCGCGCTCGACGCCAGCCTGCAGCGCCTGCAGAAGCGCGCCGTGGGCGCGATCACCGGTGTGGGCCTGCTCGCCATCGCTGCACTGATGTATGTGCTGCAGCCGCCGGGCTGGTACTGGGGCGACGTGCCGGCGTGGAGCTGGCTGTCCGGTGCGGTCGGCGTGGTGGCGCTGGCGCGCGCGTGGTGGCGCTGACCCCGGCAGATTGAAGATCGGCGGCACGGTACGCCGCCGATCAATTACAGGCTCACCAGTGGTAGCCCAGGCCCAGGTGCGACTGCACACTCTGGAAGCTGTCCAGGCGCGTCCTGTGCCAGGTCTTGCCGATACCCACGTCCAGCACCAGATGCTCACCCAATGGCTGGCTGCGGCGCAGGAAGGCACGCCGTGCATCGTGCTCGCGCAGCAGCAGCGGATCGGACTCGGCGGTATAGCCGGACGTGCCGCTGCCCAGCCACAGCTGGGTCGAACCACGGCCTTGCCCATCCTTCAGCCGCAGCGACAGTGTGGTGCCATGCCCATCCGGTCCATTGGACTGGCGGTGCCGCTCGTGGCGCAGTGAGGCAGTCACGCGCGGGAAGTAATGCGAGGCACCCACCGACCAGCCGCTCACATGGGCGCCGGCATGGTACTGGGCGTATTTGCCGCCCACGCTCAGTACGGTCTGCGGTGTCACGTTCCACTGGATGTCCTGGTTGACCTGGCGGTTGACGAACACCGGATCATCGTTGGATGCCGTGACAGCGGTGCGGGTGGACAGGCGCGGGCTCCAGCGATGGTGCAGCGAGCCCTGCATGCGGTTGCCGCTGAATCGCCTGCTGCCGTAGTCACGCTCGCCATGGGCCAACCCCAGGTGCCAGCGGCTGCCGCCACTGCGTCCGGCCACGTCCACTGTCTGTACGTCGCGCTTGCCGAAGCCATCGCTGTAGTCGGCATGGTCCAGCTGCACCGTGACACGGTCGACGCCGGCGTGGGCGCTGCAGACAGCCAGCAGCAGGGCGCATGGCAGTGCGCCACGGATGATCAATCGCATGGGGTTACTCCAGGGGTTGGGAATGCAATGACTGCAGCAGCCGGTAGCGGCCGGGCGGCAGGTTTCGTTCCACGGTGATGCGCGGCCCGAACTGGCTTCCCGGCGCGACGATGCGGCCGGGCAGGATGATCACGCCGACGCCCAGCGCGGCACCTTCGCCGATCCAGGCGCCGAGCTTGTCGCGCTGGCTGTCGATGACGGTGTCGCCGATGTGGACGGTGACCGTTGCCCCATCCAGGCGATGGTTGCTGGTACGCACCAGGGCGCCGAGATAGACCCGGTCATCGATGCGGCTGTCGGCGATGAAGCACTGCGGGCCGATGCTGACCTGGTTGCCCAACCGTGCGTTCTTCAGTTCGCTGGCAAAGCCGATACGCGTGCCGTCACCGATGCACAGCGGGCCGCGCAGCAGTGCGTTGTTGCCGATCAGGCAGTCGCGGCCGATCGACACCGGACCCTGGACATGGGCGCCGTCGCAGATGCGACTGCCGGCACCGATCCGTACGGCGCCGTGCAGGGTGGCCCGTGGCGAGACCTCCGCGTCGGGATCAGTGTGGGGCGCAAGTGTCGACAGTGCCTCGGCCATCGCGGCGAGGTCATTCCACCACATGCGGGTACCTCGTCGGCTTGTCGCGCACGGGTTCGCGGCCGGTGAACAGCCCCGCCAGGCCATGAAACAGCCAGATCGCATAGGCGAGCAGTACATACAGCATCGAGAAGGCCGCCGCCGGCACCAGCCACGCGCGTCGGTGGTGGATGGCACTGATCACTGCCAGCAGCATGACGATGCCGGTCCAGAACAGCGGCATCACCGACAGGGCAAGGCCACCCGGTCCGTGCAGCCGGGCCGCGCCGAACCATACCTGCAGCGACAGCATGATGCCGGCCAGGGCGAGCAGCATCATCGGCAGGATGCTGAAAATGCCGAAGCGTGTCAGCAGCAGGCGGCGATGCAGGCGCATGCATACCGCATAGCCGACGATCCAGCGTCGCCAGCGCCGCCATTCCTCCACCAGCGTGTTGCATTCCTGCGGGTAGACCACGCAGCGGATGCTCTGGCGAACCCGATAGCCCTGCGCAACCAGCGACCAGGACATGTCGAGGTCTTCCACGCGGGTGCGATCGGAAAATCCGACCTTGCGCAGCACCGAAGTACGGAACAGGCCACACGAGCCGGAAACGATGAACGGTGCGCCGCCCAGCCATTGCTGGAAGCTGCGCTTGATCACGATCATCGGCAGTTTCAGGCTGGCGCGCACATGGGGGAGGAAGCCGGCGCCCTGCAGGCTGGACGAGGGGACCCCGCCAACCGCATCGGCGCCGCGCTCGATCTCGGCCAGCAGATAGCCCAGGCCATGGCTGCGCGAATCGATATGGGTATCTGCGTCGGTCAGGAACACCTGCTCGGCGGTTGCGTGCTGCAGCCCGTGCATCAGCGCACCGCCCTTGCCGGTGTTGGCCTGGTGCACGGCCACCAGGCGCCCGGGCCAGCGCGCCTGCAGTGCATCAAGCACCTGAGCCGTGTTGTCGGTGGAACCATCGTTGACACAGATCACCCGCGCCACGTACGGGTTTTCCAGCAGGCTGGCCAGCGAGCGCTCCAGGCAGGGGGCTTCGTTGTAGGCCGGCACGATCGCGTCGATGCTGTACAGGCGGGTGCTGGGCCGGCGCGAGGCCTGCACGCAGATTCGTACCAGGATGAAAGCGCACATGGCCAGGAACAACAGCGTCTTCATCAAAGCACCAGACGGTAGGGCAGGAAGCCCTCGCTGGGACCGATGCCGATCTGCTGGCCACGGAACTGCGCATGGCAGCGGAGATGGCTTTCCTGCATGTAGTGGCGATCGCCCTGGCTGGCATGCTCGCGCAGCGCGTGGATCTTCAGCTCCAGCTGCGCGCTGATGTCCTCGAACACCTGCGGCGCGAACTGCGGCAGGGTGCTGGGGCTCTCATAACAGAGGATCTGCGGAATGTGGCGGCAGGCGATGATCGACGCTTCGTGAACGGTGCGATGGTCCTGGTGATGATCCTCACCACACATCGTGTAGATGCGGTCTGGTTCGATCAGCGTGCAGACCTGTTCGATCGACGCAATGATGTCGTTGCGGCAGGTGGGGAATCGTGTGTCCGGGAAATCCTGCTGGATCACCTCGGCCACCCCGAGCCGGTGCAGGGCGCGATGCGATTCATCGCTGCGGTCGATGCCGGCGTGGCAGCCCCGGCCGCCACGGCTGAGTACCAGTGCATGGATGCGTGAGCCGGCGCGGGCGAGCTTTGCCAGGCTGCCACCGCAACCGAGTTCGATGTCATCTGGATGGGCACCGATTGCCAGAATGTTCAATGTCATGGCCGTGTCCTAGCGGAAGCCGGGTGCGCGGCGGCCAGGCATGCTGTCCCCGCGCGAAGGAGGCGGGAACTATCGCAACGTGGAAGTTGCTGCGGAGCTAGGAATTATTGGAACTGTTCCTGCATAGGCCACAATGGGCGCTGATTCGTAGCGAATTCACGGGGATATGGCCTTGCATCTGTCGGAACTGAAGAACGAACTGGCCCACTTCGGTGCCGAAAACGACGCCCGTGAAGTCGAACGCGGCCGCCGCATGCTCAACATCACGCCAGACACGGGCGAATTCCTCGCGGTGCTGGTGCGCTTCGGCACTGCGCGCCGGGTGCTGGAGATCGGCACCTCCAACGGCTATTCCACGCTGTGGCTGGCCGAGGCCGCCGCCGCCATCGACGGCCACGTGACTACGCTGGAATACGCCGAGGACAAGGCGGCGATGGCGCGTGACACCTTCGCGCGCAGTGGCCTGGCCGATCGCATCACGCTGGTCCACGACGATGCCGGGCCGTGGCTTGTAGAGGCCGCCGATGCCAGCATTGACCTGCTGTTCCTCGATTCGGACCGCGGGCAATACGCCGGCTGGTGGCCGCAGCTGCGCCGCGTGCTGCGTCCGGGTGGCCTGCTGGTGGTGGACAACGCCACCTCGCATGCGGGAGAGATGGAACCGCTGCGCGTGCTGCTGGACGCTGATCCTGACTTCAGCACCAGCCTGGTGCCGGTGGGCAACGGCGAGCTGCTGGCCGTACGCAACGCCTGACCGCCGTGCTGCCCGCGCCTGATCCGGTAGTGCTGGCCGCGCATGATCCGGTAGTGCTGGCCGCGCCTGATCTGGTAGTGCCGGCCGCTGGCCGGCAAGCCCAGCAGCCAGACGATCCGCAGGCAGCCGGCCAGCGGCCGGCTCTACCGCATTCAGTACCCAGCCTCGATAATCCCGCCGTGAGCACCGAACCCGATACCCTCGCCGCGGTCGAGACTGAAACCGCGCCCCTGCAGCTGCTGCACCTGGATGAGCGCCTGGCTGTGGTCAACAAGCCTGCCGGGCTGATGGTCCACGACAGCAAGCTGGCCCGTGGCGAAGACGACTTCCTGGCCGACCGCCTGCGCGAGCAGCTGGGCCGCCCGATCTTCCTCGTGCATCGCCTGGACCGGGCCACCAGTGGCTGCCTGCTGCTGGCCTTTGACCGCGAGACCGCCAGTGCGCTGGGCAAGGCGCTGATGGGTGGCGAGGTGCTGAAGGACTACCTGACCGTCTGCCGGGGCTGGCCGGCCGAACTCGCCTGGCAGGTCGATCATGATCTGGACGGCGGCCCGGGCAAACCGGTGAAAAAGCCGGCGGTCACCGACTTCCAGCGCCTGGCCACCGGAGAGTTGTCGGTGCCGGTCGGTGAATTCACCCGCTCGCGTTATGCGTTGCTGCGCTGCCAGCCACAGACCGGGCGCTTCCGGCAGATCCGCCGGCACCTCAAGCACCTGTCGCATCACATGATCGGCGACACCAGCCACGGTGATGGCCGCCACAACCGCATCTTCCGCATGCAGGGCGTGCACCGCATGCTGCTGCACGCCGAGCGCCTGCGGTTCCCGCATCCTGAGGGCGGCAACGTGGATGTCAGTGCGCCGCTGGATCGTGAGTTCCAGAAGGCGCTGGACCTGTTCGGCTGGCAGGTGGACCTATAGACGGTAGTGCCGGCCGCTGGCCGGCATCTGCCTGATCCCAACCGTACGAGGTTGCCGGCCAGCGGCCGGCACGACCTCACTTCTTTTCCGGCTCGTTGACGATCGCTTCCAGGTCCTTCTGCAGGTCCGCGAACAGCGGCTGCATGCGCGCCTGGATCGCCACCATCACGTTCTGCATCAGGGCCGGGGTCTTGTCCAGCAGGCTCTGGCCGGCCGCGCTCTCGTAGAACTCGGCCATCGCCAGCACGTCTTCCTTGCTGAAAGTCTTCTTGTACAGGTCCACGTACATCGGCCGCAGCTGCTGCCAGGACAGTGCCTGGCGCAGGGTCTGGCTGGTCCGTGCCTGGATCCGCTTCAGCTGCTCCTGCTGCTGGGCATTGAGCTGGCGCTGTGCGGCCACCTGCTGGAACTGCTGCTGCTGCATCGCCTCGATCTGCGGCAGCATGGTGTCGATCATGCTCTGCGCACGTGACGCGGACAGCAGACGGTTGATGTCGCCATCGGTCGGCGGCGCGGCCAGGGCGGGGACACTGGCCACGGCCAGCGCCAGCAGCAGGGCGGCGCGGCGCAGCAGGGACGGCAGGGCGGGTGCGGAGCGGGTCATGCGAAGCTTCCTGCGGTACATGGGACGGCCAGCATACCCGCAGCCAAGGCGAAGGCGGCGTGTTCGGTACCTGATCGGCGGCATACGGCGCGCGATGCGCACTCCGACACGTGGCTGCCGCTACAATGCGCGGATGGGCAGTGGACCGGTCACCATCAACGCGCAGCTTGAAATCCCCGACGGCGAGATCGTCGAGCGGTTCGTGCGTGCCAGCGGTGCCGGTGGCCAGAACGTCAACAAGGTCTCCACTGCGGTGGAACTGCGTTTCGACGTGGCCAACTCGCCCTCGTTGCCCGAACCGTTGCGCACGCGCCTGCTGGCGCGGCGTGACCGGCGCATGACCGGCGAAGGCGTGCTGGTCATCGACGCGCAACGTTTCCGTACCCAGGATCGCAATCGCGAGGATGCGCGCGAGCGGCTGGCGGCCTTCATCCAGGCCGGGCTGAGCGTGCCCAAACCGCGCAAGGCCACCAAGCCGACCCTCGGGTCGAAACTGCGTCGTCTGGACGCCAAACGCGGGCGCGCGCAGATCAAGCGCGGGCGCTCATCACGTGACTGGGAGTGATTGCTTGAACAACCCGACTCCGCTGCTGCCGGCCGTGCCGCCGCAGATGCCACAGGTCAAACCCAACGCCTTCCTGCGCTGGCTGGCGCGCTGCACCCTGCGCATGGGTGGCTGGAAGGTGACCGGCACCCTGCCTGACATCCCGCGCCTGGTGTTCATCATCGCGCCGCATTCGTCCAACTGGGACGGCCTGTGGGGCATGGCGGCCAAGATCGCGCTGGGCATGAAGGTGAAGGTGCTGGGCAAGGCCTCGCTGTTCTGGTGGCCGCTGGGGCCGCTGCTGCACAAGCTGGGCGTGATCCCGCTGGACCGCAGCTCGCCGCAGGGCACGGTGGGCCAGGCGGTGGACCTGCTGCGCAACAACGAGAAGATGTGGTTCGCCATCACCCCCGAGGGCACCCGAAAGGCGGTGAAGGAGTGGAAGGCCGGCTTCCTGAAGATCGCCCGGATGGCCGACGTGCCGATCCTGGCCGCCTATTTCCATTACCCGGAAAAGACCATCGGCATCGGCCCGCTGTTCCAGCCGACCGGCGACGATGCTGCCGACATGGCCGCCATCCGCGAGTTCTACCGGCCGTGGATCGGCAAGACCCGCGGCACGGTCTGAGCCGGCCGCAGGCCGTCGCATAGACGCCACGTCCGGCACATGCCGGGCGAGCGCGACAGGAGTAGGGTGGAGGGCTGGTATTCCATACCGTCTGCCCAAGGAGCGTTTTACATGTCGCGTACCGTAGTCCTGGCCGCCGCCATCAGCCTGGCGCTGGCGGCCTGTTCCGGCAAGGAGTCCACCCCCGTGTCCGATGCCCAGAAAGCCCCGGCCCAGCAGCCGGCCGAAGCCTCCACCAATCCGCTGCTGAGCGCCAGCACGCTGCCGTTCCAGGCGCCGCAGTTCGACAAGATCAAGGACAGCGACTACCTGCCGGCCTTCGAAGAAGGCATGCGCCAGCACCTGGCCGACGTTCGCAAGATCGCCGACAGCAGCGAGCCGGCCACCTTCGACAACACCATCGTGGCGATGGAGCGCAGCGGCGAGACCCTGACCCGCGTGTCGCGCATCTTCTTCGGCCTGGTCCAGGCCGATACCAACGATGCACGCCAGAAGATCCAGGAAGAAGTGGCGCCGAAGCTGGCCGCGCACCAGGACGAGATCAACCTCGACCCGAAGCTGTTCGCGCGCGTGAAGTCGATCTATGACCAGCGCGACACGCTTGAACTGGATCCGGTGCAGAAGCGCCTGGTCGAGCACTACTACGATGGCCTGGTGCGCGCCGGCGCACAGCTGTCCGACGCCGACAAGGCATCGCTGCGCAAGCTCAACGTGGAAGAAACCACCCTTTCCACCCAGTTCCACACCCGCCTGGTGGCCGCTACCGCCGCTGCGGCCGTTGTCGTTGACGACAAGGCCAAGCTGGCCGGCCTGGACGAGGATGCGATCAACAACGCCGCCAACGCAGCGAAGGAGCGCAAGCTGGATGGCAAGTTCCTGCTGCCGCTGCAGAACACCACCCAGCAGCCGGTGCTCGGCTCGCTGAGTGATCGTGACCAGCGTGCCGCCGTGCTGAAGGCTTCGGAAACCCGTGCCGAGCGTGGCGATGCCAATGACACCCGGCAGACCGTGCAGCGCCTGGCCCAGCTGCGCGCGCAGAAGGCCAAGCTGCTCGGCTTCGACACCTTCGCCGACTACCAGCTGGGCGACCAGATGGCCAAGACCCCGGCCGCCGCGCTGAAGCTGCTGACCGACACCGTGCCGGCCGCCACCGCCAAGGCCCGCGCCGAAGCCGGCGAGATCCAGAAGGTGATCGACGCGCAGAAGGGCGGCTTCCAGGTCGCCGCCTCGGACTGGGATTTCTACGCCGAGCAGGTGCGCAAGGCCAAGTACGATCTGGACGAGTCGCAGATCAAGCCGTACTTCGAACTGGACAACGTGCTGCAGAACGGCGTCTTCTACGCCGCCACCCAGCTGTACGGCATCACCTTCAAGCCGCGTACCGACATTCCGACCTACAACCCGGACATGAAGGTGTACGAAGTGTTCGACAAGGACGGCACCTCGCTGGCCCTGTTCTACACCGACTACTTCAAGCGTGACAGCAAGTCTGGCGGCGCCTGGATGGACGTGTTCGTCGAGCAGGACGGCCTGACCGGCGCCAAGCCGGTGGTCTACAACGTCTGCAACTTCACCAAGCCGGCCGCCGGCCAGCCTGCGCTGATCAGCTTCGACGACGTCACCACCATGTTCCATGAGTTCGGCCATGCACTGCATGGCATGTTCTCGAACGTGAAGTATCCGTCGATTGCCGGCACCGCCACCTCGCGCGACTTCGTCGAGTTCCCGTCGCAGTTCAACGAGCACTGGGCGCTGGACCCGAAGGTGTTCGCCAACTACGCCAAGCACTACAAGACCGGCGAGGCGATGCCGCAGGAGCTGGTCGACAAGATCCTCAAGGCACGCAGCTTCAACCAGGGCTATGCGACCACCGAGTACCTGTCGGCCGCACTGCTGGACCTGGCCTGGCACACGCAGAAGGCCGACGCGCCGCTGCAGGACGTCGGCGCCTTTGAAGCCAGCGCGCTGAAGAAGTTCAAGGTCGACCTGCCGCAGGTGCCGCCGCGTTACCGCACCACCTACTTCGACCACATCTGGGGTGGCGGTTACTCGGCCGGCTACTACGCCTACTTCTGGGCCGAAGTGCTGGATCATGACGCCTACCAGTGGTTCACCGAACACGGTGGCCTGACCGCCGCCAATGGCCAGGAATTCCGCGACAAGATCCTCTCGCGCGGCAACAGCGTGGAGCTGTCGACCCTGTACCGCGATTTCCGCGGCAAGGACCCGTCGGTGGAACCGCTGCTGAAGTTCCGCGGGCTGAAATAAGCGCGACCTGAAGTACGAAAGAAATAACGGCGGGGGAAACCCCGCCGTTTTTCGTTGAATCGATACCATCGACAGATTCCGCAGTTTGCCGCTCATCCACGCATGGCGTGGATCCATGTATCGACCAAGGTCGACACCCACCAGAAGCAGGCCATGCTGTTCCGACAGTTCGCGGAGATCTGTCGAAGGCGGGGTGGGTCCGGTTGCGGGGGTGTCCGCGGCATGGATGCCGCGGCCAAGCTTACAGGGACGTACTTGCAGCGTCCCCGCAACCGGACCCACCCCGCCATCCCCCAGGAAACCGGCTTTGGCTGTTGCTGTTGCTGTTGAGGTTGCCGGCCAGCGGCCGGCACTACCGGGTGCCGGGCACAGCCCGGCCATCACGTCCCCACGTGTACCCGGTTGGCCTGTTCGGCCAGGCCCAGGTGATCCAGCGCGATGTCCAGCGCCAGCACATAGCTCTGCGCACCGTACCCGGCGGCAATGCCCAGGCGCTGGCCGACACCGGCCGGCAGGCACGGCTCGGCCACCGCGCCGTCGTCATGTACTTCCACGTAGGCGTTGTGCAGGTAGGGCAGCAGGCGCTGAAGACGCAGGCTGTTGGCACACGCACCCGGGTCCAGCAGCGTCACCTCGCCACGGCTGTGGTCGGCCACGCGCAGGGCGTCCAGCAGTTCCTGTTCCGAGCCGCAGGCGCGTATCGCCACGCTGGTGCCGGCGTCGATCGCCCGGTGCACCAACGACTTCAGTACCGGTGCCGGCAGCGGCATGGCGGTACGGATCAGCGCACCGGCGGCTTCCGGGCCACGGATGATGAAGATCGACATGGCTCAGCCCTCCTGCGCCAGGCGGCGGCCGACGATGGCCAGCGACAACGGATAACCGGCCTGCTGGCTGCGCTGGTCGATGACCACCGCCGCCGGGCCATGCTGCAGTCGCAGGCGCGCCTCCAGGCCGGGCTCGCTGGGTGCCTGCAACTCGATGTACTGCGCCGGCAGCCGTTCCAGCGCCGCCTGCAGCGCACCGCCCTCGGCCTGCCATTGCGCCTCGTCGGCCACGCCGACATCCAGCAGCACCCAGTCGGCCGAACGCGCCTGCGGCTGGCACAGGCACTGGCGCACTTCGGACAGGCTGGCGCAGTCGCTGCACAGCACGCGATGGCCGTTCAGCTGCGCCGGCAATTGCGGGCGCGGCGCGGACGAAGATGCGTGGCGGATCACCAGGAGGGTCATACAACACCTTGCGGAATGCGCCCTGCGGCGCGGTGGGCACACGATGCGCGCGCTGGCCGTAAAGGTGCGATGCCCGCGGCCGGTCCCGCGCGTAAAACCTGCGTAACCCGGCACTACCGGGAACCTCTCCCCCCGTGTGTGGTCTGATGCAGCTACCACCCACCCGGAGCCTGCCATGGACGCCGTTGCCCGCCCTCCCTTTTCCGATCGCGCGCTGGCCTGGCTGAAGAAGGAGGCGCTGCCGTTGCTGGTGATGCTTGGCCTGCTCGCCGCCGCCCGCGATACCCTCGCCAACCACTACGTGGTGCCCAGCGGTTCGATGCAGCCGACCCTGCAGCCCGGCGACCGGGTGGTGGTGGACATGCGCGCCTACGGCCTGCGCCTGCCATTCACCAGCAGGGAACTGATGTCCACCGGCACGCCGCAGCGCGGCGAAGTGGCGGTATTCGATTCGCCAGCCGACGGCACCCGCCTGATCAAGCGCGTTGCCGCAGTGGCCGGTGACCATGTGCAGCTGCACGAAGGGCACCTGACCATCAACGGCCAGCCGCTGCAGACTGCGGACCTGCAGGATGTGGAAGCCTTCGGTGAACGCCGTGCCAGCCTCGATCTGGACATGGGGGGCGGCCCGGACATCGCCGACCTGGTGGTGCCGGACGGCAAGGTGCTGGTGCTGGGTGACCACCGTGGCAACAGCTTCGATGGCCGCTTCTTCGGCTTCGTAGATGCCGACAAGGTCTACGGCCGTGCGGTGGCGGTGTACTACCGCCGCGGCGACGGTTTCGAGTGGCAGCGCCTGTAAGCTGAATTGATACTTCTTGAGTATCAATCCTGACTTATCAGGTTATGGATCGACTGGATGGACGGGCCTAGTCTGAGGCCCGTTCCCTCCCACGCCCGGCCGTCCCCACCGGCCCTTCGATTCCATGACTGGCGAAACTGCGGCGGCCGTTGAAGGCCGTCCCTCCATTCTCGATACCGGCACCGACACCCGCATCCAGCAGGGCACCCCGGCCTTCCGCCGCACCGCGCTGGCGCTGTTCCTGGCCGGCTTCTCCACCTTCGGCCTGCTGTACACGGTGCAGCCGCTGCTGCCCGAGTTCAGCCGTCACTTCGGCGTGTCCGCCGCCGGCAGCGCGATGTCGCTGTCGTTGACCACTGGCACGCTGGCGGTGGCGATGCTGCTGGCCGGCCTGCTGTCCGACGCGGTCGGCCGTCGCCCGTTGATGATCGTTGCGCTGTTGGCGTCGGCCATGCTGTCGCTGTGCACCGCGCTGGTGGACGACTGGACCACGCTGCTGGTGCTGCGCACCCTGCTTGGCCTGGCGCTGAGCGGCGTGCCGGCGGTAGCGATGACCTACCTGGTCGAGGAAATGGACAGCCGCGCGCTGGGCCTGGCGATGGGCCTGTACATCGGCGGCAACGCCATCGGTGGCATGAGCGGGCGCCTGCTGGCCGGCATCATCGCCGACCATTGGGGCTGGCGCTGGGGCATCGGCGTGGTCTCGATCATCGCCGTGGCCAGCACCGTGCTGCTGTGGCTGCAGCTGCCACCGTCGCGGCACTTCCATGCACGTCGCGGCGGCCTGCGCCAATTGCCGTCGCGCTGGCGCACGCTGTTCGCCGACCCGGGCCTGCCGTGGCTGTTCGCCACCTCGTTCGTACTGATGGGCGTGTTCGTCACCCTCTACAATTACCTGGGCTATCACCTGCTGGCGCCGCCCTACCATCTCAGCCAGACCGTGGTCGGGCTGATCTTCAGCGTCTATCTGGTGGGTACCTTCAGTTCGGCGTGGATGGGCCAGCAGGCCACGCGCTACGGACGCGGCCGCATCCTGTCGATCTCGTTCGCGCTGATCGGCGCCGGCATCGCGCTGCTGGCGATGCCGTGGCTGAGCACGATGGCGCTGGGTATCGCACTGGTGACCTTCGGCTTCTTCGGTGGTCATTCCGTGGCCAGCAGCTGGGTTGGAAGCCGCGCCGGCGCGATGCGTGCGGAAGCCTCGGCGCTGTACCTGTTCGCCTACTACCTGGGGTCCAGCGTGCTGGGCGGTGTGGGTGGCCTGGCCTATGCAGCCTGGGACTGGCTTGGCGTGTGTGCGTTCGCCGCCGTGCTGACCCTGATCGGCGGTGGCATCGTCTGGGCGCTGCAGCAGCGCGCGCCGCAGCCGGTCACGGCGTGACCCAACGCACGGTAGTGCCGGCCGCTGGCCGGCAACCACGGTGTGGCGGGTCTGCCGAGGTAGAGTCGACTGTTAGTTGACTGCTCTTCCATCAGATCGCGAAAACCCCGCGCTGCGCGCGATAGTCGACTAACAGTCGACTCTACCGGCGAATGCCCCGCGCAGCAGCGTGGCGAAATTGCGGATCAACGGGGTTACCCGTTCGCGATGCCACGCCAGCTGCACTTCCGAATGGGCACCGGCATCGGCCAGCGCCACGAAGCGCGATCCTTCCACCCGGATGTGATCGCACGAAGACGGCAGGATCGCGGCGCCCAGGCCTGCGGCGGCCAGGCTGATCAGCGTCGAGGCTTCACCCGCCTCCTGCACGATGCGCGGTGTGAATCCGGCAGCCGCGCACAACGCGATCATGTGGTCGTGGATGCCCGCACCGGCACTGCGGCGGAACGCCACGAATGGCTCCTGCGCGAAGTCGCGCAGCGACAGCGTGCCCTGCTTCGACAGTCTGCGCAGGGCAGGATGGTCGGCATGCACGATCAACGCCAGCGGATCGACGAACAGGCTGTGCGCCACCAGTTCCGGTGGCAGCGCACGCTTGCGGATGATGCCCACGTCCAGTGACCCGTCGAGCAGCGCGTCGATCTGCTGCAGGGTGTTCATCTCGCTCAGCTGCAGCCGCACCTGCGGATACTGCTGGCGGTAATGCAGGATCGAACGCGGAATCTGCGGCGACAGCGGCGTGGCGCGGGTCAGGCCGATGTGCAGTTCACCCTGCTCGCCGCGCTGCGCGCGCTGTACCTCGTCCACCGCCGCTTCCACCTGCTGCACGATGGCGCGTGCACGTTCCTGCAGCAGCTCGCCCGCAGGCGTCAGCTGCACACGACGGTGGCTGCGCACGAACAGGCGCGCACCGATCAGGTCCTCCAGCTGGCGGATCTGCTGGCTGAGCGGCGGCTGCGACATGCCCAGCCGCTCCGCCGCCTGGCCGAAGTGCAGCGTATCGGCGACAGCGAGGAAGTAGCGCAGGTGGCGGAGTTCGATGGACATGGGGCCAGTTTATTCATCGTCAGCCGGAAATGAATCAGAGATGGGATCCGATCCCGTGCCGACCAACGGTCGGCACCCACCAACAGCAGCTGGCACCAACAGCAGCAACCAACTGTCGAAGGCGGGGTGGGTCCGGTTGCGGGGGTGTGAGCGGCACGGATGCCGCGACCAAGTCTCGGGGGTCACTTCATGGACGGGTTTACGGCGTCCCCCGCAACCGGACCCACCCCGCCATCCCACGGAATGCCCGCTGTTGCTTTTGAGGTTGCCGGCCAGCGGCCGGCACTACCGCAGGTGCAGGGCGGCAGCCCTGCAAACCAGAACACCCCTCACCGCTCCGAATGCCCGCTCTGGTCGTAATCGCGCGGGCTGAACAACTCCGGCTGGATCAGCTCGATGAACGCCCGCGCCTGCGCCGACAGCGCCTTGCCCCGGCGCACGATCACCCCGTAACTGCGTTCCGGGAACCAGCGCTTCATCGACCGCGCCGCCAACCGCTCGCGGTCGGCCTCGTTCAGGCACAGCGCCGGCACGATCGAAATGCCCATGCCCATCGCCACGTACTGCTTGATCACCTCCCAGCCGCCGACCTCCAGTGCCACGGTGTAGGCGATGCGGTGGCGCTGGAACACCTGGTCCACCAGGCGATAGGTGATCTGCCGCTTCGGCGGCAGTACCAGCGGATAGCGCGCGATGTCGGCCAGCTCCAGCTCGCCGCCACTGGCCAGCGGATGATCGTGCGGTGCGATCAGCACCTGCTCGAAGCGGTAGGCCGGGGCGTAGCTCAGGTCGGCCGGCACATCGGTCATCGAACCGATCGCTAGGTCGGCGGCATCCTCGCGCAGCAGGTCGGTGCCGTCGGCGCTGATCGCGTTGTGCAGGGTCAGGCGCACGTCCGGGTGATGCAGGCGGAAGCGTTCGACGATCTTGGGCAGCAGGTAGAGGATGGTGGAACTGTTGGCGGCGATGTTCAGTTCGCCCGCATCCAGTCCGCGCACCTTGTCGCGGAAGCGCGCCTCCAGCCCGTCCAGGTTTTCCACCAGTGGCTGCGCCATTTCATACAGCAGCTGGCCCTCGCGGCTGGGCACCAGGCGCCGCCCGCTGCGCTCGAACAGCGGCACCCCCAGCTCCCGCTCCAGCGCCTGCAACTGAAGGCTGATCGCCGGCTGGCTGACGAAAAGTGCCTCAGCCGCCCGTGAGACTGAACCCAGGCGCACAGTCTGGCAGAACGCGCGCAGCGGCTTCAGCCGGTCGGATTTGTAGGAAAAACGCGGACTTGGCGGAGTGCGTGTGCTCATCGTGTCACGAGTATTAGCACAACTTATGTAGAACATTGCAAAAACTGTTTTGCCAAATACTCCGGCCCAGCGGCACCGTGGAGACGTTCCCCCACCGCTGGAGTCGCCTCATGTCCGCCGTCGCTTCCGCTGTTCCCACCCCTGCCAGCAAGGCTACCCCCGGCATCGCCCTGGCGACCCGCGTGGCCGGCCAGGACACCCTGCTGCCGGCGCCGCTGCTGGCCCTGCTGGTGTCGCTGCACCGCGCGGTGGAACCGGGCCGGCAGGCACGGCTGCAGGCCCGCCGCGAGCGTCAGGCGTTCTTCGATCAGGGCGGCCTGCCGGACTTCCGCGAAGACACCACCGCGATCCGCAACGGCGACTGGCGCGTTGCCCCGCTGCCGGCCGCGCTGCAGGACCGCCGCGTCGAGATCACCGGCCCGACCGACCCGAAGATGGTCATCAACGCGCTGAACTCCGGCGCCAAGGTGTTCATGGCCGACTTCGAGGATTCGACCTCGCCGACCTGGCGCAACCTGCTGGCCGGCCAGCAGTCGCTGGCGGCGGCGGTGCGCGGTGATCTGCAATTCACCGCTGCAAATGGCAAGCACTACAGCCTGCGCCCGTACGACGAGCAGGCGGTGCTGATCGTGCGCCCGCGCGGCTGGCATCTGGACGAAAAGCACGTGGCCATCGACGGCCAGCCGCTGGCCGGTGGCCTGTTCGACGCGGCGGTGTTCGCCTTCCACAACGCCCGCACCCTGCAGGCGAAGGACCGCGGCCCGTACTTCTACCTGCCCAAGCTGCAGAGCATGGAAGAGGCGGCGCTGTGGGAGACCGCGCTGTCGCACATCGAAGGCATGCTCGGCCTGCCGCATGGCCAGATCAAGGTGACGGTGCTGATCGAAACGCTGCCGGCGGTGTTCGAGATGGACGAGATCCTGCACGCGCTGCGTGACCGCATCGTCGGCCTGAACTGCGGGCGCTGGGACTACATCTTCTCGTACCTGAAGACCTTCCGCCGCCACGCCGACCGCGTGCTGCCCGAACGCGGCCAGGTGACCATGACCCAGCCGTTCCTGAAGGCCTATTCGGAACTGCTGATCCAGACCTGCCACCGCCGCGGTGCGCATGCGATGGGCGGCATGGCCGCGCAGATTCCGATCAACAACGATGCCGCCGCCAACGAACAGGCGATGGCCCGCGTGCGCGCCGACAAGCTGCGCGAAGTCACCGCCGGCCATGACGGCACCTGGGTTGCGCACCCGGCGCTGATTCCGGTGGCGATGGCGATCTTCGACGAACACATGCCCGGTGCGAACCAGCACAGCGTGCTGCGCCAGGACGTGCGCGTCGGCCGCGACGAACTGATCGCACGGCCGCCGGGCACCATCACCCGCGCCGGTTTCGAAGGCAACGTGGAAGTCTGCGTGCGCTACCTGGCCGCTTGGCTGGATGGCAACGGCTGCGTGCCGATCCACCACCTGATGGAGGATGCGGCCACCGCCGAGATCAGTCGCAGCCAGCTGTGGCAGTGGCTGCACACACCGGGCCAGCAGTTGGACGACGGCACCGCGATCGACCTCGCGCTGCTGGATTCCACCCTCTCGCAGCTGCCGGCACGGCTGGGCGATACCGCCGCGCTGCCCGGTGGCGCACGCATCGGCGAGGCCATCGCCCTGCTCGGCGAACTGAGCCGTAGCGACGAACTGACCGATTTCCTGACCCTGCCCGCCTACGCGCGCATCGACTGACCGACTGCCCGCAAACCCGCCGTTTCCCTCCCCGTTGCACGCACGAATCGAACTGGAGAAAGACATGAGCAAGCTGCCCACTGCCGAACAGATCCAGCACGACTGGGATACCAACCCGCGTTGGGAAGGCATCCAGCGCAACTACAGCGCCGCCGACGTGGTGCGCCTGCGCGGCACCGTCCACATCGAGCATTCGCTGGCCCGCCTGGGTGCGGAGAAGCTGTGGGCATCGCTGCATGAGCGCGAGTTCGTCAACGCGCTGGGTGCACTGACCGGCAACCAGGCCATGCAGCAGGTCAAGGCCGGGCTGAAGGCGATCTACCTGTCCGGCTGGCAGGTGGCGGCCGACGCCAACCTGGCCGGTCAGATGTATCCGGACCAGTCGCTGTACCCGGCCGATTCGGTGCCGGCGGTGGTCAAGCGCATCAACAACACGCTGCTGCGTGCCGATCAGCTGCACCACGCCGAAGGCAAGGATGACATCGACTTCCTGCAGCCGATCGTGGCTGACGCCGAAGCCGGTTTCGGCGGCGTACTCAACGCCTTCGAACTGATGAAGGCGATGATCGAGGCCGGCGCCGCCGGCGTGCATTTCGAAGACCAGCTGGCGTCGGTGAAGAAGTGCGGCCACATGGGCGGCAAGGTGCTGGTGCCGACCCGTGAGGCCATCGAGAAGCTCAACGCCGCACGCCTGGCCGCCGACGTGCTGGGCGTGCCGACCCTGCTGGTCGCGCGCACCGATGCCGAGGCCGCGGATCTGCTGACCAGTGACATCGACGGCAACGACCGCCCGTTCACCACCGGCGAGCGCACCGTCGAGGGCTTCTACAAGACCCGCAATGGCCTGGACCAGGCGATCAGCCGTGGCCTGGCCTACGCGCCCTACGCCGACCTGGTGTGGTGCGAGACCGGCAAGCCGGACCTGGAATTCGCACGCAGGTTCGCCGAGGCGATCCATGCGAAGTTCCCGGGCAAGCTGCTGGCCTACAACTGCTCGCCCAGCTTCAACTGGAAGAAGAACCTGGACGACGCCACCATCGCCAAGTTCCAGCGTGAGCTGGGCAGCTATGGCTACAAGTTCCAGTTCATCACCCTGGCCGGCTTCCACGCGCTGAACTACGGCATGTTCAATCTGGCCCACGGCTACGCACGCCGCCAGATGAGCGCGTTCGTGGAACTGCAGGAAGCCGAGTTCGAAGCCGCCGAGCGCGGCTTCACCGCGGTCAAGCACCAGCGCGAGGTTGGCACCGGCTACTTCGATGCCGTGACCCAGGCGATCCAGCAGGGCCAGTCCTCGACCACCGCGTTGACCGGCTCGACCGAAGAAGAGCAGTTCCACGGCGGGCGCAGCGAACGCGCCGCGTGATGCGGTAGTGCCGGCCGCTGGCCGGCACCCACGTGCTCCTTCGGGCACTACGGAGAAGCCGGCCAGCGGCCGGCTCTACCGGGGTCGCGAATCCGATCAGGGTGGCCAGGGAAGGGCCAGGCAACGCCGGCCGGTCGGGGGACCTGCCGGCGTTGTTGTATCGACGGAAACGCGATGAACGCATGCAGCGTCAATCCAGCGCACCCCACAGTCCGGCAACTTGGCCGAAACCCTGTGAAGGTGGCCATCAGATTGATCCGGAACGACTTTTCCCTGGACCGTGGCGGGCAGAACGGCCACCGTGCGCCTTCACATCGGGAAAGCGGACCACAAGGCTCAAAATGAGATAGGGCGCACATTTTAAAGCGGTGCTATGCTCCGCGGCTCACCAGGGGACGCTGGCGGCGGGTGCAGGGAATGACCGGCAGGGGTGCGGCCGAGAACAGTGATGTGACGTCAGGTATCGCCCGGGTGGCGATGGCCGAGATCGTGCATGCGCTGCTGTCCGATGCCGAGGTCGCATTGTTCGCCAGATTTGCCCGTCCACGCAAGCTTCATGCCGGGCAGTGGCTGTTCCAGCGTGGCCACCGTGGCGAGCGCATGTACGTGATCCTGGAAGGCCAGATCGAACTGGATTTCGGCGAGGACCTGGTGATCAAGACCCTCGGGCAGCAGGAGTTCTTCGGTGAGCTGGGCCTGCTGGTGGGTGATCACCCGCGCAGCGCCAGTGCGCGCGCCCTGGTGGACTGCGAGGTGCTTGAGCTGGGGCCCGCCGACTTCCATCGTCTGGTGGAATCCGATCCGGGCCTGGTCGCCTACTTCCTGCGCCGCACGATCATGCGCGTGCTGACCAACGAACAGGCGCTGATCAGCCAGCTGCGCCGGCGCAACCATGATCTGGAAACCGCGCTGGACAACCTGTACATCACTACCCACCAGCTGACCCACACCCGTGAACTGGTGCGTACCGATGAACTGACCGGGCTGCACAACCGCCGTGGCCTCACCCTTTACCTGCAGGAATGCCGCGCCGATGGCAGTGGGCTGCCGCAGGCGCTGCTGCTCATCGACTGCGACCGCTTCAAGCAGATCAATGACCGCCATGGCCACCAGGCCGGCGATCGCGTGCTGCAGAGCATGGGCAACATCCTGCGCTCGATGGCCGGTGAGCAGGACCTGGCCTGCCGGCTCGGCGGTGACGAGTTCTGCCTGATCCTGCGTCGTGGCAACCACGAGATCGTGCAGCACGCGGCAGAGTTCATCCTCAGCGCGGTACACGGCCTGCTCGAGCGCAGCCACGGCACGCCGCACGTCAGCCTGGTCAGCATCGGCGCCAGCCTGCTGGACCCGGATGCGGGATGGAGCGAGTGGTACGCCAGCGCGGATCGTGCGCTGTACCAGGCCAAGCGTGATGGTGGCAACTGCCTGCGTTGGGCAGACGCAGTGGACTCACCCTAGATCGGGAGACAGAGGCGATGAATGGCGACAACGGAACGTCGGCGCCGCACAACCAGCAACTGCGCGCCCTGCTGTTCACCGACCTGTGTGACTCGCTGCTGCTGGTCGAACGCATCGGCGATGTCGCTGCCGCCGAACTGTTCCAGGAACACGACCGGCTGGTGCTGGCGCTGCAGCAGCGCTGGAACGGCCAGCTGATCGATCGCTCCGACGGGCTGTTCATGCTGTTCGAGCGCCCGATCGACGCGCTTGGCTTTGCATTGGATTACCAGCGTGGGCTGCAGCCGCTGGGGCAGAGACACGAGATCCATCTGCAGGCGCGGGCTGGTCTGCATGTGGGCGATGTGCTGACCTGGGAGAACAGCGCCGAGGCAGTGCGGGCTGGCGCCAAGGCGATTGAAGTCGAAGGCCTGGCCAAGCCGACGGCGGCGCGCCTGATGCAGTTGGCACGCCCGGGCCAGATCCTGCTTTCGGCGGTGGCCGAATCCATCGTGCGTCGCTCCAGTGGGTCGCTGGGCGCGATGGCTGAAGGCCTGCAATGGCGGTCGTTCGGGCGATGGCGCTTCAAGGGCGTGAGCCAGCCAGCCGAAGTCTACGGCGTGCAGGCGGCGGGCATGCCCACGCCGGGGCGGCTGCGGCACACGGCCAAGGCCCGGCGTGATCTTCCGTTGTGGCGCCGTCCGCTGGCGATGGCGGCGCAGGCCGCCGTGCTGCTGGCCGTGGTGCTTGGCGTCTGGTTGCTGACCCGGCCACAGCCGGCCATCGCGTTCGCCGAACGCGACTGGGTGGTGCTCGGCGGGCTGCATAACCTCACCGGCAATCGACTGCTCGATGACGCCCTGGACCAGGCGTTCCGGATCAGTCTCGAGCAGTCCCGCTACGTCAACGTCGTCAGTGACGACCGCGTCGGCCGCACCCTTGAGATGATGCGGAAACCGCCGGATCGCGGTGTCCGTGAACGTCGCGATGCCGCCGCTGTGGCGGTGCGCACGGGCGCCCGCCTGGTGTTCGTGCCATCGGCGACCGATGTCGGCGGCCGAACCCGCTTCAGCGTGGAGGTGGTCGAGCCGTCGACGCTGCGCACCCTGGCCGTGGTATCCGCCGATGCGAAGGCGGGTGCGGTACTGGCGGCGGTGGACGATGTTTCGCGCCAGCTGCGCGATCGCCTGGGCGAAGAGCCCGCATTGATCCAGCGCGACAGCCAATCCCTGCCGGAGGTGACCACGGGCAGCATGGATGCGTTGCGTGCGTTTGCCTTGGGCCAGAAGCGCTACAGCCGAGGAGATTTCAACGGCGCGATGGCGTTCTTCGGGCAGGCGATCGAGGTCGATCCTGAGTTCGCCCTGGCATGGCTGGGCCAAGCCCGCTGTCGCTTCGCCATGATGAATTACCGCGATGCCCGGCGTCTGCTGGCAGAGGCCGACCGTCGATCAGGGCACCTTACGCCGCGCGAGCGCCTGTACGTGCAGAACTGGGCGCTGCAGATCAGTGATCCGGATCGCGCCACCGATGGCTGGGCGCGCATGGCGGAGCTGTATCCGGATTACATGCCTGCAAGCTACAACGCCGGTCTGAATCTTTTCCACGAGAACCGCCTTGCCGAGGCCCTGGCGCTTTCCAGGCGTGTTGCACAAAGCAGGGTCGAGCTGCCTGAGATCGCGCAGGACCAGTACGGCCGCGCCTTGCTGGCCAGCGAGCGCTATGCAGAGGCTGACATCGCGTTCAGCCGTGCCGCCGGCAATGGTTGGGAAGGTGCATTGATGCGCCAGGCGACGGTGGCGGCAGCGCGTTCCGAGTTCGAGAAGGCCAATGCGCTGCTTGGGCGGATCGATCCAGGCAACTTCCATGCTGGCAATTTCGCTACCACGATTGCGCTTGACCAAGGCGATGTCGAGGGCGCCATCAAGCTCGCCGAACAGGGAAGGATGCTTGCCGGACAGCGCCAGGGCATGGATCGGTACAACTTCGACATGCCCCTGGCCGTCGCCTACATGATGGCCGGCAGAAGGTCGAAGGCGCTGATGGTGGCGCGCGTGGCCGCGACCGCGCCGTTCGCAGAGCTGAGCGGCGAACCCGCGGTGGAGGTAGTGGATCGCCTGGTTGCAGCACACGCAGCAGCCTTGCTGGCACTGAGACTGGGCGATGCCGCACCGGCCAAGGCGGTCCAGGCCCGGATGAACGCGCTTCAGGATCTCCCTGACAGCAGCGTGTTGCGCCAGTACGTCACCCTGTTGGCCGGGCGGATGATGCAGCATGAGGGCCGGCCCCAGGCCGGGCTGGACCTGCTCGTACCGCTGTTGAAGAAGCAGCCACGCCTGCAGGTGCGGCTGGCAGTGCGTGACCTGGCGCTGGAGGCGGGCCTGAAGGATGTTGCCCAGGAGCAGACGCGTTGGCTGCGTGATCGCCCCGGATTTGCATATGCAGAAGCGCAATGCAGCTTCTGCCTGCAGGCGCTTAACGTAGTGGATGTGCGGAGGCTCATGGCGGCGCCGGCAATCGAGGCTGCCGACACCATGGCCTCGATGCCTCAGCGCAGCGTGCGCGGCGAGCCGTAACCGTCCTCAAGCATCGGCACGGAGTAGCCGGTACCACTGGTCAGCATGGCGATGATCTGCTCTTCGGCCTGTGCGATGACGTCTTTCTCCGCCAGGCAGATGTTCTTGCAGCAATCCTGGACGAACTGCTGAAGGTCAGCCGGGTTGGATGGAACGTGTCCAGCCAGCAGTATCGCGGCAGCCGTGTCGGTGGCGAAGAGCTGGCGGAAGGTGTCATCGGTGGCGAGGCGCTGAACCAGCGTCCTTGCGACCGGCAGCGAGAGCGTCAACGTGGGCATTGTGTCCTGCATCCATGGAGTGTCGAGGGGCAGTGGTGATGTCGGCTTGGCAAAGCGGTTCTTGAGAGGGTAGAGCGGGAGATGTAAAGGAATCGGGTCGCGGTTCGATAACGTGGATTCACGATGAAGGAAGGGCTGATCCGATGGATGTCAGGCGCTGCGCGATCGTAGTGGTACAGCCCACCGAGCAGATCCGGTTCGAGTTTGAGGGCCTGCTGCGCGGTGGTGATGGGCTGGTGCGCACGCTTGCCTGGGAGGCACTCGCCCCCCACCTGGATGGACCGGTGGTGCTGGACGCTGCGGCACAGGCACTGCTGGGAAGCCTGAGCCCAAGTGCATGGACCACGCTTGAGGCAGGGGAGGCCTGTTCACCCGCGATGGACCTGCTGATCGCCAGTGGCCTGGTGTTGACCCGGGGGCAGGATGACGATGTTGCCGCTCGTGACGAGCGGCTGCGTGCAACGCATTGGCATCCCCTGGCTGCGGTCATGCATGCCTTCTCACGCTGGGAGGATGTTGACGCCGTTCGCAACATGCGTGAATCACAGATCGAAACGGCCTCGCAGATGCGCAGGACGTTGGGACCGCCGCCACCGCACGCTGCCGCTGCCGACGCTGGGTTGGTACCACTGCCGCCTCAGCAGTCCAACGATTTCGACGCACTGCTGGCGCGGCGCGTCACCTGCCGGAACTTCGATGTCACCCGATCACTGCCGCTGTCCCTGCTGAGCCAGATGCTGCAACGGGCATTCGGCAGCAGCAGCTGCCAGCGCGAAGGCGATGATCTGGTGTTCCTGAAGAAGAACGTCCCTTCGGGCGGTGGACTGCATCCTGTCGAAGCCTACGTGCTGGTGCGCAATGTCGATGGACTTGCCGCGGGCATGTACCTCTATCGAGCGCAGGGCCACGGACTGATGCCGGTTGATTGCCCCGTGGCCATCGATCGCGACTTCGTGATGTCCATGGTCGGGCAGCAGCACTGGTTCGCGGATGCGCACGTGCTGGTGGTCCTGGCCCCGCGTTTCAACAGGACGTACTGGAAGTATCGCCAGCATGGGAAAAGCTATCGGGTTGTCGCGATGGAGGCGGGACATCTATCCCAGACGCTGTACCTGGCGGCCACGGATGCCGGCCTGGGAGCATTCATTACTGCAGCGATCAACGAAAAGCCCATCGAACGTGCCCTGGGCCTGGACACGATCAATGAGGGGGTACTCGCGGTCTGCGGTTTCGGATGGCGTGCATCACGGATGACGACCAGCGAGCTGGACCCTGCAGGCACGATCTGGAACCTTGAAGACCGCGCGGGCTGACCCCGCGCGGCCTCTGCTGCATCACGCCGCTTCGAAGTCCACCAGTACCGCGCCATCACCCACCTGGTCGCCGGCCTTGGCGCGATAGCCCTTCACCGTCCCATCCGCCGGTGCCTGCAGGGTGTGCTCCATCTTCATCGCTTCCAGCACCACCAGCGGCGTGCCGCGCTTGACCTCGGTACCGGCGGCGACCAGCGTGGCGACGATCCTGCCCGGCATCGGCGCCAGCAGGCTGCCGGCATCCGCCACGGCGTGGTCCGATTCGCCCACCGGATCGTGCAGGGTGAAGCGGTGCTGGCCGTCGGCGCCGAACAGGTACAGCTGGTCACCGTCGCGCAGCAGCTGCAGCGACCAGCGGCGTTCGCCCAGCTGCACGGTAAGATGCTGCGCATCGGCTGTGCCGATCACCTGAACCGGCGCGGCGTCATCGCGCTGCACGCGCCAGCCATCGGCCTGTGCCCACACTTTGAGCGTGTGCTTGCGTTCGCCCTGCTGCAGCGGCAGCACGCGCGGTGCCGATGCGCCGAGGCGCCAGCCATCCTGGGCCTGCCATGGCGAATGCGGGTCGCGCGCGTCGGTGCTGGCACCGGCAGTGCCAGCAACCGCGGCCACGGCGGCCAGCTGCCACAGGGCATCATCCGTTTCGCCCACTGCACTCAATGCCGCCTGTTCGCGTTCGATCAGCGCGGTATCCAGCCTGGCGTGCGCGAACGAATCGGTGTTCACCAGCCGGCGCAGGAAGCCGGCATTGGTGGTCACGCCTACCACCTGGCAGTCGGCCAGCGCCTGGCTCATGCGGCGCAGCGCGGCATCGCGGTCCACGTCCCAGACGATCAGCTTGGCGATCATCGGGTCGTAGTACGGGGTGATGCTGTCGCCTTCCTCCACGCCGGTATCCACGCGCACATGGGCCGACGGGATTGGCAGGCGCAGGCGGCGCAGGGTGCCGGTGGAGGGCAGGAAGCCACGGTCGGCATCTTCGGCATACAGGCGCGCTTCGATCGCGTGGCCGTGGATGGCCAGCTGCTCCTGGCGCAGCGGCAGCGGCTGGCCCGAGGCCACGCGCAGCTGCCATTCCACCAGGTCGGTACCGGTGATGTACTCGGTGACCGGGTGCTCGACCTGCAGGCGCGTGTTCATTTCCATGAAGTAGAAATCGCCGTCCGGGCCGGCGATGAACTCCACCGTGCCCGCACCTTCATAGCCCACCGCGCGCGCGGCATCGACCGCCGCCTTGCCCATCGCAGCACGACGTTCCGCGCTCATGCCCGGGGCCGGCGCTTCTTCCAGCACCTTCTGGTGGCGGCGCTGCACCGAGCAGTCGCGCTCGAACAGGTACACCGCGTCACCGTGGCTGTCGCCAAAAACCTGGATCTCGATATGGCGCGGGCGCTCGACATACTTCTCGACCAGAACGTGGTCGTTGCCGAACGCCGAGGCCGCCTCGCGCTGGCAGCTGGCCAGCGCATCGACGAAGTCCTCGCTGCGCTCGACCTTGCGCATGCCCTTGCCACCGCCACCGGCGCTGGCCTTGATCAGTACCGGGTAGCCGATGGCGTCGGCCTGCGTGCGCAGGAAGTCCGGTGCCTGCTGGTCGCCGTGGTAGCCCGGGGTCAGCGGTACACCGGCCTTGGCCATCAGCGCCTTGGCCGCGCTCTTGTCGCCCATCGCGCGGATGGCGCTGGCCGGCGGCCCGATGAAGGTGATGCCGGCGGCGGCGCAGGCATCGGCGAAGTCGGCATTCTCGGACAGGAAGCCGTAGCCGGGGTGGATGGCCTGCGCGCCGGTCGCGCGTGCCGCGTCGAGCAGCGCATCGCCACGCAGGTAGCTCTCACGCGCGGCGGCCGAACCAATGCGGATGGCTTCGTCGGCCAGGCGCACGTGGCGCGCGTTGCGGTCGGCATCGGAATACACCGCCACGGTGGCGATGCCGAGGCGGCGGCAGGTGGCGATGACGCGACAGGCGATTTCGCCACGGTTGGCGATCAGGACTTTGGTGAACATGGCAACGGGCTTCATGGGAGCGTGCTCGGTCATTGCATGGATTACATGCGGAACACGCCGAAGCGCGTCTGCTGCGGGGCGGCGTTGAGGCTGGCCGACAGCGCCAGGGCCAGCACCCGGCGGGTGTCGGCCGGATCGATCACGCCGTCGTCCCACAGGCGCGCGCTGGCGTAGTACGGGTGGCCCTGCTGCTCGAACTGGTCGCGGATCGGCGCCTTGAACGCGTCTTCCTCCGCAGCCGGCCACTGGCCGCCCTTGGCTTCGATGCCATCGCGCTTGACCGTGGCCAGCACGCTGGCGGCCTGCTCGCCGCCCATCACGCCGATGCGTGCGTTCGGCCACATCCACAGGAAGTTCGGCGAGTACGCGCGGCCGCACATGCCGTAGTTGCCGGCGCCGAACGAACCGCCGATCACCACGGTGAACTTGGGAACCCTGGCGCAGGCCACGGCCATCACCAGCTTGGCCCCGTCCTTGGCGATGCCGCCCTGTTCGTACTTGCGGCCGACCATGAAGCCGGTGATGTTCTGCAGGAACACCAGCGGAATGTTGCGCTGGGTGCACAGTTCGATGAAATGCGCGCCCTTCAGCGCCGACTCGGAGAACAGGATGCCGTTGTTGGCGATGATGCCGATCGGGTAGCCGTTCAGATGGGCGAAGCCGGTGACCAACGTTGCGCCATAGCGCGGCTTGAACTCGTCGAAGCGCGAGCCATCGACCAGGCGCGCGATCACTTCGCGCACGTCGTAGGGCTTGCGCGTATCGGCCGGGATCACACCGTACAGTTCGTGTGCCGGCAGCAGCGGTTCTTCGCTGGCCTGCACCGCCATCGCCGGTTCCGGCTTGCGCCAGTTCAGCTGCGCGATGATCGCACGCACCCGTGCCAGTGCCTGCAGATCGTTGTCAGCCATGTGGTCGGCCACGCCGGATATGCGGGTGTGCACGTCGGCGCCGCCCAGTTCCTCGGCGGTCACTACTTCACCGGTGGCCGCCTTCACCAGCGGCGGGCCGCCGAGGAAGATCGTGCCCTGCTCGCGCACGATCACCGTCTCGTCGCTCATCGCCGGCACGTAGGCGCCACCAGCGGTGCAGCTGCCCATCACGCAGGCGATCTGCGGAATGCCCTGCGCCGACAGGTTGGCCTGGTTGTAGAAGATGCGGCCGAAATGGTCGCGGTCGGGGAAGACTTCGTCCTGCAGCGGCAGGAACGCGCCGCCGGAATCGACCAGGTAGATGCACGGCAGGTGGTTCTGTTCTGCGATCTCCTGCGCGCGCAGGTGCTTCTTCACCGTCATCGGGTAGTAGGTGCCGCCCTTGACCGTGGCATCGTTGGCCACGATCACGCACTCCACGCCGCTCACCCGGCCGATGCCGGCCACCACGCCGGCGGCCGGCACGGCGTCTTCGTACATGCCATGCGCGGCCAGCGGCGCGATTTCGAGGAAGGCGCTGCCGGGGTCGAGCAGGGCGTCGATGCGGTCGCGCACCAGCAGCTTGCCGCGTGCGGTGTGCTTGGCGCGCGCGGCCTCGCTGCCACCCAGCGCGGTGCGCGCCAGGGTGGCATGCAGATCGTCAACCACGGCCTGCATGGCCGCGCGGTTGGCTTCAAAGGTATCGCTGCCCGGTTGCAGCTGGCTGTTCAGGACGGTCATCGCGGTGGCCTTACAGGGTGCGCTGGAACAGTTCGCGGCCGATCAGCATGCGGCGGATCTCCGAGGTGCCGGCGCCGATTTCATACAGCTTGGCGTCGCGCCACAAGCGGCCGGTCGGGTATTCGTTGATGTAGCCGTTGCCGCCCAGAATCTGGATCGCCTGGCCGGTCAGCCAGGTGGCCTTCTCGGCGGCGTACAGGATGGCACCGGCGGCGTCCTGGCGGGTGGTGCGGCCCTGGTCGCAGGCGCGCGCCACGGCATAGACATAGGCGCGGCAGGCGCCCAGGCCGACGTACATGTCGGCGATCTTGGCCTGGATCAGCTGGAAGCTGCCGATCGCCTCACCGAACTGGTGGCGCTCGTGCACGTACGGCATCACCACGTCCATCGCCGCGGCCATCAGGCCCAGCGGGCCGCCGGACAGCACCACGCGCTCGTAGTCCAGGCCGGACATCAGCACGCGCACGCCACCGCCAACCTGGCCCAGCACGTTTTCTTCCGGCACTTCGCAGTCCTGGAACACCAGCTCGCAGGTGGGCGAGGAGCGCATGCCCAGCTTGTCCAGCTTCTGCGCGGTGGAAAAGCCCTTCATGCCCTTCTCGACCAGGAACGCGGTGATGCCCTTGGCGCCGGCGTCCATGTCGGTCTTGGCATAGACCACCAGCACGTCGGCATCCGGGCCGTTGGTGATCCACATCTTGTTGCCGTTGAGCACGTAGCGGTCGCCGCGCTTGTCGGCGCGCAGCTTCATCGACACCACGTCCGAACCGGCACCCGGCTCGCTCATTGCCAGCGCGCCGACCAGGCTGCCGTCGCACAGGCCCGGCAGGAAGCGCTGCTTCTGTTCTTCGTTGCCGTTCTTGCGCAGCTGGTTCACGCACAGGTTGGAGTGCGCGCCATAGGACAGGCCAATGCCGCCGGAGGCACGCGAGATTTCTTCCATCGCCACCACGTGGGCCAGGTAACCCATGCCGGTGCCGCCGTATGCTTCTTCCACGGTGAGGCCGAGCAGGCCCTGTTCGCCCAGCTTCGGCCACAGGGCCAGCGGGAACTGGTTGCTGGCATCGGCCTCGGCGGCCAGCGGTGCGACCTCGGCGGCGGCAAAATGGGCCACGCTCTGGCGCAGCAGGTCGATGTCTTCGCCAAGGTCGAAGTTCAGGGATGGCACGTGCATTGTGGTGGCTCCACGACGGGATGGCAGGAAATGGACGCACCCGGCGGGGGAGCGGGCGGCGGTCTGCAGGACCGCTGCCCGCACGGGCGATTGGACCCCAGCGTAGCGGGGTTCGGATAAGAAGTGAATACAAATTCAAAAATTGAAACCAGAATCAAAACATGGCCTACAAACGCTCTGCACTGATGGAAGAACGCCTGGCTGGGGCCCGTGAACGGATCCTGCTGGCCACCCGTGAGCTGGTCGCCACCGGCGGCTGGCGCAACGCCCCGGTGACCGCCGTGGCAACCCAGGCGGGGGTATCCACTGGCCTGATCTATCGCCATTTCCCGTCCAAGGCCGAGCTGTTCGTGGAGGTGCTCAACGCCGCGGTGGCCCACGAGGTCGCGATCATGGAGCGCATCGCCAGTGGTCCGGAGGTGGCCAGCGAGCGGCTGCGGCTGGCGATCACCGCCTTCGTTCGCCGCGCCCTGGCCGGGCCGGGGCTGGCGCATGCCTTCATCGTCGAACCGGTCGATCCGGACGTGGAGGCTGAGCGCATGCGTGGTCGTCGCGCCTTCGGCGACGTGTTCCTGCGGCTGGTGGAGGAGGGCGTGGCCGCCGGTGAGCTGCCGGCGCAGGACGCGCATGTGGCCGCCGCCTGCCTGGTCGGCGCCTTCACCGAGGCGATGGTCGGCCCGACCGCACCCAGCCGCGAAGCGCACCGCGACGAAGACGCGCTGGTGGATGCGATCTGCAGCTTCTGCCTGCGCGCGATCGGCGCCCGGTAACGTGGTAGAGCCGGCCGCTGGCCGGCTTCTGCACGATCCATCCGGCGGGATGGCGATGCCGGCCAGCGGCCGGCACTACCGGGCCGGCATGTTGCGCCGCACCAGCAGTGACGCCTGTTGTCGCACGCAAAGCGCGTTCTATACTCGCTCCATCACGCAGTCGCTCAGCCGTGGTCCAACGACTATCAGCCAGGGGTAACGAAGAGTGCGGAATTACGATCTGGAGTTCCTGAAACGCTTCTCCATGGTGATCGCGCTGCTGGCGACCATCACCCTCGGCCTCATCCTCCTTGCCGCCTACATCCACACCCGGATTCCGCCCGAGGTGTCGCCGACGGCGGCCAAGCGCACCGAACAGCGCATTTCGCCCACCGGCGCGGTCTATGCCGGCAGCACCGGCGCCGCCGCGCAGGCAGCGGCCAAGGCCGCCGCGCTGGCCAAGGCCGCCTCGCAGGTGGCCTACGGTGGCACCAAGGATGGCAAGGTCATCTTCGACAATCTGTGCACCGCCTGCCACACCACCGGCGTGGGCATGGCGCCGACGCTGGACCATTCGCACTGGGACAAGCGCATCGCGCAGGGCAAGGACACCCTCTACAAGCACGCCATCGAGGGCTACACCGGCCCGGATGGCGGCATCATGCCGCCCAAGGGTGGCAACCCGGCGCTGACCGAGGAACAGATCCACGCCACCGTGGACTGGATGCTGGGCAACCTGAAGTAGGCGCCGGGACGGCCAAACCGCGAAACGGCGGAAACGTCGGAACATGGAACGGCCAAACGGGATGGCGGAACCGCGGGAAGGGAGTAGAGTCGACTGTTGGTCGACTGCTCTTCCCAACGCCACCGAAAAAGCCCGCGCTGCGCGCGATAGTCGACTAACTGTGATCTCTCTGTACGTTGTTCATCCGGGACATCTTTGGAAAATGGTGGTTACCACACCTCTCCAGACCCCAAAGAGCCCGGATGAACCACCATAAAAATGCCCGTTTGACCGTCCATAGTCGAGCACTTCTTATTCGCCGCATCCTCCACGAGGGCCTGCGCCCAGAGGAAGCAGCCCAAGCATGCGGCGTAAGTGTGCGTACGGCCTACAAATGGCTGGCCCGATTCCGCCAGTTCGGGGCACCGGGGCTGGAAAACCGCAGCTCACGGCCTCACCAGACGCCGCATGCCACACCTGCTCCGGTAATCGAGCAAATCAAGGAGCACCGCCGTAAACGGCAGACCTACCTGACCATCTCCAAGGCGCTGGGGGTCGGCCACAGTACGATTTCAAGGCTGATGCGTGCCCACGGCCTCAATCGGCTGTGTCGGCTTGAACCGCCCAAGGAGGTCATCCGATACGAATACGATCAGCCCGGAGGGCTGCTGCACCTGGACATCAAGAAGCTGGGCAACTTCCAGCGGCCAGGGCACAGAACCGATGCCAAACGTCGGGGAAACGCCGCTGGCGGTGGCTGGGGCTACGTCCACGTGGCCATCGACGATCACTCCCGGGTCGCCTTCAGCAGCGTCCACCCCAACGAACAGGCCGAAACCGCCTGCCAGGCGCTGCTGGGCGCTCTGCAGTACTACGCCAGCCTGGGAATCACCTTCAAGCGGATCCTGACCGACAACGGTGCCTGCTATCGCTCCACCGCCTTTGCCAAGCTGCTCAAATCCCTTGGGATCAAGCACATCAGAACCAAGCCCTACACGCCGCGGACCAATGGCAAAGCCGAGCGCTTCATCCAAACCAGCCTGCGCGAATGGGCCTACGCCCGCGAATACGCCTCCTCGGACCAGCGCAATTCCGTGCTGACCCAATGGCTGCACCACTACAACTGGCACCGCCCTCACATGGGGATCGGTGGCCAGCCACCTATTTCCAGAGTCCTGCTGAACAACGTGGTGGGTTTACACAACTAACAGTCGACTCTACCCGCCGGTCGCCCCAATCGCCGCGGTCGTTCTCCGTCTGCCGCCGGCGGCTTTGCCGGCCAAGGCCAAAACCGCGCGCGTCGCTGGGGTTTCGCATTTCAGGGTTAGTCTGTGCGCCTCTTCCATGGAGTCGCCCGTTGATGCGCCGCCGTTCCCTCGCCCTTGCCCTGTCCCTGCTGCTGCCGGCCGGCGCCTTTGCCCAGGCCCAGCCGCAGGCCGCACCGGCCGCGGCGCCCTCCGCTGCGCGCAGCAGCGCCACCGTGGTGCTGACCGCCGCGCCGGCCGACTGGCGTGCACTGGATGGCCAGCGCGTGCGCATTGCCGCACCGCTGACCCTGGCCGGTACCGACGGCCTGGAGCGCTTCGGCCAGCTCACCGTGGCCTTCGATGGCCGCCTCTGGCAGCCGACCGAAGTGGCCACGCCGGGCACTGCCGGCTATGAGCAGGTGATGGCCGACAACCAGCGCCGCCGCCTGGTGCTGGAAGATGGCAGCGATGCCCGCGACCCGGCCAGCGTGGCTTACCTGCCGGGCAACCCGGTGCTGCGCACCGGCATGCAACTGCGCGATGTGCAGGGCATCGTGCGCATGGACGCGCAGGGCCATCCGCGCCTGCAGGTCGAAGGCGCGCTGAAGCTGCCGGAGCTGAAGCGCCCGGCGGTGCCGACCGTGCCGGGCAACCTGCATGTGGCGGCCTTCAACCTGGAGAACTTCTTCAACGGCGACGGCCAGGGCGGTGGCTTCCCGACCCTGCGCGGCGCACGCACGCTGGAGGAACACAAGGCGCAGGTGGCCAAGCTGGTCACCACGGTCAACGCGCTGGGCGCCGATGTCGCCGCGCTGATGGAGCTGGAGAACGATGGCTACGGTCCGCAGTCGGCCATCGCCGAACTGGTCGATGCGCTCAACCGCGACCGCGGCGCGCAGGGCGACTGGCGCTTTGTCGATGCCGGCAACGGCCCCGGTGACAACCCGATCCGGGTCGGCATCATCTACCGCAGCGCGCGCCTGCAGCCGGTGGGCAAGCCGGCCACGCTGACCGGTGGCCCGTTCGTCGAGCACAGCCGCGTGCCGCTGGCGCAGGCCTTCCAGGGCAAGCAGGGCGCGCCGTTCGTGGTGGTGGCCAACCACTTCAAGTCGAAGGGCTGCCGCGACGCCGCCGGTGCCGACGCCGACCACAACGACAACCAGGGCTGCTGGAACGCCACCCGCGTGACCTCGGCGCAGCAGCTGCACGCCTGGCTGCAGACCGACCCGACCGGTACCGGTGCAAAGGACGCGGTGCTGCTCGGCGATTTCAATGCCTACGCGATGGAAGACCCGATCCGCACCCTGCATGACCTGGGCTGGCAGGACGCGTTCAAGGTCGCCAAGGTCGAGCATCCCTACAGCTACGTCTACAACGGCTATACCGGCCGCCTCGACCACGCGCTGTTGAGCCCGGGCATGGCCAAGCGCCTGCGCGGTGCCGCCGAGTGGCACAGCAACGCCGACGAGCAGGATGCCAGCGGCTACCAGGACCGCAACGTGCAGGGCCCGTGGCGCAGCTCCGACCACGACCCGCTGCTGCTGGGTTTCGACAAATAAGGTTCGGCGGGGATCTGCTCTGGGAGGGACCTTGATCGGCACGGATCCTGCCGTTGCTTTTGATCTTCCAGTCCGTCTTCAAGCGAGCCGAGCATCGCAGGTGAATCAGGGGCGAAGAGGCGCCGATGTTTGAGCGCAGCGAGTTCGGCGCCGTCCCCTGGTTCATCGAGAAGCGCAGGGTACCGGTGCACAGCACCGGCTCGCGGCTCGCGGCTGGCGGCGCGTTTCTTTTGGTTACTTTTCTTTTCGCGCGAAAAGAAAAGTGACATCCCACCGCGGGCGCGGAAATGGCCCGCCGCAACCAACGCTCACCCCCAGGCGATCAGTCCGATCGCCAGCACCGCCAGCGCCAGGCCGGCGCGGTTCCACTTCGTGGTGGCCTCGCCGAAGGCGAACACGCCCACCAGCGCGCCCAGCACCACCACGCCGATGTTCATGCCGGCGAACACGGTGGCCGGGTTGTCCGGCATCGACTGGTGCGCGTGCACATAGAAGAGGATGTTGCCGCCATTGAGCAGGCCCAGCAGCGCGCCCGCGCCCAGGTTGCGCCAGGCCAGCCGGCTGCGGCCACGCGCATGCCGCCACAGCTGCAGCGCCAGCATCAGCACGAAGGCCACGCTGAAGCTGGCCAGCACCGCCGCCATCGACGGCGTGCCGGACAGCGCCACCTGCTTGAGCAGCACGTCCACCACCGCAAACCCAGCCCATACCCCCAGCAGCCAGCCCCAGCCGCCGGGCGAGGGCGCGACCACCGGCCCGCGTGGGCGCAGGCTGATGGCCACCATCGCCAGCAGGCCCAGGCCGAGCCCGGCCAGCTTCCACGGTGTGGCAGTCTGGCCGAAGAACAGGAAGGCGGCGGCCAATGACAGCAGCAGCGACAGCCGCTGCGCCACGTCGCTGCGGACGATGCCGGCCACCGCCACCGCGCGGCCCAGCACCAGGAAAATCGAGGGCAGCACCACCGCCAGCGCCAGCAATGACAGCCACGGCGCGTGCGGCGCGCGCAGCGCATCCAGCGGCGGCTGCAGCACCACGGCGGTGAGCGTTGCCGCCACCAGATAGTTCCAGGTGACCATCTGCGAAACATCCAGCTGGCGGCGTCCGGCCACCTTCAACAACACCGAAACCAGCACGCTGCAGATCACGGCCAAAGACAGGTAGAGCATGGGACAGGCACAGGGCAGGGGCGGGGGACGGTATCATGGTGCCATGCACAAGCACTCGTTCCCCGTCGCCCCCGGCGAAACCGCCTGCCTCGAACTGGACGGCCCGGCCGGCCCGCTGGAAGTGGTCGTCGACCTGCCCAAGGCCGATGTGCCGGTGCAGCCGATCGTGGCCATCATCTGCCACCCGTTGTCCACCGAAGGCGGCACCCTGCACAACAAGGTGGTCACCATGACCGCCACCACCCTGCGCGAGCTGGGCATCGCCACGGTGCGATTCAACTTCCGCAGCGTGGGTGGTTCGGCCGGTGAGTTCGACCATGGCGTGGGCGAGCAGGACGACCTGAAGGCCGTCGCCGCCTGGGTGCGCAGCCAGCGTCCGGACGACCGCCTGTGGCTGGCCGGTTTCAGCTTCGGCGCGTTCGTTTCACTGAAGGCCGCGGCCGAGTTGCAGCCGGAAGCGCTGATCTCGATCGCGCCGCCGGCCGGCCGCTGGGACTTCGATGGCATCGCACCGCCGGCCCGCTGGCTGGTGATCCAGGGCGAGCAGGACGAGATCGTCGACCCGCAGGCTGTCTACCAGTGGCTGGACTCGCTGGATTTCCCGCATGAGCTGGTGCGCATGCCCGAGACCAGCCACTTCTTCCACCGCAAGCTGATCGACCTGCGCGGCGCGCTGACCCACGGCGTCAAGCACTGGCTGGGCGCGGCGGCATGAGCGACGTGGAACTGACCCCGTCGCAGCGGTACGCGGAAGGGGTTGCCCGTGGCGACTGGCAGAACGACCCGGCCCAGCATGCGGCGCTGGCCGAGCTGGACCGCATCCACCTGGGCCTGCTGGACAGTGCCGAGGACGGTTGGCTGGACCGCCTGTCCTCGTTCTGGAAGAAGCCCGAGCCGGTGAAGGGCCTGTACTTCTGGGGCGGGGTCGGCCGCGGCAAGACCTTCCTGGTCGACCTGTTCTACGACGGGCTGCCGATCAAGCAGAAGTACCGCACCCACTTCCACCGCTTCATGCGCAGCGTCCACGAGCGCCTGCGCGAGCACCAGGGCCAGAGCGACCCGCTGGCGAAGATCGCCCAGGAATGGCGCAGCAACCTGCGCGTGCTGGTGCTGGACGAATTCTTCGTCACCGACATCGGCGATGCGATGCTGCTGGCGCGGCTGCTGGAGCGCCTGTTCGCCGAGGGCGTGACCCTGGTCACCACCTCCAACACCGCAGTGGAGAACCTGTACCTCAACGGCCTGCAGCGCGAGAGCTTCCTGCCGGCCATTGGCCTGCTGCAGCGCTTCTGCGTCGAGCTGTACGCCGAAGGTACCGAGGATTACCGCATGCGCGCGCTGACCCGCTCGCCGGTATACCGCGCACCGCTGGCGACCGACAGCGATGAGTGGCTGGCCACGCGCTGGAACGAGCTGAGCGGCGGCCAGCCGGCCAAGCCCGGCAACATCGAGATCGAGGGCCGCAAGATTCCGGTGCGTGGCCGCGGCAAGAGCATTGCCTGGTTCGATTTCGCCGCGCTGTGCGAAGGCCCGCGCGGGCCCTCGGATTACATCGAGATCGCGCACGAGTTCAACACGGTGCTGCTGGGCGGCATTCCCGCCTTCGACCGCCTGAACGAAGATGCCGCGCGCCGCTTCGTCAACCTGATCGACGAGCTGTACGACCGCCACGTCAACCTGGTCTGCACCGCCAGCACCTCGCCGATCGAGCTGTACACCGGCCAGCGCCTGCAAGGGGCGTTCGAACGTACCGCCTCGCGCCTGATCGAAATGCAGAGCGCCGAGTACCTGGGCACCCCGCACCGGGCGTGAGGGGCCTGCGGGCGTGCGTTGCCGGCCAGCGGCCGGCACGACCCCCTGGGATTCCGGTAGTGCCGGCCGCTGGCCGGCAATGATCGGGGGAAGGAGGGCGCAACGGCGTTTCCCTGCGGCCGCTGCTCCGGCCTGGCCGGCACATGCAGCCTCGCGTCGCTGCCCGGCGGGCGGTCCCGGCGTCCACCGGATTCCCACCGGCTGCCCACCACCTGTCCACAGGGTTGTCCCTAGCCAGTTTCATCACTGTCATGTAAAGCTGTCATTGTTCCGTTTTCGCGGTGCGTTGTACCACCGCAATGACGCCTTTCGGGCTTGACTGCGCAGCCCGTTCCGGCAGGTCTGAAGCGTCTGATCCGGACGCCGGTGGCACGATCCTTGCGGCGCAAGGGATTGCCGAATTTCACTACATTTGGCGTTGACGGGCCCCATCACCCCCACTATCTTGTGGCCGTCGGTCGCAGCAACCCCAATTCCAGGGATGCCCGGGTACCCATCCGCGATCGTCAACGGCAGTGGCAGGCGCAGGGTCTCATCCGCTGCGACGCCGTCCTGCCATCCTGGGCTGTCATGTCCCGGGCTGCGTCACCCGATGCATCGAGCACCCACCAATCACGCCAAGAGGACACACGCCGTGACCACCGAATCCAGCGCCACCATCGAGAAGGAAAGCGAATTCCTGTTGACGTCGCCGCCGACGGCCAACGCGATGAGTGTGACCAAGCGCAATGGCACGACCGAACTGGTGGACCTGAACAAGATCGTGCGCGCGGTGCAGCGTTCCTCCGAAGGCCTGCACGCCGTCGATCCGATGCGCGTGGCCACCCGCACCATTTCCGGCCTGTACAACGGCGCCACCACCCGCGAGCTGGACGAACTGTCCATCCGCACCGCCGCCCTGCTGATCGGTGAAGAGCCCGAGTACGGCCGCCTGGCTGCGCGCCTGTTGGCCAACTACATCGCCAAGGAAGTCTCGGGCCAGGAAATCTACGCCTTCTCGCAGTCGGTCAGCCGTGGCCATGAAGTCGGCCTGATCAACGACCGCCTGCTGAACTTCGTGCAGACCAACGCGCGCAAGCTCAACGATGCCATCGACATCTCGCTGGACCTGAACTTCGATTACTTCGGCCTGCGTACCCTGTACGACCGTTACCTGCTGCGCCACCCGCACACCCGCAAGGTGATCGAGACCCCGCAGCAGTTCTTCCTGCGCATCGCCAGCGCGCTGAGCGAGGACGTGTCCGAGACCCTGGCGCTGTACAAGCGCATGGGCAACCTGGACTACCTGCCGTCCAGCCCGACCCTGTTCAATTCCGGCACCACCCACGAGCAGCTGTCCTCGTGCTTCCTGCTGGACTCGCCGCAGGACTCGCTGGAGTCGATCTACTCCAAGTACGGCGACATCGCCCAGCTGTCGAAGTTCTCCGGCGGCATCGGCGTCAGCTACACCCGCGTGCGTTCGCGTGGTTCGCTCATCAAGTCGACCAACGGCCACTCCAACGGCATCGTGCCGTGGCTGAAGACCATGGATTCGTCCGTGGCCGCAGTGAACCAGGGCGGCAAGCGCAAGGGCGCGGCCTGCGTGTACCTGGAAACCTGGCACGCCGACATCGAGGACTTCCTCGAGCTGCGTGACAACACCGGTGACGAAGCCCGCCGCGCGCACAACCTGAACCTGGCCAACTGGGTGCCGGACCTGTTCATGAAGCGCGTCGAAGCCGACCAGGAATGGTCGCTGTTCGATCCGCGCGTCGTGCCGGAGTTCACCGACCTGTTCGGCGAAGCCTTCGAGGCCGCCTACCTGCAGGCCGAAGCCCAGGGCAAGGCCAACCGCACCATCTCCGCCCGCAAGCTGTACGCCCGCATGATGCGTACGCTGGCCGAGACCGGCAACGGCTGGATGACCTTCAAGGACAAGTGCAACCGCGCCAGCAACCAGACCCTGCGTCCGGGCAACGTGATCCACCTGTCCAACCTGTGCACCGAAATCCTGGAAGTCACTTCCAACGATGAAACCGCGGTGTGCAACCTGGGTTCGATCAACCTGGGCAACCACTTCGACGAGCACAACGAGTTCGATTTCGAGAAGCTGGCCGAGACCGTGCGCCTGGCCGTGCGCCAGCTCGACCGCGTCATCGACCTGAACTTCTACCCGATCGAAACCGCCCGCCGCGCCAACCTGCGCTGGCGTCCGGTCGGCCTGGGCTGCATGGGCCTGCAGGACGTGTTCTTCCGCAAGCGCCTGCCGTTCGACAGCGCCGAGGCCCGCGCCCTGTCGAAGAAGATTGCCGAAGCGATCTACTTCCACGCGCTGGAAACCTCCTGCGAGCTGGCCCAGGAACGTGGCAAGCACCCGTCGTTCAACGACACCCGCGCTGCGAGTGGCGAACTGCAGTTCGACGCCTGGAACGTGGTGCCGGAAGACACCGCACGCTGGGACGCCCTGCGCGCCCGCATCAAGGAACACGGCCTGCGCAATTCGCTGATGATCGCGATTGCGCCGACCGCGACCATCGCCTCGATCGCCGGCTGCTACGAGTGCGTCGAGCCGCAGGTGTCCAACCTGTTCAAGCGCGAAACCCTGTCCGGTGACTTCCTGCAGGTCAACCGTTACCTGGTGAACGAGCTGAAGAAGCTGGGCCTGTGGACGCCGGAAATGCGCGATGCCATCAAGCTGGCCGAAGGTTCCATCGCCGGCGTGGCGCAGATTCCGGAAACGCTGCGCGAGGTCTACCGCACCGCGTGGGAACTGCCGATGCGTTCGCTGATCGACATGGCCGCCGAGCGTGGCGCCTTCATCGACCAGTCGGCCTCGCTCAACCTGTTCATGGAAAGCCCGAACATCGGCGCGATGTCCTCCATGTACATGTACGCCTGGAAGCAGGGCATCAAGACCACCTACTACCTGCGTTCGCGCCCGGCCACCAAGATCGCCAAGACCACGGTGAGCGCTGCGGCCCCGGCCAAGGTATTCAGCCCGGACGAAGCCATCGCCTGCTCGCTGGAAAACCCGGAAGCCTGCGAGGCCTGCCAGTAACACACCGCGCGGTGGGTGCCGACCGTTGGTCGGCACTCGAACACCTCGCACCTGTAGAGCCGAGCCATGCTCGGCTGCGGAAAAACACCCACGGTAGGCCGGGCCACGCCCGGCGGCTCACCCAGGAATTCAAGGAAACACCCATGGCCGACAAGCCCAAGCAGATGCTGCTCGATCCCGGTTTTGAACTGACCCTGCGCCCGATGCGCTACCCGCAGTTCTATGACATGTACCGGAACGCGATCAAGAACACCTGGACGGTGGAAGAGATCAACTTCCAGATCGACATCACCGACCTGCACAGCAAGATGTCGCCGGGCGAGCGCCACCTGATCCACCGCCTGGTCGCGTTCTTCGCCACCGGCGACTCGATCGTCTCCAACAACCTGGTGCTGAACCTGTACCAGCATCTCAATGCGCCGGAAGCGCGCATGTACCTGTCGCGCCAGCTGTATGAAGAAGCGCTGCACGTGCAGTTCTACCTGACCCTGCTCGACAACTACCTGCCGGATCCGGAAGAGCGCGCCAAGGCGTTCTCGGCGGTGGAGAACATCGACTCGATCAAGAAGAAGGCCGATTTCTGCTTCAAGTGGATCGACTCGATCCAGAGCCTGACCCGCATCGAGACCCGCGAACAGCGCCGCCAGTTCCTGCTCAACCAGATCTGCTTCGCCGCCTGCATCGAAGGCCTGTTCTTCTTCGCGGCCTTTGCCTACGTGTACTACTTCCGTTCGCGCGGCCTGCTGCCGGGCCTGGCCTCGGGCACCAACTGGGTGTTCCGCGACGAGAGCGCGCACATGGAGTTCGCGTTCGAGTCGGTGCGCGTGGTGCGTGAGGAAGAACCGGACCTGTTCGACGAAGAGATGAAGCAGCAGGTCTACGACATGCTGGCCGAAGCCATCGAATGCGAAGTGCAGTTCGCCGAGGACGTGCTGTCCGGCGGCGTGGCCGGCATCTCCACCCGCGACATGCGCCAGTACCTGCAGCACTGTGCCGACCAGCACTTCGCCAAGCTGGGCATGGAAAAGAAGTACAACGTGCGCAACCCGCTGCCGTTCATGGAACTGCAGGACGTGCAGGAACTGACCAACTTCTTCGAACGCCGCGTCTCGGCCTACCAGGTCGGCGTGCAGGGCGAAGTCGCCTTCGACATGAACTTCTGATCGAACCGGCCCGGCCTGTCGCAACGAAGAACCCCGGCCAATGCCGGGGTTTTTCGTTGCGCATCAGAAGGATGAGCTATTCTCGCTGGACGCCAGTGGTGGCGGTGCTTCGCATCCATGCCGGGCCTGGGGAGGAAGAGGGGATGCCACTGCAGGAATGACGCGTGGACAATCCCAGCGCCGGGTTCCCGTGCGCGTGGTCCTGCCATGGTGGCGCAACTGAATGGACCCTGGAGGTCGCAATGGAGACTGCAGTGCCTGGAACAGCAACCCGCAGGACCGTGTTTCGTGGGTGGACGGGAGGACTGTTCGCCGTCCTGGTCGCCTGTCCGCCCCTCGCCCACGGCACGAACTGCGATTCCAAGGTGACCAACGTTTCCATCGATGCCAGCGGCAAGGTGTTCGTGGCGACCACCATCTCGCCCATCCACGCGGTCTGCAACATCGTCAGCAAAGGCGACTTCAGCATGCCGCCGGAGGTCTGCAAGGCGACCTACGCGATGCTGATGAGTGCGAAGGTCTCCGCCATTCCCATCCGCCTGTACTACACCAGCGTGCCGCAATGTGGCGATATCAAGGCCTGGTCGGCACAACCGAGCTTCTACCACGCTGAACTGTTCTGATTACGGGGCCGGGCGTATCGCCTGGAGGGCACGCCGCGATCAGCGCCGCCCTTCCACCGCCATGCGCACCGCCAGTCCGGCCAGCACCGTGCCCATCAGCCAGCGCTGCACCATCTGCCAGGTCGGGCGTGCGGCCAGGAAGCCGGCGATGCTGCCGGCGGTCAGCGCGATCATGCCGTTCACGCTGACGCTGACCAGGATCTGGGTGGAGCCCAGCACGATCGACTGCATCAGCACGCTGCCTTCGCTGTCCGGGTGCAGGAACTGCGGCAGCAGCGACAGGTACATCACCGCCACTTTCGGGTTCAGCAGATTGGTCAGGAATCCCATCGTGAACAGCTTGCGCGGGCTGTCCTGCGGCAGTTCGCGCACCGCGAACGGCGAACGGCCACCGGGCTTGAGCGCCTGCCAGGCCAGGTACAGCAGGTACAGCGCGCCACCGATGCGCAGCGCGTCGTAGGCGAACGGTACGGTCATCAGCAGGGCGGTGATGCCCAATGCCGCGCACAGCATGTAGAACACGAAGCCCAGTGCCACCCCGCCCAGCGAGATCAGTCCCGCCATCGGCCCCTGGCAGATCGAGCGCGAGATGACGTAGATCATGTTCGGCCCGGGCGTGAGCACCATGGCCAGCGAAACCAGCGCAAAGGCCAGCAGATCGGAAGTGGCGGGCATGGGGGGTCCTGGCAGTGGGCGTGAAGCAGTGTAACGCCTGCTGCAGGCGCGGCCTGCGCAGGCACCGCTGCCGGGTGACCGTTGCACGTGCATTCCGATGGCCGTCACGCCGGTCGCTTAGAATCCGCAGCACCCCACACCGAAGCTCCCCCATGACCCCGATCCCCGAGACCGTGCCGCCCATCGAAGTGCGCATGGCCGAAATCGTCTTCCCCAACCACACCAACCACCTCGGCACCCTGTTCGGTGGCCAGGCACTGGCGTGGATGGACAAGGCCGCGTTCCTGGCCGCCGCCCGCTACTCGCGCCGTACCGTGGTGACCGCGCGCAGCGACCAGGTCGACTTCAAACTGCCGATCCGCATCGGCCAGATGGTGGAAACCATCGGCCGCATCGTCGAAGTCGGCCGCAGCTCGATGAAGGTGGAGGTGGAACTGGTCGCCGAAGACCTGCACAGCGGCGAGCGCAAGCTGTGCACCCGCGGCCACTTCGTGATGATCGCGCTGGACGAGGAAGGCCACCCGATCGCGGTGCCGCCGCTGCCGGCGGCCTGACCCGGCCAACCGACCGGCGCTTGCAGGGGCGCCGCAGCGCCCCCATCTGGCAGCCATGACCCCGCCACTGACCGACTTCATCGACCGCGCCCAGCGCCTGTTCGTGCTGACCGGCGCCGGCTGCAGCACCGCCTCGGGCATTCCCGATTACCGCGACAGCGACGGCCAGTGGAAACGCACGCCACCGGTGACCTACCAGGCCTTCATGGGCGAGGCCGCTACCCGCCAGCGCTACTGGGCGCGCAGCCTGCTGGGCTGGCCGCGCTTCGGCCTGGCCCGGCCCAATGGTACCCACCAGGCCCTGGCCGCACTGGAAAGCCGTGGCAAGCTGCAGGTGCTGCTGACCCAGAACGTGGACGGCCTGCACCAGCGCGCCGGCAGCCGTAACGTGATCGACCTGCATGGCCGCCTGGACCTGGTGCGCTGCATGGGCTGCGAGCGCCGTAGCGGCCGCGAGGACTTCCAGCAGCGCCTGCTGGACGCCAACCCCGGCTGGGATGCGCTGGAGGCCGGCGTCGCGCCTGATGGCGACGCCGACCTGGAGACCGATTTCTCCAGCTTCGTGGTACCCGGGTGCCCGCACTGCGGCGGGGTGTTGAAGCCGGACGTGGTGTTTTTCGGCGAAAACGTGCCGCGCGAGCGGGTGGAGGCGGTGCACGAGCACCTGCAGCAGGCCGACGCCGTGCTGGTGGTGGGCTCGTCGCTGATGGTCTATTCCGGCTTCCGCTTCGTGCAGGCGGCGGCCAAAGCAGGACTGCCGGTGGCGGCGTTGAACCGTGGCCGCACCCGTGCAGACGACCTGCTGCAGTTCAAGGATGAACGCGATTGTGCTGAGGCGCTGGCGTCGGTTATCGAACCATCGGCTGGGTAGAGTCGACTGTCAGTCGACTCTACAGGCCACCCGCCGCCGCGAAACAGCGATCCATCCAGATGGTTGATCCCGGAGCCGTGCGGCGGTGCAATACGCATCCCCTACGTCGTCCATCACTGTCTTGAGCCAGCTGTTTTCGCCGATCTCGTTCGGCCCCCTGACCCTGTCCAACCGCATCGTCGTCGCGCCGATGTGCCAGTACTCCGCCGAAGACGGCCGCGCCAGCGACTGGCATGCCATGCACCTGGGCAACCTGGCGCAATCCGGCGCCGGCCTGCTGATCCTGGAAGCCACCGCAGTCGAGCCGCGTGGCCGCATCAGCTGGGCCGACCTGGGCCTTTGGGATGACGGCACCGAGGCCGCGTTGGCACAGGTACTGGCCAGCGTCCGCCGCTGGTCGCCGATGCCGCTGGGCATCCAGCTCGGCCATGCCGGTCGCAAGGCCTCGGTGAACCGCCCTTGGGACGGCGGTGGCCAGCTGCCGGCCGACGATGCGCGTGGCTGGGCCACCGTGGCGCCGTCGCCGCTGCCGTTCCACGCCGCCGATCCGGCACCGCAGGAACTGGACGACGCCGGCATCGCCGAGGTCATCGCCGCCTTCGCCGCCAGTGCGGTGCGTGCCGAGCGCCTCGGCTTCGAGCTGATCGAGCTGCATGCCGCCCACGGCTACCTGCTGCACCAGTTCCTGTCGCCGCTGAGCAACCGTCGCACTGATGGCTACGGTGGCTCATTGCCGAACCGCCTGCGCCTGCTGGTGGAAGTGTTCGACGCCGTGCGTGCGGCGGTATCGGACAAGGTCGCCGTGGGCGTGCGCATCTCCGCCAGCGACTGGGTCGATGGCGGCTGGGATCTGGTGCAGAGCGAAGCGCTGGCCCAGGTGCTGGACGCGCGCGGCTGCAATTTCCTGCACGTCTCCAGCGGTGGCCTGGACGAACGCCAGAAGATCACCGTCGGTCCGGGCTACCAGGTGCCGTTCGCGGCAGCGATCAAGGCCAAGGTGCGCATGCCGGTCATCGCCGTGGGCATGATCACCGAGCCCGAGCAGGCCGAATCGATCCTGCGCCATCGCCACGCCGATGCCGTGGCCCTGGCGCGCGGCATCCTCTACGACCCGCGCTGGCCGTGGCATGCCGCTGCCGCATTGCGCGACAGCGTGGAACCGGCGCCACAGTACCTGCGCTGCGAGCCGCGCGATGCGCGCGGCGTGTTCAAGACGCGCTGAGGCTCACACCCGCCAGGCCGGCGCGATGCCGGCCTGAAGGTGTTCGAACAGCGCGCGGATCTTGGCGGTGAAATCGCGGCGGTCGCTGACGCAGAAGTAGACCTCCATCGGTTCCGGGCGCCACGCGGTGTCGGCGTCGAACACCGCCTGCAGGCGGCCCTCGCGCAGGTACGGCTCGGCCACGAATGCGGCCAGCCGGGTGATGCCGGCACCGGCCGCCGCCAGCGTCGCCAGCGCATCGATGTCATCGCAGACCATGCTCGGTGGCAGCGCGGCGTCCACGCGCTGGCCGTCCTTCAGCAGGCCCCAGCGCAATGGTCGGCCATCGGTGGGGAAGCGGTGCAGCAACCCGCGATGACCGCCCAGATCGGAAGGCTGTTGCGGGGTACCGTGCGCCTTCAGGTAGGCCGGCGAGGCACAGAACACGAACGGAACACGCGCCAGCTGCCGCGCGACCACCCCATCCTCCAGCTGCGCCCCGATGCGGATGCTGGCATCCACCGCTTCCGGCCCATGCTGCACGGCGCGGTCGGTCAGGCGCAGCTCCAGCTGCAGTTGTGGGTAGCGCTGCTGCAGTGAAGGCAACAAGGGGGCAAGCACGTGGCGACCGAAGGCACTGCTGCTGGCGATGCGCAGCGGCCCGGCCGGTTCGATGTCACCGGCGGTGACCATCGCCTGCGCGCGCGCCAGGTCGGCTTCGATGTGGCGCACCTGCGCCAGGTACAGCGCGCCGGCCTCGCTGAGGGCCAGCTGCCGCGTACTCCGGTTCAGCAACCGTACGCCCAGATGGGCCTCCAGCCGGTTGATGTTCTGGCCGACCGCGGTGGCGCTGATGCCAAGGATGCGGGCCGCGGCGGCAATGCTGCCGGTCTCTGCGGTGCGGGTGAAGCTGCGGATCAGTTGCAACAGGTTCATGACCGACCAGCTTGCCACGGGAAGGTCCAAGTATCGCTTGGTACTGAACCAAGCAGGTCGGTTGCACCCGTGATCATCCGGCCGCTGGGCAGGGCGCTGCCCTACACTGTAGCGATGCGCCCCGATTCCATTCTTACCCTGTCCTGCCCCGACCGCACCGGCATCGTCTACCGCGTGTCCGGCCTGCTGTTCGACCACGGCTGCAACATCCTCGACGCCCAGCAGTTCGGCGATGAGGAGAGTGGCCGCTTCTTCCTGCGCGTGCACTTCGATCGCGATGCCGGCCTGCCGCTGGAGACCGTGCACGCCGCCATGGCCACGCTTGCCGAAGGCTTCGGCATGGACTGGCAGCTGCACGATGGCCGACGCCGCGCACGGCTGCTGGTGCTGGTCAGCAAACAGGGGCATTGCCTCAACGACCTGCTGTTCCGCGCCCACAGCGGCCAGCTGAAGGTGGACATCGCAGCAGTGGCATCCAACCACGCCGACTTCGCGCCGCTGGCGGCGTCCTACCAGGTGCCGTTCCACCACCTGCCGGTGACCGCCGATACACGCGCGGTGCAGGAGCAGCAGATCATCGACCTGGTCGAGCGCGAACGCATCGATCTGGTGGTGCTGGCGCGCTACATGCAGATCCTGTCACCCACGCTGTGCCGCGCGCTGGCCGGCCGTGCGATCAACATCCACCACAGCTTCCTGCCCAGCTTCAAGGGCGCGCAGCCGTACCACCAGGCACACGCGCGTGGGGTCAAGATCATCGGCGCCACCGCGCACTACGTCACCGAGGACCTGGACGAAGGCCCGATCATCGAACAGGACGTGGCCCGCGTGGACCATGCGATGGCACCGCGTGAACTGGTGCGGCTGGGAAGTGATACCGAATCGCTGGTGCTGGCACGCGCGGTTCGCCGCCATGTGGAGCACCGCATCCTGCTCAATGGGCATCGCACGGTGGTATTCCGGTAATCGCCCATCCCGCGTCCGCCGGGCATGGCCCGGCGCTACCACGGGTGCTATCCGGTAGTGCCGGCCGCTGGCCGGCAACTGCAGAGATCCCGAGGTTGCCGGCCAGCGGCCGGCACTACCGAATCCTGATTTCATCCAATGAAAAGCCCCCGGTTCGGCCGTCCCGCGATCTGTAGGGGGGCGTAGTTAGGGGGCTGGATGAATCGATTGTGTTGTTGTGGGCAGGAGCGCGCAAGCGGCATAAGCGACGTGCGCGGTAGCGCCGCGCCGGGCCATGCCCGGCGGTCACGCCTCAGACGATCGCGATCCCCGCCTTGCCCAGCGCCTCGCGCACCATCACGTCGTTGGCTTCGGTCACCGGCTTGGTCAGCTCCCACAGGAACTTCACCCGGAAGCCGGACTTCACCGCGTCCTGCGCGCTCCACAGCACGCAGTAGTCACGGGCCAGGCCGCATACGTGCACTTCGCGGATGCGGCGTTCATGCAGCCAGCCGGCCAGGCCGGTGGCCGGGCGCTCGCCATCGGGGCCGTGGTTCTCGCGGAAGGCGCTGTACGAATCCACCTGTTGGCGCGTGCCCTTGCGCAGGATCAGGTCGGCCACGGTCCAGTCCACGCCCGGGTGCAGGGCGGCACCGGCGCTGCCCTGCACGCAGTGGTCCGGCCACAGGGTCTGCGGCTGCGCGTGCAGCAGGATGGTCTCGAACGGGCGTTGGCCGGGGTGCTGGCTGGCGAACGAGGCATGGTCGGCCGGGTGCCAGTCCTGTGTTGCCACCACGGTGCGGTAGCGGCGCTGCACCAGCAGATCGGCAATGGGTGCCACCAGCGCATCGCCCTGGTCGCAGGCCAGGGCGCCACCGGGCATGAAGTCCGGCTGCAGGTCGATCACCAGCAGGGCGACATCGGCGGGCAGGGCGGTCATGGCAGTTCCGGTACAACAGAAGGGGCGACCAGCGTGGCCGCCCCATGCCTGCACGTCAATCGTCCTGCGGCGTCCCAGCGTCCTGCCCGTAGTACAACAGGCCGATCTTGATCCGCTCGCGGCCATTCTCGCGGCGATGGCGGTTGGCATCGCGCAGCGAGTACACGCAGCCGCAGTATTCCTGCTGGTAGAACTGCTCGCGCTTGCTGATCTCGATCATGCGGCTGGCACCGCCGCCCTTGCGCCAGTTGTAGTCCCAGTACTGCAGGCCTTCATAGCGCGAGGCGGCGCGGATGCCGCAGTCGTTGATCTGCGCCATGTTCTTCCAGCGCGAGATGCCCAGCGAAGAACTGATGGTGTCGTAACCGTGCTCGTGCGCGTACAACGCAGTGCGCTCGAAGCGCATGTCGAAGCACATCGTGCAGCGGATGCCGCGCTCGGGCTCGTTTTCCATGCCGCGTGCACGGCTGAACCAGTTGTCGGTGTCGTAGTCGCAGTCGATGAAGGGAATGCCGTGCTGCTCGGCGAAGCGGATGTTCTCCTGCTTGCGCAGCTCATACTCCTTCACCGGGTGGATGTTGGGGTTGTAGAAGAAGATCGCGTAGTCGATCCCGGAGGCGGTGATCGCCTCCATCACTTCGCCGGAACAGGGCGCGCAGCACGAATGCAGCAGCAGGCGCTTGCCGTCGGCGGGCAGGGTCAGGGTGGGGCGTTGGAGCTCGGTCATCGTCAGGTACCGCATGGACCGCCGGCAACGGCGGTGGTCCATGCATCAGCGCGTGGGTGAACGGGTCTGGCCGGATACCGTGAACAGGACGCGCGCGGCCACGCCGCCTGCACGCGCAGGACGACGACGGCCCCGGCAACCTCCCCGCGGAGATTCCAGGTCGAGTCAGGGGACGGTCGTGTCCCCCGGCCGGGGCCGGTATTCGGGCTGATGGACACGGGCCGCAGCCCACCTACTACCTGCCGCTTCCCAGGCGCGAGCCCAGTGCTGTTGGCAGGATTCGTTTCCATTCACCGCTGCGGGGCAGCTCCGGAATGGACGCGCGAGGCGCCTTCACCGGATTCCCGTTTAAACCCCTCCCCGCGCCGCAGCGATGGGAGGGATACCTTCGGCGTGTGCAAGGTGGACCTGTTGGTGGCGCCGGTCAAGAGCGCAGGGGTCAGAACCCGCTGCGCTGCAACGGGATCCGACCCCAGCGGAAGGAAGGGGTCGGATCCCGCTGCCACGCAGCGGGCTCTGACCCCGGTCGGGATGCACCTTCAATGCCCCACGGCCGCCCGCGTGCGGATGTCGTCCAGCCGCTGGTCGTACAGAAGATGGCCGTTCTCCCACACGGTCACCATTGCGTCCTCGAAGCCGTCCGGCAGGGTGTCGTCGCCGTTGGCCGGCAGTGGCACCGTATGCAGGCTGCCATCGTCCAGGCGGCGCAGCAGGCGCATGCGGCCGCGCTTGCTGGCCTTGCCGGCGTCGGTGACCGGATCCTTGTAGACGTCGATCCACTCACCCTCGACCCGCGCCGCCGAGCACTTCAGCGCGAACTTCTGCGTATCGCGGTCCAGTCGCTGCAGCAGTGCACCGCCCATGCCGAAGGCCACGTTGTCGGCAGCGTAGCCGTCGTCGGTGGTGCGCTGCAGGATCGCGCGGATGGTGTCCGGATTGATGCCATCGCCCTGGATCACCCGCACGTGGTTGAGCACGCGATAGCCCTTGCCGTTGAGGCTGTGGCCGAAGGCTTCATCCAGCCGGCGCAGGCTTTCGGCCACCACCTCCACCGGGTCACCCGAGTCGGGTCGGATGACCAGGGTGGCGCCCGACGCGATCACGTCATCGCGCAGGGTGGTGCCCCAGTGTTCGCTGATCGCGTGGTAGATGTCATAGCTGTCCGACACCACCGCCACGATCGAACCGGGCTTGCCGAACTGGCGCAGCATGTTGCGATAGGCGTCCACCTCGCGTTCGCGGCCCCAACTGGTGATGGTGCTGTGCTCAGCGGCCGGAATCGAATAGCCGGCCATCGGCGTGTGGTAGTGCGCGCGTGCCAGGCACAGCGCCGACACGGTATCGGTGCCGAGGAAGTTGACCAGGTGCGCGGCACCGCCCAACGCGGCCGATTCCAGGCTCGATACACCGCGCGCGCCGAAGTCGTGCAGCTTGAACGGCAGCTGCTCCTGCGGGTCGTCGCTGGTCTGCTGCAGGAACGCGGCGATGGTCTGCCGTGCGTGCCAGCTGATGGTGGCCACCGTGACCGGATACCACACGCGCAGCAGCAGCGTTTCCAGATACGACGGCACCCAGAACGCAGCCGGATCGGTCGACTCGATGGTCATCAGTGCCTGGTGGGTGGGCACCACGCTGCCCTCGGGAACGGCGCGGATGCGCACCGGCAGGTGGCCGCCAAGCCGGTCGACGATATCGCGCCAGCCGGCCTCGTTGAACGGTTCGCCGTGCGCGGCGAATACCGCAGCAGCGTCGTCGATGTCGGCGTGGGTGACCGGTCGTGCCAGCGCGTCCTTGAGGATCGCCTGCAGGCCGAAGAACACCGTGCGATCGTGCAGGCCGCCACGTGATTCGACGTAGAAGAACGTGGCATCGGTACCCGGCGGATACTGCAGCCAATGGCTGGCCTTGTAGCTGTCGGTGTTGAGGAGAAGATTATCGAGGTAGTGCATGACGGAAGCTCCTTCGCGTCGAGTGACACCAGCGGTCTGTCCGCCAGTGGGAAGGCCGGGCCTGTCAGCCGCGGCCGAGGAAATACTCCAGGATGTGCAGGTGGTCTTCGAACAGCTGCGGGCCCATGTCCAGGGCTTCACTCACCGGTATCCAGCGCGCCTTGTCGGCGTCATCGCCGCCGCGCACCGGCGGCAGGTCACCGGCCGGAAACTCGAAGTGGAAGCCGTGGGTGATGGTGCGGCCGCGCTGGCTGCGGTCGGGGTGGTCGAAGACCTGCTGGCCCTTCAGCGAACCCTTCAGCACCGGCAGCGGAATCTTCAGCCGGGTTTCCTCGCGCAGTTCGCGCAGGCAGCTGTCGAGCAGGCTCTGTTCCTGGCCGACGAAGCCGCCGGGCAGCGCCCACAGCCCCTTGCCGGGTTCCGAGCGGCGACGCACCAGCAGCACGTGGCCTGAATGCACCACCACCGCATCGGTGGTGACGAAGGTGGGCGCGTAGGGCGCATCCTTCCAGGCGGCCTTGTACTGTTCGATGAAGCGGTACTCGGCCACCAGCTGGCCATAGGCAGGCGCGCTTTTGCGGAACGCTTCAAGCATGTCGTACACCGGCGCCGGCACATTGCCACGCAGCATCAGCAGCGCGCCGTGGAAGTCGACGTCGCCGGCTTCGAACAGGTAGCGCCGCAGCTCGGTGGCCGACAGGGTGGCGGTGTGCTGCACGTCCACCAGCGGCCACTGCGGGAACTCGCGCAGGTAGTAGCTGGACGCGTCCTTGTCCATGCCGATCAGGCCTACCTTCGCATCGGCGGCGGCGCCGTCGTTGCGCAGGGCTTCAGCCACCTGGCGCTGCACGTTGGCGATCCACTGCGCTTCGTTGTACAGGTGGTCACGCAGCGGGCGGATCAGCAGGCGGTCGGTGTGGCCATCGAGGGCGGCCTGGATCATCACGGCACGTTCGGCCACGGTCCAGGGATTGCGCAGGCTGCGGGGGGTATCGGCAGAGCCGACCAGGAAGATCAGCTTGCGGGCCCGGCTCAGGGCCAGGCGGGCAACGGCGGCGTGGCCGTTGTGGAAGGGCTCGAATCGCCCGATGAAGACGAGATAGTCGAATTCCATGAGAATCCCTCATGTCGTTGTGGCAGCCGCGGGTCTGTCCCTTGGCTTGCTGCAGATGCTACGCCGATGGCGGGGCGGGTCAAGCCTGCAGCCGTGCATTCTGCTGAACGGCGCATCGCGTGCGCGGACTGCGCCGTTGTTCTCAGGCCCTGAGAAGCCTCTGCGCCATACTGGCACCCACGCGGCGGACGGCATGCTCGGGGGCAAGACAGTGGCGGACAAGTACTGCGATCTGGTCATGAAAGGCGGCATCACCAGCGGCATCGTGTACCCCAATGCGGTACTGGCGCTGGCGCGCGAGTATCGCTTCAAGAGCATCGGCGGCACTTCGGCCGGCGCCATCGCCGCCGCCGTGGCGGCTGCGGCGGCCTGCGGTGATCGTCGTCAGCAGGCCGGCGAGCACCTGCCCGGCGATGCAGGCTATGGCGGGTTGTCGGCGGTGTCGGCGCAGCTGTCGCGGCGCGGCTTCATCTACAGCCTGTTCCAGCCCGCACGCGGCGCACGCGCGGCCTATCGCCTGCTGGTGGTGCTGACCGGCAATGCCAGCCTGCCGCACAAACTGCTGTGCCTGGCCGTTGCCGTGTTCGAGATCGCGCCGCTGGAAGTGCTGGTGTCGCTGGCGCTGCTGCTCGGCCTGGGCTGGTGGGGCGGTGGTTGGAGCGGGGTGGCGGCCACGCTGCTGCCGTCGCTGCTGTGTGCGTACGGTGCAGGTGTGGCCGGTGCCGCGCTTCGTGTGGCACGCGTGGCGCGACGCAATCTGCTGGGCCTGTGCAGCGGCCTCGGCCGCGATGCACGCACGCCGGCACTGACCGAGTGGCTGCACGAATGCCTGCAGCAGTTGTCCGGCAAGCCGCTGGATGCACCGCTCACCTTCGCCGACCTGCACGATGCGCCGCGCTATGCCGGCGAGCCGGACAGCCCGCATGCGATCAGCCTGCAGATGATCACCACCTGCGTGTCGCACAACGAGCCGCGCACGCTGCCGCTGGGCGGCGCGCAGTTCTGGTTCCTGCGCGAGGAATTCGAGCAGCTGTTCCCGGCCAGCGTGGTGCAGTGGCTGGTGACGCAGGCCGGCCCGCCGCTGGAGGTGGAAGGGCGACAGTACTACCACCTGCCGCCGGGCCCGAAGCTGCCGGTGCTGGTGGCCACGCGCATGAGCCTGAGCTTCCCGCTGCTGATCAGCGCGGTGCCGCTGCATGAACCCTCACGCCGCGAACGACGCTGCGAGCCGACCGCGCCGGCGGCCGACCCCGAGCACAACGTGGCCGACAGCATGGAAGGGCTGACCAGCGCCGGGCAGGCTTGCGGCCCGGTGATCACCGCCTTCCGCATCTGCTGGTTCTCCGATGGTGGCATCAGCAGCAATTTCCCGATCCATCTGTTCGATGCCGCGTTGCCGCGCTGGCCTACCTTCGCCATCAATCTGGTCTACCCGCAGCACGCCGAAGAGGTGAACCACGGCAGCAATGGCCGCCAGTCGCTGGAGCACGCGGTGTTCCTGCCCACCGAGAACCGACACGGCTGGCAGCGCACCTACCAGTCGATCGCCACACCGCTGGCGGCCGCCGAGCTGGGCCGCTTCCTGTTCGCGGTGGTGGCGACCATGCAGAACTGGCGCGATCTGCTGCAGGCGCGCGCGCCGGGCTACCGCGACCGCATCGTGCACGTCAGCCTGCAGGGCGACGAAGGCGGCATGAACCTGGACATGCCGCAGGAGGTGCTGACCCGCATCGCCGACAAGGGCAGCCTCGCCGGTGCGCGCTTCTGTTCGTTCTCGTTCGAGAACCACTACTGGATCCGCTGGCGCAACCTGGCCTCGGCCTACCAGCGCTACACGCTGGAAGTGGCACGCACCGATGATCCGGCGCAGCAGGTACTGGCCTACCGCGCGGCCTATTCGATGGTTGCCCGCGGGGAACCGGCACCGCCGTCGTACAAGCTGGGCTCGGAAGACAAGCGGCTGGCCTCGCAGCAGCTGTGGGGGTTGATGGTCGAGCAGGGACGTACCTGGGAAGACCTCGGCCCGGACCTTACTGACGGCGCACCGCGTCCGCTGCCGCAGATGAAGGTCACGCCGATCTACTGAGCCGGCAGTAGATCCACGCCATGCGTGGATGCATTTCGCGCAGGGCGAGAGCGTGCCGACCAACGGTCGGCACCCACCATCAGCATCAGCATCAGCATCAGCATCACCATCAGCATCACCATCAGCATCACCATCACCATCAGCATCAGCATCAGCATCAGCATCAGGTTCCAGCAGCAGGAGGAAACTGTCGAAGGCGGGGTGGTGTCGGATTGCGGGGTGTCCGCGGCATGGATGCCGCGGCCAAGCCCCCAGGGACGGGCTCACGGCGTCCCCGCAATCCGACACCGCCCCGCCATCCCACGGAAAGCCCGCTGTTGCTTTTGAGGTTGCCGGCCAGCGGCCGGCACTACCGCAGGTGCAGGGCGCAGCCCTGCCGAACCAACCCTACCGCCCCGGCAACTGCGCGAACGCGCGCTGCATGCAGTCCTCGCGCGGGCACACCCGGCAACCCGGCCCGATCGACACCGAATTGCCCGGGCTCTGTACATCCAGCCCCAGCGAATACACCAGGCGTTCGGCATGCTGCAGGTCGCAGCCCAACGCCACCGCGAACGTCTTGCGTGGCTGGCCATGGCCCACCGGCCCGCTGCTGACCTGCCGCGCCAGCCAGAAATGACGGCGGCCATCGGGCATGCGCGCGGTCTGGGTGAGGATGCGGCCGGGCTGGTTGAACGCCTCGTAGACGATCCACAGCGGGCACGACCCTCCCACCTGCGAGAAATGGAAATCGGTGGCCGAATGGCGCTTGGAGACGTTGCCGGCACGGTCCACGCGGATGAAGAAGAACGGCAACCCGGGCGCACTGCGCCGCGCCAACGTGCTCAGCCGATGACAGACCGCTTCGAAGCCCACGCCGAACTGGTGCGCCAGCAGCTCGATGTCGTAACTGCTGGCCTCGGCCGCACGCAGGAAACGCATGTACGGCATCACCAACGCACCGGCGAAGTAATTCGACAAGCCAATCCGCGCCTGCGCGATGCGTGCCTCATCGGTAAAGCCAGCGCGCGCCACTACCGCATCGATCTGCGGCAGGTAGCCGTGAAGGGCCAGCTCGGCCGCCATCTGGAACGCCTGCTGGCCGGGCTCAAGGTAATCGGGCAGCCACAGCCGCCGCGCACCGGCATCGTATTGCCGTTTCTCGCGCCCGGCCTGCAGTGCGGCCACTTCCACCAGCACGCCATGGCGGTCGGCCAGCAGCTGGCGCAGCCGCGGTGCCACATGCCCGGGCGACAGCCCCCATTCGGCGAACAGCTGCTCGGCCAGCTCGTCCAGTTCGGGGATGTGGTTGTGCATGCGGTTGAAGAACTCGCGCACCTGGTCGCCGGCGGGCAGGGTGCTGCCGGCCCCGGGCTCGCCCAGCTGGAACTCCAGCGCGGCGGCATGCTCGCGCAGCGCCAGGTGGCGGCGGTGCAGGTCCAGCAGTGCGCGGCTGACCTGCGGCAGGTTGCCCGCCAGGGCGCGCAGTTCAGTGGCACTGACTTCGGCCAGGCCCAGATCGCGCAGGGTCTCGCCCAGCGCTTCCTGCAGGGCAGCGGGCTCATCTTCGTCGAACAGTGAGGAAACATCGCCCAATACCTCGCCCAGCTTCTTCTGCACGGCCGGGGTGAGTGGGCGTTTGTTGCGCTCGATCTGGTTCAGGTAACTGGCCGACAGGCCCAAGGCGCGGGCCAGGTCCACCTGGCTGTAGCCGCGCTGCTCGCGCAGCCGTAGCAAGCGCAGGCCAAGCTGCCGCTGGGTGGCTGAATAATTCACAAAATTAACATGAATCGTCTGGCGTGTTGGCCAGATTAAGCGGATTCAGCCCGGAAATCGAGACGGGTGCTGTGAATAATGCCAAGCATCTTTCGCACCCCGTGGGATTGTCGTCATGACTGTTGCAGCGCCCCGTATCCGCATGCTGATCGATGGCCAGTTCGTTGAATCGGCCACCTCCCACTGGCAGGACGTGATCAATCCGGCCACCCAGGACGTGCTGGCCAAGGTGCCGTTCGCCACCACCGGCGAAGTGGACGCCGCCGTCGCCGCCGCCAAGGAAGCCTTCAAGACCTGGCGCAAGACCCCGATCGGTACCCGCGCGCGCATCTTCCTGAAGTACCAGCAGCTGATCCGCGAGAACATGAGCGAGCTGGCCCACATCCTCACCGCCGAACAGGGCAAGACCCTGCCGGACGCCGAAGGTGATGTGTTCCGTGGCCTGGAAGTGGTCGAGCACGCTGCCGCCATCGGCAACCTGCAGCTGGGCGAGCTGGCCAACAACGTGGCCAATGGCGTGGACACCTACACGATCATGCAGCCGCTGGGCGTGTGCGCTGGCATCACCCCGTTCAACTTCCCGGCGATGATCCCGCTGTGGATGTTCCCGATGGCGATTGCAACGGGCAACACCTTCATCCTCAAGCCGTCCGAGCAGGACCCGATGGTCACCATGCGCCTGGTCGAGCTTGCCCTGGAAGCCGGCATTCCGAAGGGCGTTCTGAACGTCGTCCACGGCGGCGAGGAAGTGGTCAACGCGATCTGCGACCACCCGGACATCAAGGCCGTGTCGTTCGTCGGTTCCACCCGCGTCGGCACCCACGTCTACAATCGTGCCTCGCTGGCCGGCAAGCGCGTGCAGTGCATGATGGGCGCCAAGAACCACGCCGTGGTGCTGCCGGACGCCAACAAGGAACAGACCCTCAACGCGATGGTCGGTGCCGCCTTTGGTGCTGCGGGCCAGCGCTGCATGGCCGCTTCCACCCTGGTGCTGGTCGGTGAGGCGCGCAACTGGGTGCAGGACCTGGTCGAAAAGGCCAAGACGTTGAAGGTCAGCGCCGGCACCGTGTCCGGTACCGACGTCGGCCCGGTCATTTCCTGCAGCGCCCGCGAGCGCGTGGAAGGCCTGATCGCCTCGGGCGTGGAGCAGGGCGCCAAGCTGGTGCTGGATGGCCGCAAGCCGCAGGTCGATGGTTTCGAGAAGGGCAACTTCGTCGGCCCGACCATCTTTGCCGGTGTCACCACCGACATGCGCATCTACCAGGAAGAAATCTTCGGGCCGGTGCTGGTCATCCTTGAAGCGGAAACGCTGGAAGACGCCATCGCGATGGTCAACAGCAACCCGAACGGCAACGGCACCGCACTGTTCACCCAGTCCGGCGCGGCCGCGCGCAAGTTCCAGGAAGACATCGACGTCGGCCAGGTCGGCATCAACGTGCCGATCCCGGTGCCGGTGCCGCTGTTCTCGTTCACCGGTTCGCGCGCCTCCAAGCTGGGTGACCTGGGCCCGTACGGCAAGCAGGTGGTGCTGTTCTACACCCAGACCAAGACGGTCACCGCGCGCTGGTTCGATGACGAGACGCTGAGCCACGGCGTCAACACCACGATCAGCCTGAAGTAACGGCAGGAGCAGCCATGAGCCACTCGATGACGACGGAACTGGAAGAAGCGCAGCAGGCGTACCGCGAGGCGGCGCGCGACTTCGCACAGGCCGAACTGGCGCCGCACGCCGCGCGATGGGATGCGGAGGGCATCTTTCCGCGCGAGGCGATCGCCAAGGCCGGTGAACTGGGCTTCTGCGGTCTGTACATGGACCCGGAAGTGGGCGGCAGCGGCTTGAGCCGACTGGACGCCGCCGTCGTCATCGAGGAGCTCGCCAACGTCGATCCGTCGACCGCGGCGTACATCAGCATCCACAACATGGCCTCGTGGATGGTGTCCAAGTGGGGCCAGCCGGCCCTGCGCGATGCGTGGGGCACCGATCTGTCCTCGGGCCTCAAGCTGGCCTCGTACTGCCTGACCGAACCGGGTGCGGGTTCCGATGCGGCGTCGCTGAAGACCACCGCCGTGCGCGATGGCGACTTCTATGTGCTGAATGGCTCCAAGGCCTTCATTTCCGGCGCCGGTGCCACCGAGCTGCTGGTGGTGATGGCGCGCACCGGTGGTGCCGGTGCCGGCGGTGTCAGCGCCATTGCGGTGCCGTCGGACCTGCCGGGCATCAGCTTCGGCCGCAAGGAAGAGAAGATGGGCTGGAACAGCCAGCCCACCCGTGGCATCACCTTCGAAAACGTCCGCGTGCCGGTCAGCCACCTTCTGGGAGAGGAAGGCGGCGGATTCAAGCTGGCGATGAAGGGCCTGGACGGCGGCCGCATCAACATCGCCGCCTGCTCGCTGGGCGCCGCGCAGGGTGCGCTGGATGCCGCGCGCCGCTACATGGGCGAGCGCCGCCAGTTCGGCAAGGCGCTGGCCGAGTTCCAGGCGCTGCAGTTCAAGCTGGCCGACATGGTCACCCAGCTGGTCGCCGCCCGGCAGATGGTGCACACCGCCGCGCGCAAGCTCGATGCCGGTGCCAGCGACGCCAACGTGTGGTGCGCGATGGCCAAGCGCTTCGCCACCGATGCCGGCTTCAACGTCTGCAACGAAGCGCTGCAGATCCACGGCGGCTACGGCTACATCCGCGAATACCCGATCGAGCGCCTGCTGCGTGACTGCCGCGTGCACCAGATCCTGGAAGGCACCAACGAGATCATGCGGGTGATCGTTGCCCGTCACCTGCTCAACACCGAAGAGGAACTGCGATGAAGGATTGGCGTACCCAGGAGCACGTGGGCCTGAAGGTGGAGGTCGATGGCCACACCGCCGTGGTCACCCTGAACAACCCGCCGGCGCACACCTGGACCGTGCACAGCCTGTCGGCGCTGCGCGACCTGGTGGGCGCGCTCAACGCAGACCGCGACATCTACGCGCTGGTGATCACCGGTGACGGCGAGAAGTTCTTCTCCGCCGGTGCCGACCTCAACCAGTTCGCCTCCGGCGACAAGGCCGCTGCACGCGAGGCCGCGCGCCGCTTCGGTGAAGCCTTCGAAGCGCTGTCCGGTTTCCGTGGCGTGTCGATCGCCGCGATCAACGGCTACGCCATGGGCGGTGGCCTGGAATGCGCACTGGCCTGCGACCTGCGCATCATTGAAGACCACGCCCAGGTCGCGCTGCCGGAGGCCACCGTCGGCCTGCTGCCGTGTGCCGGTGGCACCCAGAACCTGCCGCGCCTGGTCGGCGAGGGCTGGGCCAAGCGCATGATCCTGCTGGGCGAGCGCATCAATGCCGAGACCGCACTGCGCATTGGCCTGGCCGAAGAAAAGGTCGGCAAGGGCGAAGCCAAGGCACTGGCCCTGGAATGGGCGAAGAAGGCCGGCAAGCAGAGCCCGACCAGCATCGCCGCCTGCAAGACCCTGGTGCAGTCCACCCGCACCGGCACCCACGCCTCGGCGCTGGTGGCCGAGCGTGAAGCCTTCGTCGACCTGTTCGACACCGCCGACCAGGTCGAGGGCGTGACCGCCTTCCTGGAAAAGCGCACCGCGCAGTGGAAGAACGCATGAGCACCGACACCGTTGCCGACGACGCACCGGTGCTGTTCGAGGAGCGCGTGGCCGGCAACGGCGCGCGCATCGGCATCGCCACGCTCAATGCGCCGCGTACGCTCAATGGTTTCTCGCTGCCGATGGCGCACCTGCTGCTGAAGCAGCTGAATGCCTGGGCCGATGACGACGGCATCGCCATGGTGGTGCTGCAGGGTGCCGGTGAGAAGGCGTTCTGCGCCGGCGGCGACCTGCACAGCCTGTACAAGAGCATGGTCGCCTTCCGCGAGGCCGGCTGCAGCGACATCCGCGAGAACGACTACGCCGCCGAGTTCTTCGACGTCGAGTACCGCGTCGATCATCTCATCCACACCTACGCCAAGCCGATCCTGTGCTGGGGCCATGGCATCGTGATGGGCGGCGGCATCGGCCTGATGTCCGGCGCCAGCCACCGCGTGGTCAGCGAGCGCTCCAAGCTGGCCTTCCCGGAAATCACCGTTGGCCTGTTCCCCGATGTCGGTGGCAGCTGGCTGCTGCCGCGCGTACCGGGCAAGGGCGGCCTGTTCCTGGCGCTGACCGGCGCGCTGCTCAACCCGGGCGACGCTATCTACGCCGGCCTGGCCGACGTGCACGTGGCAGAAGAACGCCGCAGCGCGGTGTTCGATGCGCTGCTGCAGGTGGCCTGGTCGGGCGATGCCGCACACAACCACGAACGCCTGACCCATCTGCTGCAGTCGCACGCCAGCGACGCCGCCACCGGCCCGTTGCTGGCCAATGCGGCGCAGGTCGAGGCGCTGTGCGAAGGCGATGACCTGCAGGCCATCGTGGCGCGCATTGCCGGCCTGCAGACCGACGACGCCTGGTTGCAGGCCGCACAGAAGACTCTCGCCGCCGGTGCACCCGGTTCGGCACGGTTGGCGTACGAACTGCAGCGCCGCAGTGCCGGCCAGGATCTGGCCGCGATCTATCGCCTGGAGTACATCGTCGCCCTGCATTGCGCCGCCCACGGTGATTTCGCCGAAGGCATCCGCGCGTTGCTGGTCGACAAGGACCGCAATCCGCAGTGGAACCCGGCCACCCTGGCCGAGGCCACCGGCGCGTGGGCCGACACCTTCTTCGCTTCCCCCTGGGCCGCCGCCGCGCATCCGCTGGCCGACCTGGGCACTCCCCTTGTTGAAAGGAGCCTTGCATGAGCCGCATTGCATTCATCGGGTTGGGCAACATGGGTGGCCCGATGGCCGCCAATCTGGTCAAGAACGGCCACAGCGTGCGCGTGTTCGATCTGGTCCCGGCCGCGGTGCAGGCCGCCGTTGACGCCGGTGCCAGCGCTGCGTCGTCGGCACGCGACACCCTGGCAGATGCCGAAGTGGTGATCTCGATGCTGCCGGCCAGCCGCCACGTCGAAGGCGTGTATCTGGGCGATGACGGCATCCTCGCCGCGATTCCGGCGGGTGCACTGGTCATCGACTGCAGCACCATTGCCCCGGCCAGCGCGCGCAAGGTCTCCGAAGCCGCTGCCGCACGTGGCCTGCAGATGATCGACGCGCCGGTATCCGGCGGTACCGCCGGTGCCCAGGCCGGCACCCTTACCTTCATCGTCGGTGGCGAAGAGGACGCGCTGGAACGCGCGCGCCCGGTGCTGCAGGCGATGGGCAAGAACATCTTCCATGTCGGCGCCAGCGGCGCCGGCCAGGTCGCCAAGCTGTGCAACAACATGGCGCTGGGCGTGATCATGGCGGTGACCGGTGAAGCCATCGCGCTGGGCGTGGCGCACGGCCTGGACCCGAAGGTGCTGTCGCAGATGATGGCGGTCAGCACCGGCCGCAGCTGGGCCACCGAAGTGTGCAACCCGTGGCCGGGCGTGCTGGAAAACGCGCCTGCGTCGCGCGGTTACAGCGGCGGTTTCGGCAGCGATCTGATGCTGAAGGACATGGGCCTGGCGGTGGAAGCGGCGATGAGTGTCGGTGCCTCGATTCCGCTGGGCGAAGTGGCCCGCAACCTGTACTCGATGAACCACCAGGCCGGCCGCGGCAAGCTGGATTTCTCCAGCGTCGTGCAGCTCATCACCAGCGAAAAATGACCTGGTAGTGCCGGCCGCTGGCCGGCAACCTCATGCCCCCCTGTGGGACAACGAAGGTGGGATGGGCGGATGTTCGGTTTCGACTGGCATCCGCCCATTTTTTTGCTCTTTACGTTGGTAGTGCCGGCCGCTGGCCGGCAGCACCCCATCAGGCAACGATCAGCGTCACGTCGATGTTGCCGCGGGTGGCGTTGGAGTACGGGCACACGATGTGCGCCTTCTGCACCAGTTCTTCCACCTGCTCGCGCGGCACGCCCGGCACGTTGATGGTCAGCTCGGCTTCGATGCCGAAGCCGGTCGGGATCTGGCCGATGCCCACTTTGCCGGTCACGGTGGTGTCGGCCGGCAGCGCGACCTTGGCCTGGCCGGCCACGAACTTCAGCGCGCCCAGGAAGCAGGCCGAATAGCCGGCGGCGAACAGCTGTTCGGGGTTGGTGCCCGGGCCACCGGCGCCGCCCAGCTCGCGCGGGGTCGACAGCTGGATGTCCAGCACGTTGTCGGACGAGACGGAACGGCCTTCACGGCCGCCGGTGGAGGTGGCCTGGGCGGTGTACAGAACCTTTTCGATGGACATCGGGATGCTCCTGGTCAGTGGGTGGGTACTGCGTTGGAGCCTACTTTGCCCGCTTTCCGCGTACGTTGGGTTGCAGGGCGTACGAAAAACTTGATCGATCGTCCTGTTGGCCTAGATCGTCCACTCGCGGTCGGTGGTGAACATGATGGTCAACCAGCGGTCCGGCGAGGCCTCGCCCAGCGCGTCGCCGATCTCGTCGCGCAGCTGGTCCCATTCCACCAGCGGCCGCGGCGGGTCGTTTTCCGGAACCACGAAGAACAGCTCGATCTGCTCGCCTCGCCCCACCTGCGCCACGTAGCTGCGGTGCTCGACGAAGCCATGCTTGGCCACGATCGCGCGTGCCACGGCATCCACGTGCGCCTGCAGCTCCGGCGGGGTGACCAGCAGGATGCCGGCCAGCGCCCGGCGCACGGTGCCGAGCGGGGCGATCATCACCAGCACGCAGACGAAGGCAAGGATGGCCGGGTCGATGTACGGCCCGACCCAGGCCCAGGACGTGCCCTGCACCAGCACGCCGCCGAGGAAGGCCAGCAGGTAGCAGGCCGACATGCTGGCCGCGATCACCCAGTTCTTCGCATCCAGTGCGATGAACTCCGAGCCGATGCGGCGGTTGGCGCGCAGGATGAACCAGGCCAGCGCGCCTTCGCCGACGATCGACAGCCCGGCGAAGGCGATGGCCGGGCCCAGCGCAATGTGGCGGCCCCCGGACATCAGTGCATCCACCGCATTGACCAGGGCATACAGTGCCGCACCGATCATCAGCGTGCCGCTGACCCCCAGCACGATCGGCTCAAGGTGCCAGAAACCCATGGTGAAGCGCTGGTTGAGCCTCGACTGCAGCGCATCGGTCTGGGTGGACAGCGCGATCAGGCGTGCCACCAGCAGCGACAGCCAGGTCATGACCACATCGATCAGGCCGTAGATGCCGTCGAAGATGATCAGCGAGGAATTGGCCAGCAGGCCGAATACCACTGCGGCGGCGGCCAGCAGCAGCGAGGCGGCGATCGACAGGCGCAGCACGCCCTGTTCGGTGGCGGGGTCGAAGAACTGCGGGCGGTGGGTGGCCATGGCCCGATTGTAGAGCGGCGGCATGCTTCGCTGCCTTCCGCTGTCCGGCATCGTCGCAGAACGTCGAGGACATCGCCGAGATGCCCAGCGAGCGTGACCGCGAATGCGTCGCCCAGGGCGTGGCCAACATGGTCATCGATTCCTCGGCCGCATGCTGGATATGCAGCGCTACGATGCCGGTGACACGCAGGTCTACCGCGTGCGTGGGCAGGTGTTCCTTGCCTCGGCCGGCCATCTGGGTGCGGTGTTCGATTACCAGCACGTGACGCCGAGGGTACAGATTGATCTGCGCGACGCCCACCCGTGAGACCTGACCGCCTGAGGCGGCAGTGTTTCAAGAAGCAGACCGCCTATGGATGGCGGGTACTGATCACTTGGGGAAAGCTCCGGACGGACTTATCTGTCGTCAAAGCGTCGACGCGATCAAACCGGATCGGCTACACCTCGAGGCCGACTCCCTCGAAGCGTGGGCACGCTCCGGGGGACGCAAGACCTCGCATTTGCGACAATCCTCGACGCACCTCAACCAACGCCCTCGTCGGCCTCAAGCCGACGAGGGGTGAGCAAGGCAATGGCACTCACGGGCCGGTTGGCCCGCTCTCTTACGCCATCATGGCCCGCGGGCCGTGCTGCTGGGTCTGCTGGTCGATCTTCTGCTGCTCGCGCTGCTGATCGCTCACCTGCAATGCCCGCTCGCTGTTTTCCTGCACGCTCTGGCGCATCGCGTCTGCCGTCGATACCGGCGCGGTATTGCGGTTCAACGCGCTTTCGTCGTGCAGTGCATTGGCCTGCACCGCGCGCGCCATCGAGCCATCCTGGTTCAGCTCAACGCGATCAACCCGGTACAGGCCGGCACGTGCAGCTTCCACGGTAAGCGCAGCGGCCAGCTTCTCGCTGTGCTCGCCGGAGGGCAGGCCACGCGCTTCCTCGGCGAACTTCACCTGCACCAGGGTCTCGGTGTACAGCCAGTTCTGCGGGCTGCGCGGGTCGGACATCGGGTACACCGTCTCGCGCGCAGGCTCGGCCGCGGCCTGCTGTTCCGGGGTGCTGCCCTGTGCCTGCGCACGCTGCTGCACTTCATTGGCCAGCGCCTGGCGGGTTTCCGCATCGGCAATGCCGGTCGCTGGCAGGCCATGCTGCTGCTGGAAAGCGTTGATCGCATGGCGGCTGCCACCGCCCAGATAGCCATCGCTGCCGATGGCCTGGCCCTTGGCGTCGGTCAGCCCCAGCGCGGCCAGGTTGCCCTGGAGTTCGCGCGCGTCGCGGTCGATCGCGGCCAGCGTGGCTGGCCCGGCCTTGCCGTCCACCGGGTCCAGGTTGTGCGCGCGCTGGAAGTCTTCCACCGCCTTGCGGGTGGTGGCATCGAAGCGCCGGTCCGGATTCAGCGTCTGCTGGCCGCCAGCACTGGCATAGCCCAGCGTGACCAGATTGCTCTCCAGCTTCAGCACGTCACGGCCGCTGGACCCTTCCTTCAACGTCTGCGAACCGGCCTGCTGGCGCGGTGCGCCGATCTGGTCCAGCGCCACCTTGATGTCCGCATCGTTGTGCTCACCGGCGGGCGAGTAGTCGCGGCTGCTGACCTTGGCATGGGCGCGGTCCATTGCGTCCTTGTTGTTGGCGTAGGCATTTTCGTAGCGCACGGCGATGTCGCCGGCCTTGGGCGCGTCGAAGTACTGGTAGGTCTCGCGGATCTGCCCGGCCTTCGCGCGCAGCGCCTCGTAGTCACCGCCTTCTTCCAGCACCTTCTGCAGCTTGGGCAGCTGGCTGGGCAACTGGTTGGCGGTCTTGGCGATCAGGCTGATCGCTTCGAAGCGGTTTTCCTCGGCGATGCCGCTGCCGTGTGCGTCCACCATCGCCATGCCGATCCGGGTGGCGTTGCGCACCTGCGGGTAGTCGATGTTCGCGTGGATCCACTGCTTGCCCTCGGCCGAACCGGCCCAGGCGTTGATGCTGTCGCGCGTGTTGGTATCGATGAACTGGATCGAGCTGCGCCCGCTCAGGCCATTGCCGTGGCTGAGCAGGTCGCGGCGCAGGTCGGCGTGGTCCTGGGTGAAGGGCAGGTTGTGCGCCTTGGCATAGGTGCTGGCCTGATCGATCACGGCGTCGACATAGGTCGTCTCGCCCGCCTTCAGTGCGTGGCCGTCGATGGCGCCCAGCGCCCACTCGCCGCGCTGGCCGAAGTCGACCTGGATCGCGCCCAGGCTGTAACCGCTGTTCTGCGCGACTTTGTTCACCGTGCCCCAGTGCGGTTCGGTCACGCCCTGGGTGATGCCGGCGATGGCCAGATGGTAGGAGGCGGGACCCCCTTCGGTACCACGGCCGACGGCGAAATACACGGCGCCGGAGGTGGCATCGAGATCATGGGTATCGATGTTGGTTGGCATGTCTTACATCCTTGTGCAGTCAGAGGGTTTGCCCCTCAAGGGTCAGTCCAGCAGCTGCAGATACTTCTGCAGCTGGTCGGCACGCGCGCTCAGGCGCATCACATCGTTCAGCTCGCCCTGCAGGTTGCCGGGCTGCGAATCGTCGTACAGCGCGGTATCCAGTTCGCTATCGCGGCTGCGCGACTGCAGCCACGCGCGCTGGGCATTCACCAGCTTGGTCTTCTTTGCGCCACTCAGCTTTGCCTGCAGCTGGCGGTAGGCCTGGTTCAGGCGCTGGTCCTGGCGCGCGCTTTCCGAGGTCAGGCAGGCGGCCTGCTCGATCGCACCCTGTGCCTTGTCACGGCAGGTGGTGAAGGTCGGGCTCAGCCCGGTGGCAGCCGGTGCTGCGGTTGCCGTGCCGATGGCCAGTACGGCGACCGCCAGCGCGGTGGCGAGGGTCCTGCTCAAACGCTTGTGCTGCATCATCTGCTCCACACGTCCAATCCATTGCGAGCGACGGACTATAACGGCGTCAATATTTCGTCGTCGTCAACGAATCGCGACAACTGTGACCGGTTGCCCGTCATTGTGGGGTGGCGCCGCCCGGCCTGCGGACGGCCCTCGGGCCCGGGCGCCCCGCTATCCGGGCGCCAGCCGCCGCCATTCAGCCGAGCGGTGTAAACTATTGATCTCACTGGCAATGCCAGTCTCCACGATCAACACCCCGATGACGTCCGCCACCGCCCGTTACGCTGATTCCCTGCGCCTGTCCGTTGCCCCGATGATGGACTGGACCGACCGCCATTGCCGCGTGTTCCATCGCGTGCTGGCGCCGGGTGCACGCCTGTACACGGAGATGGTGCACGCCAACGCGGTCATCCACGGCGACCGCGAGCGCCTGCTCGGCTTCGACCGCAGCGAACAGCCGCTGGCGCTGCAGCTTGGCGGCAGCGATCCGGCCCTGCTGGCGCAGGCTGCGCGCATTGCCGCCGAGTGGGGATACGACGAGGTCAACCTCAACTGCGGCTGCCCGTCCGACCGCGTGCAGGCCGGGCGTTTCGGCGCCTGCCTGATGCGCGAGCCGGTACTGGTGGCCGAGTGCGTGGCGGCCATGGTCGATGCGGTCGACATCCCGGTAACGGTGAAGTGCCGCCTGGGCGTGGACGAGGACAACGACTACGACGTGTTTGCCAGCTTCGTCGACCGCCAGGTCGCCGCTGGTGCGGCGATGGTGGTGGTGCATGCGCGCAACGCGTGGCTGAAGGGCCTGTCGCCGAAGGAGAACCGCGAGGTTCCGCCGCTGAAGTACGACTGGGCCTACCGCCTGAAGCAGGAGCGCCCGGCACTGCCGGTGGTGATCAACGGTGGCCTGGCCAGCATCGAGGCGGTACAGGCGCAGGCCGCGCACGTCGATGGCGTGATGCTGGGCCGGGCGGCCTATCACGACCCCTATCTGCTGCATCAGCTGGAGGCGCTGCACACCGGCGCCCCGCTACAGGCACGTGGTGACCTGCTGCGCGCGATGCGCCCCTACATCGAGGCGCGGCTGCGCGAAGGCCTGGCGCTGAAGCACATCACCCGCCACCTGCTCGGCCTGTTCCATGGCCAGCCCGGTGGTCGCGCCTTCCGCCAGGTGCTGAGCGAGGGCGCACACCGCCCGGGCGCCGGCTGGAGCTTGATCGAACAGGCCTTGGCGGTCACCGAACGCGAAGCTGATCGCGCCGCAGCGTGACGTCGGTCACGGTCCTGACTTGACAAGGGGCGGCGATTCGTCCCGAATGTTCACCTAGATGAACGACGCGAGCGCAGGGCCGGAAAAGTTCAGACCGGATTCACTGCCCCAAACCAAGAATTTGCAAAGGATTTGTAAAGCGCCGGGTCCCGAACCCGGCTCCCGGATTTACGACTTTTGAACGAATCGCCGTGCTCGGCTAGGATCGCATCGATGTCTTCCGCTCCCTTCCATCGCCGCATTGCCCTGGCCACCTGCGTGGTGCTGGCGGCTGCGCCGCTGTCTTCGGCGCTGGCGCAACAGCCGCCGCGTGGCGATCAGGGGCGCGCGGAGATGATGGAGCGGGGCGAGCGCGGTGGCCGTGGCGACGAGCGCTCGCTGTCCGATGCCGTGCGCCGCGTGCAGCGCACCACCGGCGGCCACATCCTCGGCGCCGAGCGCGTGCCGTTCGATGGGCGTGACATCAACCGGGTGAAGTACATGGACGACCGGGGCCGGGTCCGCTACATGGACGACCCCGCACCGTCGCGTTCACAGCCGCGCACGCCGCGGTCGGATATGTCATCACTACGCGGCGATAACCCCTGAACAGGGATAGTTGTCGCTATCAACCCGTACCCCACAGGCCTCCGGGCCACACCCAGGACACTAGGGAGAGTTCATGCGTATCCTTCTGGTCGAAGACGAAGCCCCGCTGCGTGAGACCCTGGCAGCCCGGCTCAAGCGCGAAGGCTTTGCCGTCGATGCTGCGCAGGACGGCGAGGAAGGCCTCTACATGGGGCGCGAAGTTCCGTTCGATGTCGGCATCATCGACCTCGGCCTGCCCAAGATGTCGGGCATGGAGCTGATCAAGGCCCTGCGTGACGAAGGCAAGAAGTTCCCGGTGCTGATCCTGACCGCGCGTTCGAGCTGGCAGGACAAGGTCGAAGGCCTGAAGCAGGGCGCCGACGACTACCTGGTCAAGCCGTTCCACGTCGAAGAGCTGCTGGCCCGCGTCAACGCGCTGCTGCGCCGCGCCGCCGGCTGGAGCAAGCCGACCCTGGAATGCGGCCCGGTCGCTCTGGACCTGGCTGCGCAGACCGTCAGCGTGGCCGGCAGCAATGTCGACCTGACCAGCTACGAATACAAGGTGCTGGAGTACCTGATGATGCACGCCGGTGAACTGGTCTCCAAGGCCGACCTCACCGAGCACATCTACCAGCAGGACTTCGACCGCGACTCGAACGTGCTGGAGGTCTTCATCGGCCGCCTGCGCAAGAAGCTGGACCCGGATGGCGAACTGAAGCCGATCGAGACCGTGCGCGGTCGCGGCTACCGTTTCGCGATTCCGCGCAACGAGGGCTGAGCCGGCTCAGCCTGGCGAGACCATGATGTCCGGCCGTCTGTGGTTCTTCCGACGCTGGCGGCCGCGCTCCCTGCAGGCGCGCCAGATGCTTGCCGCGTCCGTGGGTCTGGTCGCGTTCCTGGCCCTGGCCGGTTACGCGCTCGACGCCGCCTTCGCCGATACGGCGAAGGCGAACCTGCGTGAGCGCCTGAAGAACTACGCCACCGCCTACGCGGCCGGCATCGACTTCACCCGCGACCGCTCGCTGTACATCCGCGAGCAGCCGCCGGATTCGCGCTTCGACGTGCCGGGCAGTGGCCTGTACCTGCAGGTGGTGATGCCGCACGGCAAGGGCAATTCGATGTCCGCCGAAGGCCCGATGCTGCCCACCGTCGGCGGCGGCCTGCTGGCGCCGCGCCAGGAAGTGTTCGAAGGCCCGCTGCCGATGATCCAGATCGACGGCAGCCAGGGCTCGGTGTACCGCTATGGCCTGGGCCTGGTGTGGGATGCCGACGCCGACCCGGCCACCGAATTCCCGTACACCATCTATGTGATGGAAGACTCGCGCGCGCTGGGCGCGCAGCTGCGCGTGTTCCGCGGCCGTGTCTGGTTCTACCTGGGCGGCATCGGCCTGATCCTGCTGCTGCTGCAGACCGTCATCCTGCAGTGGAGCCTGCGTCCGCTGCGTCGGGTGATCACCGAGCTGACCAAAGTGCAGCGCGGCGAGACCGAGCGCATGAGCGAGCGCCACCCGCGCGAGCTGGAACCGCTGACCGACAGCATCAACGCCTTCATTGAAAGCGAGCGCGAGAACCTCGAGCGCCAGCGCAACACCCTGGCCGACCTGGCACACAGCCTGAAGACGCCCATTGCGGTGCTGCGCACGCAGATGGACAGCGGCGCGGGCGATGGCGCGCTGCGCGAGGAGCTGGACGTGCAGCTGCAGCGCATGAACAACCTGGTTTCGTACCAGCTGGCACGTGCTGCGTCGTCGGGCCACAAGCTGTTCTCCGCGCCGCTGCCGATCGAGTCCAACGCTGAGGAAATCGTACGTGGCCTGGAGAAGGTCTACGCCTCCAAGGGCGTGCTGTGCGAGTTCGACATCGATCCGGCCGCACGCTTCCACGGCGAACCGGGCGATCTGCAGGAACTGCTTGGCAACCTGCTGGAAAACGCCTTCAAGTGGGCCAACCGCCGCGTGTTGCTGACCGCGCAGCCGCTGCCGGCACCGAACGCGCGCCGCGCTGGCCTGCTGCTGGCGGTGGACGACGATGGCCCGGGTATCGCCCCGGACGACATCGGCAAGGTGCTGCAGCGTGGCGTGCGTGGCGACGAGCGCGTGCAGGGCCACGGCATCGGCCTGTCGATCGTGCAGGACCTGATCAAGGATTACCGCGGCGAACTGGCCGTCGGCCGTTCCAGCGAACTGGGCGGCGCCCGTTTCGAAGTGCGTTTGCCGCCAGGGCCGTAAGCTTCGTTGATCGGTAGTGCCGGCCGCTGGCCGGCAACCAAGCAATGCCATCTAAGATCATGAGGTTGCCGGCCAGCGGCCGGCACTACCGTGTTTCGAACTTTGGCGGCTCGCCATAGAACCGCTGCAGCTGCGCGGCCACCTCCGGCAACGCCTGCTGCAGCAGATCCGGTGCCGAGAAGTGATACTCGCTGGCCACCGCGAAGAACTCTTCCGGCGCCTCGGCCGCGTACGGGTCGATCAACGTCTCCTCGCCGGCATCCACCTGCGCGCAGAAGGCATCGTAGGAACGCTGGAAGGTGGCTGCCCACTCGCGCTGCCACTCGCGCGGCAGTGGCGGCGTGCCGTCCATCGCACCATCCAGCGCATCCAGCTTGTGCACCATCTCGTGCACCGCCACGCAGTAGCCCTCGTGCGGCGTCGCCAGGTCGGCCTGCACATCGGCCCACGACAGGATCAACGGACCGCTGTCCCACGACTCGCCAATCAGTTCGTCATCCCACTCATGCAGTACGCCGGCCGCATCCATGTGGCTGCGATGTACGCGGAATGCATCGGGGTAGACGATCAGCTGCGACCAGCCTTCCAGACCCACCTCACCGAACTCCAGCAGCGGCAGGCAGCACAGTGCCGCCAGCAGCACGCCATCGCCGGCCTCCAGCTGCAGCTCGCCGATCGGGGTAATGGTCTTCTCGTGCAGGAAGCGCGTGGCCAGCAGGCGCAATCGCGCGCGGCGATCGTCGTCCAGACCGTGCAGCCAAGCCGCACGGCGGCAGGCCTCATCCCACTGTGCATCGTCGATCGGCCGCGGCGCAGGCCGCAGCCACTGCAGCAACGACTTGATCAGCGGAACATTCCCGGCAGGTAGCTGTGCCACTTCGGCGCGCGGATGCGCTGCAGCACGTCGTCATCGCTGCCACCGCCGCCCGTGCTGGTGCTGGCTGCCGGGCGGACCGGTGCCGGCTTGGTGGTGGCGGCCGAAGCGGTCGCGGTCGGTGCACGCTGCGAAGCGGCATCGCCGTTGGAGGACACGCAGGCGCCGCGGCTGTCGTCCAGCGCTGCCGTCGCAGACGCCGCGAAGGGCATCGTCAGCAGGATCAGGCAATGGGCATAACGGCGCATTGACGACATCCACGTTAAGGGAAGGTGAGTTCCCGATTCTAGCCCGAACCCGGCGCCCCGTTGGAAGCCCCCGCGGAACCCAGCGTGGCGGGCGCCGCTGGCGGCTTTCCCGCATAATTCCTTCCTGACTTCGTGGAAGCTGCCGTGGACGACCGCCAATTGCTGGCCAAACTCGCTGCCGGTCGCCTCTCCGGCGACGCCCTGGCCCGTGAGCTGGGCCAGACCCGGGCGGCCATTTGGAAGCGTATTCAAGGACTTAGAGCCGCCGGTGTAGACATCGAGGGGCGTGCAGGTGAGGGCTATGGCCTGACCCGCCCGGTCGACCTACTGGACCCGGACGCGATCCGTGCCGGCCTGCCTGCCGGCGTCCAAGCCCTGCTGCACGACCTGCAGGTCGCCTGGACAGTGGACTCGACCAACGCCGAATTGCTGCGTTGCAGCGCGCCCCAGCGCGGGGTGAGCGTCCTGCTGGCCGAGCGCCAGACCGGCGGCCGCGGCCGTCGCGGCCGTACGTGGGCGTCGCCGCTGGCCGCGCATATCTACCTGTCGGTGCTGCGGCTGTTTTCCGGTGGCCTCGGTCGCCTGGCCGGGCTGAGCCTGGTGGCCGGCATCGCCGTGGCCGAAGCGCTGCACGACCTGGGCTACACCCAGGCGCAGCTGAAGTGGCCGAACGACCTGCTGGTCGATGGCCGCAAGCTGGTCGGCCTGCTCGCAGAAGGCGGTGGCGAATACGCCGGCCCGGCGCGCGCGGTGATCGGCATCGGCATCAACACGCACATGCCGCCGTCCTTCGCCGAGCAGATCACCCAGCCGTGGGTGGACCTGGACACGCTGGCCGGCAAGCCGGTGGACCGCAACGTGGTGGTTGCTGCCGTGCTGGCGCGCCTGCTGCCGGCACTGGAAGAATTCGATCGCGAAGGCCTCGCTCCCTTCCTGCCGCGCTACGCCGCGTTCGACATGCTGGCCGGTCGCGAAGTACGGGTGGAACTGGAAGGGCAGTGGCAGCATGGCACCGCACTCGGCCTGGCTGATGACGGCGCCTTGCGCGTGCGCATCGATGGCCGTGAGCGCCTGCTGCACGCCGGCGAAGTCAGCGTGAGGGCGGCATGAGCGATTGGTTGTTCGACCTCGGCAACTCGCGCTTCAAGTTCGCGCCGTTGCAGGGTGACCGTGCCGGTGACGTGCAGGCCTGGGCGCATGGCGCCGAAGGCATGGCCGGACAGCCGCCGCACAGCCTGCCCAGCGGCACCACCGCGTTCGTGGCCAGCGTGGCCGCACCGTCGCTGACCAGCGCGATGCTGGACCAGCTGCAGCGTCGCTTCGAGCACGTGCACGTGGTGCGTACCAGCGCCGAATGCGCCGGTGTGCGCATTGCCTATGCCAAGCCCGAAAAATTCGGTGTGGACCGCTTCCTGGCCCTGCTGGCCGCGGCCAAGGCGCAGCGCCCGGTGCTGGTGGTCGGGGTGGGCACCGCACTGACGATTGATCTGCTCGACGCCGACGGCCAGCACCACGGTGGCCGCATTTCCGCATCGCCCACCACCATGCGCGAAGCACTGCATGCCCGCGCGGTGCAGCTGCCGGCTACCGGCGGTGACTACAGCGAATTCGCCAACGACACCGCCGACGCGCTCGCCTCCGGCTGCGATGGTGCGGCCGTGGCACTGATCGAACGCAGCGCACAGCAGGCGCACACGCTGCTGGGCGTTGCGCCCTCGCTGCTGGTGCATGGTGGCGGCGCACCGGCGCTGATGCCGTTGCTGCCTGGCGCCGACTACCACCCCTCGCTGGTGCTGGATGGCCTCGCCCGCTGGGCGGTGCACCAGCCCGCAGGCTAGTATCCGCGCATGCTGACCCGTGCCCTGATCGTCGTACTGGCCATCCTCAATCTTGGCGTCGCCTGCTGGTGGCTGCTGCGCGATGCACCGCAGAAGCCTGCGCCGCCGCCGCAACCCGCCGGCGTGGCCGAGCTGCGCTGGGTGCCCGGTGGCGTGGATGCCGCTGCGGCCGCCGAAGCCACGGCCGCCGCGCCGACCGCGCCGTTGATGGAGCGCGAACCGGCGGAGAAGACGGCCGTGGCTGTAACGCCGGCGCCCGCCGCCCCGGCCAAGCCGGAGATTGCCAAGCCGCAGGCGGCTGAGGCTACGCCGGTTGCTGCCGCTGCCAAGCCGGCAACACCGCCTGCACCGACCCCGACCCCGGCACCGGAGAAGCCCGCAACCCCGCCCGCGGCCGCCGAGCCGCCGCGCTGCGTCGCGCTGGGCCCGTTCGCCGACCGCGCCGCCGCTACCAGTGCGCAGGGCAAGGCCAGCACGCTGCTCAGCCAGGTGCGCCTGCGCGAACAGCCTGCTGCCAGCGGCAGTGCCCGTTACCGGGTGATGCTGCCGGCCGCCGCCAACCGCGAAGAAGCCCAGGCCACCGTGAAACGCATCGTCGCCGCTGGCCTGAGCGACTACTACATCATCAGCCAAGGCGAGGAGGCCAACGCCGTGGCGCTGGGCCAGTACCGCAACCGCGAAGGCGCCGAGCGGCGCATGGCGGCGGTGCAGGCCGCCGGCTTCCAGCCGCGCCTTGTCGCCAGCGGCGACGCCGGGCAGTGGTGGCTGGAAGGGCAGCTGGCGGCAGGCACGCAACCGGCCCAGGCCCAGCAGCGCAGCGGGGCGGCACAGAGCCGGTCGCTGGAATGCGCAAGGTTGCGCTAGAATCCCCGGACCGCGGCGCTGCCGCCGGTGATCCACCCATGCCGCTTTAGCTCAGTTGGTAGAGCAACTGTCTTGTAAACAGTAGGTCATCCGTTCGATTCGGATAAGCGGCACCAATGGGCATCTGCCAATCTCTTTTTGCAGCGGCTGCGCGTTGGCCAGTCGGGCGCCGATCCCGCCCCCCCTCCTTCCTTCTCCGCTGTTCTCCCTCGCGGCGTGTGATGCGTCGCTCTGCACTTCCCTGCGCGCGATCCTGATTGTTGAACCTGATTGTTGAAAGTATGTAGCCAGTAGGCTACATTTCTCCATGAAGATCCAGCGTACCCGTCAGTTCGCGACATGGATTGACGCTCTCAAGGACGTAACCGCACGCGCTCGCATCCTGGCCCGTATCGGTCGGCTCGCTGAAGGCCATCCTGGTGATCACCGCTATCTGGCGGATGGCGTTTCTGAATTGCGTATCGATGCAGGACCCGGTTACCGCGTGTACTACACCCAGCGGGGCAGGCAGTTGGTGATTCTTCTGGTCGGAGGCGACAAGGGTTCGCAACAGCGCGATATAGAGAAGGCCAAGGAGATTGCGCGTGCCCTGCGAGCATCGAACTGGTTGTAGGCGAAACGACTCAATACCGAAGTACTGGAGCTGTCCCATCATGGCTATCAAGAAGAAAGTTGAACTCGAAGCATTTGATGTGGCCGAACACCTTCATACACCGAAGGAAATGGCGGCCTATCTCGATGCATGCATCGAAGAAAGCGACGGCGATTCGGCATTCATCGCCAAGGCGCTGGGCGATATCGCGCGTGCCCAAGGGATGAGCAAGGTCGCACGTGCGGCGGGCCTGTCGCGGGAGAGTCTGTATCGTGCCCTGTCTGGCGAGCGCAGCCCTGATTTCTCGACCATCCTGAAGGTGACTCGTGCCCTGGGTGTGCGCCTGCATGCCAGCGCTGCATGAGCGTACGTGCGGACCTTGATGCGTTGGCACGTCGCTGGACGTAAAGCGCACGGAAAAGCATGAAAAAACCGCCTTTCGGCGGTTTTTTCGTCCCAAGCCGGTGAGTCAACTCAATGACGCGGCAAAGGAGGAGTCGTTTGGCCATTCTGGCTCGAAGCAGCTTGTGTGCCACGCTGCGCATTGATGCCTCACGCGTCTGCCGTTGCCAGATCAAGGCATTCGGCGCGAACAGGTTCAATCAAACCGGATGATGCGGATCAACCCTTTGTTGATGATCCGTCTCCGAAGGCGGCCAACGTGCCACAAGTGAACACCTCCTTCGCACCTTCGTAATTGATGAATGAGATTGTGCAATTCGCCCGCGTTCCAGGACGGATCCGGGCGATGGCTCTGTCATTCAGCACGAAGCTGTACCACATGAGTTCAGGGCTTATGGACAGCGCCATGGGGCGCGCGGTGGAGGCGATCATCTCGGCAACAGCGCCGCCGCGCGAATCCACTTCGTCCAGCCGCAGCTCAACGAGGACAGGTTTCAGGTTTGGGTAGGGTGTGCTCATTCCAGCAGCGGGTCTGCCTGATTCGTTCGTCGGGGTTGCGGCGTGTTGAATCTGTGCGTTGGAGACGCCAATGTTCCGCATTATTGAGCCCCGCCCACCTGCAACGCCACATACTCCGCCAGCCCCCGACAGGCCAGCATCAGCCCTTCGCGCGTGCCATCGCCGATATCGTCCTTCTCTTCCCCGTCCACGCGCACGCGCTCTGCGGCGTGATACAGCTCCAACAACGACACCAGGCCGACTGCGGCGCGATCCCGGCGTGCGGCGGCCACGGCCTGGCCGGGTGTGCTGGCGGGCCCCGTCCACGGCTGTCCGTCGGCGGCATCACCGGCGCGGATGCGCTGCAGGCATCCGGGCAGGTTGATCGGCGCAGGGGCCTCGTTGGCGGCGGCGAAAGCGGCTTCCAACGGCTGCGCCAGTTCGGGCGGCAGGCGCAGGGCAGCCTCGCCCAGGGTGGCGGTCAGGTACGGGTGATGGGCCTTGGGCATGCGGGCATCCTCGTCGGGAACAGAGGTGCCACCCGAGGAGGGTGGCGGGCGATGCGTGGCTTCCAAGACCGGGTCAACGAATCGGCGGGCACGAGGCCCCCACGCACCGCCCGCCGTCGATCGGCTAACGGATTGCCAGCCGGCGCCGTACTTGGGAGGACGACGCCGGCTGGCAAGCGTATACATCGTTGACAACACGGGCTTGGAAGTCCCGGCCACCCTCGCAGGTGGCGATTCATCATGCGCACGTGAAATCACCGCCTGCCAGTCGTTTGTTTCGATGGCATCGGGTGATCTGAAAGGAAAAATGAATTATCGCGTTTGGCCCGTTTCGAGCATTGCAATGCCAGAAGCGACATTTCGCGCGGGGCTGCAACCAACGATGAATCCTGGTGCGTCATTGCTGTCGCAGGGCCTTTCATCGCCCAGGAAGTAAAGCTGGCTTAACTTCCCCGGCAGGGCTTCCAGAACACCTTACCAGACATGAATCCCCACGCGCGCTACCCGGAAATTGATATTCCTCACGGACAGCCCGCAGCGCTCCACCGCATACTGCCGCCACACGCCCATCCTGGGCCCCTTCGGGATCCGCACATGCGTCGCCATGCCCTGTCGCTCACCGTCGCACTGGTATCCACCGCCTTCGTGGTCCCAGCCATGGCCGCGGTACCGTTCTTCAACGCCAGCTGCCCGGGCGGCATCGATGTGCACGCCGACGAAGGCGGTCCGGTCTACGTGCAAGGCCGCGAGACGGCGTTGAAACGTTTCAACGACCGCTATTTCGAAGCACGCGATGCCAACAGCGGCATCACCCTGTCGATCAGCCGCAACGATGACGGCTCGCCGCAGGTCAGCTACACCGGCCGAGGCGGCGCCACTGGCATCTGCCAGGTCAGCAGCCGTGGTGCGCCCGCGCCCGCCACAAACAGCGCCCGCCCTGGCGACGCTGCCACCGGGGATGCCGCGCTACCGCGCGAAGTCACTTGCGAATCCACCGGCCAGCAGCAGGTGTCGTGCGATCTGAATACCCGTGGCAATGTGGAGATCGTGCGCCAGCTCAGCCGCACCCGCTGCGAGGAAGGCAAGAACTGGGGCCTGTCGCGGCACTCGGTGTGGGTCAATGGCGGCTGCCGCGCGGTGTTCCGCAATGTGTCTTCGGTGACCACCCCGGCGCCGTCAGGCGATACCGCACTGGGGGCCTGCAATGTGCGCAAGGGCGCGCAGGGCGCCCTGGTCACCCAGATGCCGGTGGGCAGCGATTACCAGGAACTGATCATCGATTACCCCGATGGCCGCTTCCTGTGCATGATGCGCAACAACGGCCAGGTGCAGAGCCTGACGCCGGTTCGCCGCCGCGGACGCTGAGCGCGCAGCGGGTTGGGGCAGGCTTCAGCCGCAGGACTTATACAGCAACACCCACGCCAGCATCAGGGTGAACATGCCAACGAAGGTCAGGCCGAACCATAGCGCCGCCAGCTTCACGTTGCCGATCAATGCCGTCGCCACACGGGGCAGCTCGCTTTTCAGAATCGGGTGTTCGGCGTGTGCTTTGCGCAGACGCTGCCAACCCAACCCGAGGAATACCAGGGTCGAGAACGGCACCAGCAGCAGCGTCGCCTGCATCAGCCAGGCGTTCGGCGACGCATCAATCGAGCTGCTGAAAAAAAAACCAAACGCAGCGATGGGCAGCGCGACCATGAAAAAGCGTGGCCAGGCGGTATTGATGAAAGGCGACATCGCAATCTTCCATGAAGGGCGGTTGGCTCCGCGCGGCATCATGCCATGCAATGGCCCTGCTGCACCGCCGCGAGTGGTGTCACACAGCTCTGGCTAGACTGTGCTTCTTTTTCCCCCGCAGGAGGCACCCATGGCCCATCCCATTTCCGTATCGTTGATTGGCGTTCCCACCGACGTGGGTGCCGGCCATCGCGGTGCAAGGCTTGGCCCGGAGGCGCTGCGCGTGGCGGGCCTGCCGGAGGCGCTGGAGGCGCGCGGTGTGGACGTGCGCGACCTGGGCAACCTGGATGGTCCGCGCAACCCGTGGACCGCGCCGGTGGAAGGCTACCGCCACCTGGATGAAGTGGTGGCGTGGAACCACGCGTTGATGGAAGCCAGCTACGCCGAACTGCAGGCTGGTCGCATGCCGATCATGCTCGGCGGCGACCACTGCCTGGGCATCGGTTCGATCACTGCCGTGGCACGCTGGTGCCGCGAGCAGGGCAAGAGCCTGCGCGTGCTGTGGCTGGATGCACATTCGGACTTCAACACCAGCGACGTGACTCCGTCGGGCAACATCCACGGCATGCCGGTGGCCTGCCTGTGCGGCCTCGGCCCGGATGCGCTGACCCAGCTCGGTGGCAGCGCCCCGGCGATCACCCCGGCGCAGATGCACCAGATCGGCATCCGCTCGGTGGACCCGGAAGAGAAGCGCCTGATCAAGACCCACAAGGTGGATGTCTATGACATGCGCTACATCGATGAGAACGGCATGAAGCGCGCGGTGGAAGCGGCGCTGGCCGGCATCGACGAGAACACCCACCTGCATGTCAGCTTCGATGTGGATTTCCTCGACCCGAGCATCGCACCGGGCGTCGGCACCACCGTGCCGGGCGGGGTGAACTACCGCGAGGCGCAGCTGGTGATGGAGATGATTGCCGACACCGGGCGCATGGGTTCGCTGGACATCGTCGAGCTCAACCCCTTGCTGGACAAGCAGAATGCCACCGCCGAACTGGCCGTGGACCTGGTCGAAAGCCTGTTCGGCAAGTCCACCCTGATGCGCGACTGAGCTCTCCGCCTGAACGGATCGATGATCCGTTCACACGCGCTCCACGCCCCTGCCGCCAGATTGCACATCACGCGGCGGCAGTGGCATTGGCTCCTTCCGCCGAGCGACCGAACCCCATCCGCGAATGAAGCGGTATAGCGGCGAACCCAAGGAGAAGCCCATGAAGCGCGTAGTTGCCCTGATGCTGTTGTCGATGTTCTCGGTGGCCCTGCTGGCCGGTTGCAACACCGTTGCCGGTGCCGGCAAGGACGTGCAGAAGGCTGGCGAAAAGGTTGAGGATGCCGCCAAGGGCCGTTGAGCCTGAAGTGGACGGAAAGCAAAAAGGCCGGGGGGACCTCCCCGGCCTTTTTTCTTGCGCGTTTTTCTGCAGCGTACGTGTCGAAGCGTAGTGAACCATTCAAGCAGGTGAGCAGTGCTTTCATGGTCGGTTGACCGGCACTCAACAGCCGCTGCGCGAAGCTGTAGCCACGGTAAGAACGCCGTTGCAACCAAGGATTCCCAGCAATGAACAAAGACATCATTTCCGGCAAGTGGTCGCAGCTGAAGGGCAAGGCCCAGGCCAAGTGGGGCGATCTGACCAACGACGACTTCGATGTGGCTGAAGGCAATGCCGAGTATCTGGCCGGCCGCCTGCAGGAACGTTATGGCTGGGCCAAGGACCGCGCTGAGAAGGAAGTCCGTGAGTTCCAGGATGCCGTGAGCAAGGACTACCCGGACTACAAGTAAGCGCTACGGTTTTCCCCACGGCACAACGCCCGCACCCAGAGGTTGCGGGCGTTGTGCTGTCTGGGCGGCCGATCAACGCGCCGGCGGGTCCGGCACATAGCGGTTGGGGAACGCCTGCGGTTCGCGCGGCAGGCGCGACGGCGGTGTATCGACCAGGATGCCGCGCGCGCGTAGATTGCGGGCGCTGTCGTAGCGCAGCTGCAGAACCTGCGCCGGGCTGCGGCTGGCGCGTTCGAAGTCGGTATCGCGTACCGACGACTGCTCGCGTGCGCCGTGGCCGGTGCCCAGCGCAGGGGCCTGTGACTTGCTGGCATAGCCCTCGATGCGGCTGTTGCTGGCGCTGGCATCGGCCGCCGCTTCGGCCGTCGGGGCCGGTGCCGGCAGCGGCAGACTGCGGCGCAGGATCGGATCCGGACGCCAGCGGCGCGCTTCCTCGAACACCGCCACGCCGACCACGCCGACGTTGTCCGGGCGACCGGTGCGGCTGGCATAGCTGCCGCTGGGGCTGCTGAACACGAACTGCGCCACTTCATCCTGGCTCTTGCGCCAGCCGGTGATGTCGGCGCGCTGGCCGGGGTTGAGCACGTAGCCGGTCTGCGACGGATCGGCATCCTCGCCGGAGATGGCGTTGACGCCGTCCACCGACAGCACCACCAGCACCCGGCGCGGGCTGTCGTTGTACAGGCGCACGGCGTAGCGGTGGCCGCGCTCGCCGGCCACCCAGCGCTGGCCCTCGGCAGGGTAGCTGCGCAATTCGGTGCCGCGGTCGCGGTCGACCAGAGACATGCGCACGGGGCCGCCCTCGTAGGCCGGCGGCGGCACCGGGGCGGGGCGGAAGCCGGCCAGGGGCAGGATCAACAGCAGGGGCAGCAGGCGTTTCATCGGGTGTCTCCAGCGGGGTTGCGTGAATGAACGCGCCGCAGGCCCTGACGGGGTTGGTGGCGTGCAAGGTAAACTGGCCCCGTTCATCGAAGGTTACCCCACGCAGTCATGACCACCCGAGTCCTTACCGGCATCACCCCCTCCGGCACGCCCCACCTGGGCAACTACGTTGGCGCCATCCGTCCGGCCATCGCGGCCAGCCGCGCGCCGGGGATCGAGAGCTTCTTCTTCCTGGCCGACCTGCACAGCCTGATCAAGTCCCAGGACCCGCAGCGCACCCAGCGCGCGACCCTGGAGATCGCGGCCAGCTGGCTGGCCTGTGGCCTGGACCCGGAACACGTGTGGTTCTACCGGCAGAGCGACATCCGCGAGACCACCGAGCTGATGTGGTTCCTGACCGCCATCGCCAGCAAGGGCATCCTCAACCGCGCGCACGCCTACAAGGCGGCGGTGGACAAGAACCGCGAGGAAGGCGTGGACGAGGACGCAGGCGTCAGCGCCGGCCTGTTCATGTACCCGGTGCTGATGGCCGCAGATATCCTCATCTTCAAGGCCAACCAGGTACCGGTGGGCCGTGACCAGATCCAGCACATCGAGATGGCGCGCGACTTCGCCCAGCGCTTCAACCACGTGTATGGCAAGGAGTACTTCCCGCTGCCGGACGTGGTGATCGACGAGCAGGTGGCGACGCTGGCGGGCCTGGATGGCCGCAAGATGAGCAAGAGCTACCACAACACCATTCCGCTGTTCGTGCCGCGCGAGGAGCTGAAGAAGCTGGTGTTCTCGATCCTGACCGACTCGCGCGCACCTGGCGAGCCGAAGGACACCGAGGGCTCTGCGCTGTTCCAGATGTACCAGGCCTTCGCCACCCCGGAACAGACCGCCGAATTCGCCAGGGCGTTCGCCGCCGGCATCAGCTGGGGTGACGCCAAGCAGCAGCTGTTCGAGCGCATCGACAGCGAGCTGTCGCCGTTGCGCGAACGCTACAACGCGCTGATGGCCGAGCCGGAGAAGATCGAGGCGCTGCTCAAGCGCCGTGGCCAGCAGCTGCGCGAGCAGCTGGCGGCACCGCTGCTGGACGAGCTGCGCCACGCGGTGGGCCTGCGTGACCTGTCCACCGCAGGCGATATCGCCAGCGAGGACGCCGGCGTGGCCCGCGTGGCACCGCCACTGTTCAAGCAGTACCGCGAGAAGGACGGCCGCTTCTACTTCAAGCTGACCGCCGGTGACGGCACGCTGCTGATCCAGAGCGAAGGCTTCGATTCGCCGCGCGGTGCGGGGCAGTTGATTGCCGTGATCAAGCAGGCGGAGCAGGGTGACCAGCTGCAGAGCGAACTGTTCAAGCTGGAAGCCGAAGTGGACGCCGTGCTGGCGGCCCTGGCCATGCTGCGCGAAGCGTAAGGGTAGTGCCGGCCGCTGGCCGGCAACTGCATAGGAAATGCCGGCCAGCGGCCGGCACTACCACGGCAACTGCATAGGAAAACGCCGGCCAGCGACCGGCACTACCACGGCACTGCATAGGAAAACGCCGGCCAGCGGCCGGCACTACCCGCGAACGAAGGTCATGGCATGATGTCCGCGCGCCTCCGGCGCGATGACATGGAGTCTGCGATGGCCTGGTTGTCGCTGCTGCTGTTCCTGCCCTGGTTCCTGCTGCTGGGCAGCCTGTACTGGCTGTTCCCGCGCCAGCCGCGCACCCCGCGGCGGCGCCTGTTCGATGGCTCCACCCTGCTGCTGGCCTTCGCCCTGAGCATCGCCTCGATGCTGTGGGGGTATCGACTTGGCATGGCACAGCCCGGCGCCGGCCCGATCTGGCCGCAGGTACTGGCGGTGCTGTACGCCTACGGCGCATTCCTGGCGGTGCTGGTGCTGGCCCTGCTGCTGCGGCCGCGGTTCGCATTGCGCTGAACCTGGCCCTTGCGCACCCGCTGGACCTGCGGTTGGTTGGCCTGCGCTTGCCCTTGGTAGAGTCGACTGTGAGTCGACTGCTCTTCTGGAAGCCCGCGCTGCGCGCGACAGTCGACTGACAGTCGACTCTACCCGGCCACAACCCGGCACCACCCGACCAAAGCCGCATCGAACCCGGACCGCCCGCGCGCCTACCATGGGCGTCTGTTCCCGATCCTGCCAGGTGCGTGCCGATGATCGCCGACCCCAGCATCCACACCATCGATACCGGCTTCCAGCGTCCCGACTTCGACGCGGCCTATCTGATCGTTGAAAACGACCGCGCCGCGTTCGTCGACTGTGGCACCGGCCTGTCGGTGCCGGCGATGCTGCAGGCGCTGGCCAACGCGGGTCTGGCCGTTGACGCGGTGGACTGGCTGCTGCTCACGCACGTGCACCTGGACCACGCCGGCGGCGCCGGCCTGCTGATGCAGCAGCTGCCCAACGCAAAGGCAGTGCTGCACCCGCGCGGTGCGCCGCACATGATCGACCCGACCCGGCTGATTGCCGGTGCCACGGCGGTGTACGGTGCCGAGGAAATCGCGCGCAGCTATGGTCGTATCGAGGCCATTCCCGAACATCGTGTGGTGGTGGCCGAGGACGGCCACCGTATCGACCTGGCCGGCCGCGAGCTGGTGCTGCTGCACACCCCGGGCCACGCACTGCACCATTACTGCGTGTGGGATGCACGCAGCCGCAGCTGGTTCACCGGCGATACCTTCGGCATTTCCTACCGCGAGCTGGACAGCGCGCAGGGGGCCTTCATCTTCCCGACCTCGTCGCCGGTGCAGTTCGACCCGGAAGCGATGAAGGCCTCGATCCAGCGCATGCTGGGCTATGGCCCGCAGGCGATGTACCTGACCCACTACGGACGTGTGGAACAGGTGCAGAAACTGGCCAACGACCTGTTCGAACAGATCGATGCGATGGCCACCATCGGCCGCCAGTGCGATGGCCGGCCGGACCGCCACCGCTGCCTGCTGGCCGCGCTGCAGGCGCTGTACCTGGAACGTGCACAGCTGCATGGCTGTGCGCTGGACGATGCGGCGGTGATCGCTGTTCTGGCGATGGACATCGAACTCAACGCGCAGGGCCTGGCCTGCTGGCTGGACCGCATCAGCAGGTAGATCCACGCCATGCGTGGATGAGGTGGGCCCAGGCTGCGCCGTGATGTCACGACCACGTTACACTCTGGTGACTTCCAAGCTAGCCGTGGTACTGCCGTGAATCCGATGCGCGTGTTGCTGCTGTCGTCCTGCCTGTTTGTCGGTGGCCTGGCCCATGCGGCCAACGACCTCCCGGGTGGCGGCATCGATCCGCAGGCTCTGTCGCGCCACGTGCGTGTGCTGGCGTCGGATGAATTCGAGGGTCGCGCGCCGGCCACCGAGGGCGAAGAGCGCACGGTGCAGTACCTGATCGAGCAGTTCCGCAGCTACGGCCTGCAGCCGGGTGGCGTGGATGGCAGCTGGGTGCAGCCGGTGCCGCTGGTGCGCGCGCAGCTGGACGGGCCGGCCAAGGCCAGCCTGTCGCTGAAGCAGGGCAAGCGCGCGCTGGCCAACGGCGTGGACGTGACCCTGCAGAGCCTGCAGCCGCGCAAGCGCGTGCAGATCAAGGACGCGCCACTGGTGTTCGTCGGCTATGGCATCGACGCACCGGAACGCCACTGGAACGACTACAAGGACGTGGACCTGCACGGCAAGATCGCCGTGGTGCTGATCAACGACGCCGATTTCGAAGCCGATGCGCCGGGCGCGTTCGATGGCAAGGCGGTGACCTACTACGGCCGCTGGACCTACAAGTTCGAGGAAGCCGCGCGCCGTGGTGCCGAGGGTGTGCTGATCGTGCACGAGACCGCGCCGGCCGCCTATGGCTGGGCCACTGTGAAGAGCTCGGGCACCTCGCCGCTGTTCGACATCGAACGCGGCCAGGCCGAGGCGATGGCGCAGCACACGCCGCTGCGTGGCTGGATGCAGCGCGAACTTGCCGAGGCGATCTTCGCCGACGCCGGCCTCGACTTCGATGCCGAGAAGCGCAAGGCGATGCGTGCGGACTTCCGCCCGGTGGCACTGGACAACGCGAAGCTGAGCGTGGATTTTGCGCTCAAGCGCGAGCAGGTGGTGACCCGCAACGTGGTGGCCAAGCTGCCCGGTGGTGAACACGCCGACGAGGCCGTGATCTTCTCCGCGCACTGGGATGCGTTCGGTATCGGCCAAGCCGACGCCAAGGGCGACCGCATCCGCCGTGGTGCGATCGACAACGCTACCGGCGTGGCCACGGTGCTGGAGCTGGGCCGCGTGTTCGCCGCTGGCCCGCAGCCGCAGCGCACGCTGTACTTCGTGGCCCTCACCGCCGAAGAGAAGGGCCTGCTGGGCGCCAGCTACTACGCCGCGCATCCGCTGGCGCCGCTGGACAAGACCGCTGCAGTGCTGAACATCGAGATGTTCAGCCCGGATGGCGCGACCCGCGACATCGCTTCGTGGGGCAAGGGCCGGGTGTCGCTGGAAGGCGACCTGGAACGCGTGGCCAAGGCCCGCGGTCGCAGCTACAGCCCGGACCCGAACCTGGAGGCCGGCTTCTTCTACCGCGCCGACCACTTCGCCTTTGCCCGCCTGGGCGTGCCGGCGATCACCATCGGCCCGGGCCTGGACAAGCTGGACGGCGGTGTTGAAGCCGGCCGCGCGCTGCGCGAGAAGTACTTCGCCGACTGCTACCACCAGGCCTGCGATGCCTGGACCCCGAGCTGGGATCCGAGCGGCCACGCGGCTGACACTCTGCTGGTCTACGACCTGGGTGCCGAGCTGGCCAACAGCCGCCGCTGGCCGACGTGGGAGAAGGAATCGGAGTTCCGCGGCGCGCGCGACAAGAGCGAAGCGGCCCGCCGCTGAGGCTCGGGACCGGCGGGGTGTCATGTCATTCCGCCGGGGGGTAGAGTCGACTGCCAGTCGACTATCGCGCGCAGCGCGGGTTTTCCGGTGCCGACAGAGAGAGCAGTCGACCAACAGTCGACTCTACCGATTGCTGATTGCTGATTGCTGATTGCTGATTGCCGATTGCCGATTGCCGATTGCGGATTGCCGGCCAGCGGCCGGCACGACCGGGTGTTCGTCAGCGCCGGCGCAGCAGCGTCCATGCGCCCCAGCCGGCGGCCGCGAGCGCTGCCAGATAGCACGCCACCATCGTACGCAGGCCAACCGGCGACCCTGCATTGATGCCGCGATGCAGGCGCAGTTGCAGCGAGCTGTGGCCGCTGCCCAGGTCCACCACCAGCTGCAGCGCCAGCGCGGAGCAGAACACCAGCAGGGCGACCCCGAATCCGGTGCGTGGCCACGCGGCCTGTGCGTTGGGGCGGCGCAGCAGCCAGGCCAGTGCCGTGGCTGCGGCCAGTGTCGCCGCGATCCACATCAGTGACGTGGCGGGAGACGCAGCGGCCACCGGCAGTGAACCGGTGGACGCGATCAGGGCAACGCGCTTACTTGCGGGTGCCGTCGAGCCAGTTCGGGCCCTTGTTGGTGAGGAAGAACACATAGACCACCAACGATACCGCGATCGTTGCGGTCACGTAGATGGCGAACCAGTCGACGTGGCCGGTCTTCAGCGCGCCCTGGTACAGCAGCGGGGCGGTGCCGCCGAACAGCGAGTTGGCCAGCGCATAACCCAGGCCTACGCCCAGCGCACGCACGTGGGTGGGGAACAGCTCGGCCTTCACCACGGCATTGATCGAGGTGTAGCCGGTGAGGATGACGAAGGCCAGTGCCAGGGTCAGGAAGGCCAGGGTGGCGTCGTGCTGGTGCGGCAGCTGGGTGACCAGGTACCAGCTGTACAGCACACCGCCCACACCGAAGAACACCAGCAGGGTCTTGCGGCCGATGATGTCCGACAGCCAGCCGCCGACCGGCTGCAGCACCATCAGGAACGCCAGCACGCCCAGGTTGATCAGGGTGCCGGTCATCGGGTCGTTGCCCGCGAATGCGCTCTGGATCATTTTCGGGCCGTTCACCGAGTAGGTGTAGAAGGCCACGGTGCCACCGGCGGTGATCAGGAAGCACAGCAGCAGCGGCCGCCACTGGTGCACGAACAGCTCGTACATGGAGCCGGACTTCTGTGCCTTGCCCTCGCGCGCAGCTTCGATCGACGACTCCGACAGCGATTCGTCCATGCCGCGGCGCAGCCAGAACACCACCACCGCGGCGATGCCACCGATGCCGAAGGCGATGCGCCAGCCCCACTCGGAGATCTCCGGCTTGCCCCAGAAGGTCAGCATCAGCAGCAGGGTCAGCTGGGCCAGCACATGGCCGCCAACCAGGGTGACGTAGTGGAAGGAGGACAGGAAGCCGCGACGGCCGGGAATGGCGGCCTCGGACATGTAGGTGGCGCTGGCGCCGTACTCGCCGCCGGTGGCGAAGCCCTGCAGCAGGCGCGCGAACAGCAGGATGACTGCGGCCCAGATGCCGATGCTGGCGGCGGTGGGGGTGATGGCGATCAGGAACGAGCACAGCGCCATCAGCGTGACCGAGACAGTCAGCGCCAACCGACGGCCGTGGCGGTCGGCGAAGCGGCCGAAGAACCAGGCACCGATCGGGCGCATCAGGAACGTGGCGGCGAAGATCGCCCACACGTACATCGTGGAGTTCTTGTCGTCCGGCGAGAAGAACTGCGATTCGAAGTACACGGCGAACACCGAGTACACGTAGACGTCATACCACTCCACCAGGTTGCCGGCGGAGCCTTTGAGGGTATTGGAGATCGACCGGCGCAGCGCGGCGCCGTCGGTGCGGGTGACAGCGGATTGGGACGTGGTGCTCATCCGGGTGGGAATCCTCGATGCGGCGCTTCCGTGCGGGAAAGATCGGTGCCAGCCGCGCGCGGGGCGCTGACGGCCAGCCTCCTAGGTACTGCATCCCACGTCAACGCCGGGTGCCGGAGGGGCGGGGCAGGGCATGGGACCGCACAGGGTGACAGCGCAGGGGGGCAGGGACCATAGCTAATACGTCGTAAGGAGAGCCGCTGCAGCCCTTCTCGGCAGCCTCAATCAGACGATGTATGCGTTGGTTCAACCGGGGAAACGATGGCAGTCCTGAAGTTGCTGCGGGCCCACTTCCGCAAAAGTGCTGCCGTGAAGGCCAGAAGCGACAGGGACAGCGCGATCTCCCAGATCGGCACATTCACGTACAGAAGCCGAACCGGCATTGCAGCCATTGACGTGAAAGGAAAAAGGGACATTACGTGCATGAATGCACCGTCGGGCGTCCGCAGGCCAGCAAATCCAATCATGATCATCGTCAGTGGGAAAGCCGGGAGCGTGTTGCGGAAAGCTGAATGCGGTGATCGAATGGCGGTAGCGCACGCGGCGAAAAACCAGTTCCACAGCATGAGCCCCAGAAGGCAGAACACGAGCAGGCCGAGCATCACCTTCCAACTGCCTTCGGCAAAGGTTGCATCCCCACTCGCCGAACCGGACATCAGCGTCCAACCGATTGCACCGTAGACCCCATACACTGCCACCGTCTTCAATCCATGAAGGATGGACGCGGCGACTTTGCAGTCGAGCCAGAGCCCAGGTGGCGCTGCACTCAGGATCATTTCTGTAGCATGACCAAAGCGCTCTCCCAGCAGGCCCTGAAAAATCATGCCAAGGCAGCCAAGTATGGCGAGTGTCGTCAGTACCACCATTGCGATTGAAACAGCGGTCAAGGATGTGTCCGCGAAGACCGCGGTGCCCCGAGAGTCAATGACGCGTAGCGAGACTGGTGAGTCCACCTTCCGAAGCTGGTCACGGGTTACACCGAGCAGTGATAGAGAATGTTGACGGTGGAGCGTGTCCAGGCTGCGTTGCAGTTCCCCAAGCCAGCCCGGCGGCTGCTCGGTGTGGAGAATATAGTCTCCGGCCACCGAGGACAGAATTGGTGGATCGCCTGAGACCCCATCTCCCAGCGCGTCACTGAAGTGGAAGCGCCCCTCGCTCAGGCCCGCTACTGGAGTGCCTCGCGCATCCAAGTGGACGACGGCTGCAGATTCCCGAGCAAGAATGGCGTCTCCACCCAACTTCACCAATGCGATCACTGCGAGCAATAGAAGACCTGCAACTTCGCCACGAATGTCCAGGTGCCGTCTGAATTCGAACAGGCTGATCATGAAGAACGGGCTCACTCGCATAAGCTTTTCTCCGGTCGAAGGTCATGCGGGGAGGACTCGCAATGCAGAGGATGAGAGAGCGCCACGATGCGGGTAGGGTGAAGGTCCTGCGACGTGGCGGGATGAAGCTGTCCATCCCTCAGCATGAGAATCCTTCTGGCGAGGCGCTGAAGCAACTCAATGTGGTGGGCGGAAAGCACAACGGCTGTGCCTTGGCGTGCCGCACGATTGATGAGGTCGGCAACGGCAATCTGGTTTACAGGGTCCAGTCCCGAGAACGGCTCATCAAGGATCAGGACGCCCGGGTCGTGAAGCATGCATGCGGCGAGCTGCAGCTTCTGCAGGTTGCCCTTGGAGAGGCTGGATACTCGATTTGAGGCGCGCGCCAGCAGCCCTATTTCTTCAAGCCATACATCGCGTGCCTTCACCGCCTGCTTTCCTGACATCCCTCTCAGTCGCGCCCAGAACTCCAGTGTCCTTCCAACGGTGACTTCGGAGAAGAGACTGCGCGATTCGGGCAGATAGCCAATATCCACGTACGGTACGCTGGCGGTGTCGGCTTCGGTTCCAAAAGCTACGGTTCCGGAATCGGCAGGAATGAGATGGCAGAGGATACGGAAGAGCGTCGTCTTGCCAACGCCATTGGCACCGATGATGCCAACGATCTCCCCTGGAGGTACGCAAAGATCGAGGTCCCGCAGCACGACCCTCTCGCCAAACCGCTTGCAGACCTGCTCAGCGAGAAGCATGGCGGGACCTCTCTTCAAAACCGTCAGCCAATTGGCGGGCTCTGGATCGCATGAACAGGCTGTGCCTGGACTGGACCATGGTGGTCAACTGAAGGGCGGCTTCGGGGGTTGGCGAGTTCGCAATCAGGGCTTCCAGTGCAGCCATGCGCACTCGGTCCATCGGGTGGCTCCTGAAAATATCGCGAAGCAGTTGCTGCGAATCCCCATCTTCCGTCGCAGCCGCGATCATGAAAATGGCCGCAGCGCTGGAGCGGTTGATGATCTGCGAAATCGTGCCGGTTCCAGGTTCGAACTCATACTGGTCCATGGTTACACTTCTCAGTGAGTGCTCCATGATGTTGATGCTTACCGAGAAGCTTTCTGGTGCCATTTGTTGGTGGACATCCTGGAATGCCCTGTACAGCAGCATGCTTCCCTTGTTGAGCTGGGATCGTTCCATGAACCTGAGATCGACACTTTCTCCGGGGATTCCGCAAACAGACGCGTAGTCGTACTCGAAGTAGTCACTTATGTACCCCGGTCCCTGATATCCGATGGTCAGGAAATTGAAGTTGTGGTCGTGCGGAATGCCATAGAAAAACGTGCTGTGCCCGCTTGCAGCAAGGATCTCGTCCTCATGGCCAGGCCAGAAGCATGCGCGGATGAAGTAGCTCTGGCCCGAGACCTGTGGGGCATGGAGCATCAGGACCTGGGGTGTGTAGTCGTTATCGACCTGAATGCTTTTCGAATCCTTGAGTTCCTTGCAGATGATCTCGCTCAGGAATGTCTGGTTGTTGCCCAGCTTCCTCAGCACGGGGGCCACTGAGATCATCGACTCCTGGTCGCGGGGATCGAACGCCGAATCGTGTAGGTAGTCCACGAGTTCCATCAGGCCGATCGAAACCTGGGACGTGTCTTCAATGCGGATTGGCATGGTTGCTCATCCTTGTTCCAGTGAGCGGGTCGCAAGCTTCCTGATCTCTTCGTTCACATCGTTCTCCCTCATTTCCTTGAGTCGCTCGGATGCCGCTGCCGGGTCAACGCGGTAGAGCGACCTCAGCGCGTTCCAGCGAACGAATGTCGTCGGATGGCGCGACATGTCCAGCAAGGCTCCGGTGTTGTCGCTCCCCCGCAGGTAGGACAATGCTGTCGCGATGATCTGGAGCCGGGAGTCGGTTACGCTTGTCGCCGTGCAGCCGACGAGCTTTCCGGACTGCAGGAGAAGTGCTGAGTGACCTCGGACCTCGATCTGGACGAGAGGCAGACAATCATCGACGTCGGACTGGAGCCATGTAGAAGGTGCATTCCCTGCCTGCCGCCCTCAAGGAACAGATGGTCACCAGAAGCCGACTGCCCTCGACTAGGCGGGCCCAGCCGCGGGTCGGATTCGTCACCGGTGTGGACCGGGTATACCTGATACTCGACGCCGGGCGTATCCGTGAAGAACACCAGTGAGTCCGTGCCGTTGATGGTGATTCCGGTTTCGACACCGGCCTGGAATGCTGCAGCTGCCTGAAGTGGCGAGCTCTGCATGTAGTGCACGTCCACGAACTCGTCCTTGTATATGACCATTCCCGCCAGTGGCGGCTTGACGAAGAATTTCCCCGGCGTCGCATACAGTGGACTGCCCATGTGGCTCCGGCACTCATCGTGGAAGAAGTCGCGCAGGATTACCTGATCGAACTCACGGCATATCGAAAGCATGGATTGACGGTTTGTCGAGGTGTCCCCACTTCCATTGATCTGCGATCCCCATTGGCGAATACGTGCCGCACGTCCAGTGGCCTCAAGCACGCCCAAGAGCGACGATCTCCTTCCGAATATCTCCGTCAGTGCAGACAGTTCTGCAGGGTCATCCGCGAGTTCCAACATTCGAGCTGGATCTTTCATATTGTCTCCGGAGGGTGGGTCGGATGATCCGACCCACCCGAGTGGGATATCACTTCGGATGGATGCCCCGGTTGATGAGAATGCCGACAACGATGCCGACAGCTGCGCAGCCTGCTCCGGTTGTCTCAATCAAGATGCACGAACCGTGCATCCCTACCGATCTGGCCTGCTTGGGTAGTGCTTTCGGTTCCACGGGATGCTCCTCAGATGGGCAGGACGGCAATGACGATTGCAACGGCAATCAGGACCGGTTCAATGGGTGAGCACAGCAATGAAGCACCAGCAACTCCCACCGGCATTGCGAGTGGAGGCGGTATGCAGGTCATGGTGGTTCTCCTGTTCAGGTCATTGGCCCAACACCTGCTGGGCAAGTCCGTTCTCAGTGATCGGAGCAATCCTTTCCTTGATCGGCATCTCACTTGTGTTCGGCGGGGTGCGATACGTCAGCCTGGATGACACTGCCACCCGCCCGGCGGCGCAACAGACGTCGGGGTTTGTCTCAACCCTGTCGAGGGAAAACCCGGCGCCTTTGTAGGTGCAAATCAGCGTGCCCGGAACCGGGGTTATTTCCGTCAGCCGAACGCTCTAGAATCCGTTTTCCCCCGCCCGCTGGTGCGTCATGTCGGCTTCCCCTGTTCCCTTTGCGGCTGCCCCCCGGGGTGGCCTTGTCGCGCTGGCATTGCTGCTGGTCTACGTGGTCTGGGGCTCGACCTACCTGGGCATCGCCAAGGCCCTGCACGGCGGCGCGCTGCCGCTGACGATGGTTTCCGGCAGCCGGTTCATCATTGCCGGTGGCCTGATGTTCCTGGCCTTGCGCCTGTTCTGGAAGATGCCGAACCCGACCCTGCGGCAGTGGCGCAACCTGGTGGTGATGGGCGTGACCATGCTGGTGCTGGGCAACGGCATGGTGGTGCTGGCCGAGCGTGAGGTGTCCTCGGGCCTGGCCGCGACAGCGGTGGCCTCGGTGCCGCTGTGGATGGCGCTGTTCTCGGCGCTGCGCGGGCAGCATGCCAGCCGCGGTGAGTGGCTGGGCATCGCCATCGGCTTCCTCGGCGTAGTCTGGCTCAACGCCGGCAGCAGCCTGACGGCCTCGCCGACCGGGCTGGTGCTGCTGCTGATCGCGCCGATCGGCTGGGCCTTCGGTTCGGTGTGGGCGCGCGGCCTGGACCTGCCGGGCCCGTTCATGACCGCCGCCGGGCAGATGATCTGCGGTGGCGTGCTGCTGGTGCTGATCGGCCTGGCGGTCGGCGAGCGCCCGACCACGCTGCCCGATACCGGTGGCCTGCTGGCGATGGCCTACCTGTGCGTGTTCGGTTCCATCGTTGCGTTCACCGCCTACGTCTGGCTGCTGCAGAACGTGCGGCCGGCGCTGGCCGGTAGCTATGCGTACGTCAATCCGGTGATCGCGGTGCTGCTGGGCGCGCTGCTCAACGGCGAGCGCTTCGGCTGGCGCGACCTGCTGGCGATGGCGGTGATTCTCCTGGGTGTGGTGGTGCTGACAATGGCAAGGACGAGAAAGAAGTGAGCATGGACGAGAAAGAACAACGCCGGGGCCTGCTGGTCACCGCATCCACCTTCGTGATCTGGGGCCTGGTGCCAGTCTATTGGCACCTGCTCAACGAGGTACCCTCGTTCCAGATCATCGCCCACCGCATCATCTGGAGCACCGTGATGGTGCTGGGCTGGCTCTTGATCAGCTCGCGCCTGGGCTGGTGGCAGAAGATCGCCGCGCAGCCGCGCGCGCTGCCGATCCTGCTGGTGTCGAGCCTGACCATCGCGTTCAACTGGGGCCTGTACATCTGGGCGGTCAACGCCGGCCATGTGATCGAGACCAGCCTGGGCTACTTCATCAACCCGCTGGTGAACGTGCTGCTGGGCGTGCTGGTGCTGAAGGAGCGGCTGCGGCGCCTGCAGTGGGTGGCGGTGGCGATGGCGGCGGTGGGCGTGGCCTGGCTGACCATCGACGCGGGTACGCCGCCGTGGATCGCGCTGGGCCTGGCCTGTTCGTTCGGCCTGTATGGCCTGCTGCGCAAGCTGGTCTCGGTCGATCCGGTGGCCGGCCTGGGCGTGGAGAGCATGTACCTGTTCCTGCCGGCGCTGGCCTTCGCGATCTGGGCGGAAAACGGCCATGGCGGCGCGTTCTTCCATGGCTGGGGCTGGCGCAATGACCTGCTGCTGGTCTTCGGTGGCGCAGTGACCGCAGTGCCGCTGATCGGTTTCGCCTACGGCGTGAAGCGCATCCCGCTGTCGCTGGTCGGCATCCTGCAGTACATCGCGCCGAGCCTGCAGCTGCTGCTGGGCGTGTTCTTCTTCCACGAAGCGTTCGATACTGCCAAGGCGATCGGCTTCGCCGCGATCTGGGCCGGCCTGATCCTGTTCGTCGGTGACAACATCCGCACGATGCGCGCCAAGCGCTAGCGCCGGCGGGGCTGCGGGGTCGGATCCCTCCGCAACGCGGAGGGCTCTGACCCTGTTCTATCCGTCGCGTGGGGTCAGAGCCCTTCGCAGGGCGAAGGGATCCGACCCGCTTCCACCCAAAAAAGAACGGCGCCCCGAAGGGCGCCGTTCTGCTTCCATCCACCGCCAGGAGAGAGAGATGGCGGTGGCGGGAACGCGGTTGCAGGCTTAGAAGCGCTGCTGGTACTTCATGTACATGAAACGACCGATGTCGAAGCCACCGTAGTAGGTGAAGCTGCTGTTCGGCTGGCTGTACATGATCGGACCCTGGTGGTCGAAGACGTTGTTCACGCCCAGCGACACGGTGCCGTCCCACGGCAGGCTGTAACGCACCTGCAGGTCGTGGAAGGTGTTGGAGCCCACCTTGCGGCTCGGCTGCGCATCGGTGTACGGCGAGACGAAGCCGGCCATGTTGCAGTCCGGGCCACCGGCCAGGTCATACGAGCAGGCTTCCTTCATGCCCGAGTAGTAGCGGGCGGTCCAGCCGATGCCCAGGTCACCGTACTGCCAATCCAGGTTGAAGGTCGAACGCACGCGGAAGTTGCCCTGCCAGCCGGTCTTCTGCTCCACCGGCGTGGTGGCGGCGCTGTCGTTGCGCTGCTCCAGGTAGTCGGTGTAGGTGGTGTTCCAGGTGGCGGCAAAGCGGCCGAACGCGGTTTCCGGCAGGCGGTAACGCAGGCTGAAGTCGTAGCCGGCGGTTTCGCGGTAGCCCGCATTGACCAGCGAGCGGTCCAGCGACGTCACCTGACCCAGCGTCTTGGCGCTGGTGGAACGGGTGAAGCGGCCGCACGCCGAATCCACACCCTGCACGTAGCACTGGTTGAGGATGTCGGTGGCCGACTCACCCACGATCGCGTTGTCGATGCGGATCTTCCACCAGTCCAGGCTGACGTCCAGGCCCGGCACGAACTCGGGGCTGTACACCAGGCCCACGGTCCAGGTCTTGGCGGTTTCCGGCTTCAGGTTCGCATTGGAACCGGAGTCGAAATCGGCGATGCCCTGCTGGCCCGGACGGTTGGCGACGTTGCCTTCCGACGCGGTCTGCTGGCGGAAGTCCGCCGGCACCTTCAGCGCCTGGCAGCGTGCGGCCACGGTCGCGCTGCTGGCAGCGATGCCAAACGAGGTATCGCACGGATCGGTGAACGAATCACGGCTCTTCACCGCACCGCCGTACAGGTCGTCCACGGTCGGCGCACGGAAGCCGGTGCCGTAGGTCGCGCGCACCAGCAGGCTGTCGATCGGCTTCCACTTCAGGCCGAACTTGCTGTTGGTGGTCGAACCGAAGGTGTTGTAGTCGGTGTAGCGGCCGGCCAGGTCCAGCGATAGTTCACGCGCGAACGGCATGTCGGCCAGCAGCGGTACCTGCAGCTCCAGGTAGACCTCGTTGAGCGAGTAGTCGCCACGGGTCGGCTGGCCGGTGGTGCCGGCAATCTGGCCCTTCTGCACCATCAGGTCCGGGGTGTAGCTGGCTTCTTCGTTGCGGTGCTCGAAGCCCATCGCGGCCATCACGTCGCCGGCCGGCAGGGTGAACACCGAACCGGAGATGTTGGCGCTGGCGACCTTGGTGGTGCTCTTCATCTTGTCGACGAAACGGGTGAACAGGTAGTCCTGCACGTCCTGGTTGCTCAAAGAGCCCGGGCCCGCATAGCCCATCGGCGCGGCCGGGTTCCACGGCACGCAGCCGGCGATCACTGCACCCGGGCTGCCGCAGCGTGCCACGGTGCCATCCATGAAGGATGGGCCGACCGCCAGGTCGACATGCGGCTGGTACATGCTGCCGGTACCGATGCGCTCGCCTTCATTGCGGTTGTACATGTAGCTGACGTTCCAGTCCCAGTAACGCGAACCGGTTTCGAAGCTGCCTTCCAGGCCGATGCTGGCGCGCTTGGTGTCCAGGTTGTTCTCGGTCGCACGCGGCATTTCTTCGGTGCGGTGCGAGAACAGCACGTCCTGGCCCCAGTGGTTGAACGCGCTGTCCTTGGACAGGGCAGCACGGGAACCGTTGCGCGCCTGTGCGGTGGACACCGAGTAGGGGTAGCCGGCCAGGTGCTTGGTCGACTCGCGCTTGCTGTACAGCGCGTCGGCCACGATGCGCAGGTCATCGGTGATCGAGAAGCCACCGTTGGCGAACACCGAAGTGCGCTCCAGGCCGCTCAGCAGGCTCATGTTGGTCTTGGTGTTGGCACCATCGGCCGGATTGGGCGTGTGGAAGTTGGCCTTCTGGCTCGGGTCGCCGCCCGGGCCCACGGTCAGCGACTTGCCGTCGACGGTGACGCTGCCCCACTGCGTGGTCTGGTTCAGTGCCTTGACGTCGTCGGGATGGCGCGGGCCACCCGGGTAACGGCTGAACTCGCGCTCGCTGCCGAGAATCTCGTCTTCCTTGGTGCGCTCGGCGCCGACGCTGAACCAGCCGCGGTCGAAGGTCTTGCCGAAGGTGGCGCTGTAGGAGCGCTTCTGGCCGTCACCCTCACCGTACTGGCCGACGTAGACGCTGGCTTCGCCACCGTCGAAGTTCTTGCGGGTGATGATGTTGACCACACCGGCGATGGCGTCCGAGCCGTACAGCGCGGACGCGCCATCGGTGAGCACTTCCACGCGCTCGACAATCGCCGAGGGAATCGAAGCCAGGTCGGAGTAGCCACCGGCGCTGACGCCCATGCGGCGGCCGTCGATCAGCACCAGGCTGCGCTCCGGGCCGAGGTTGCGCAGGCTGACGTACGTGCCGCCGAAGTCGCGCGAAGAACTCAGCGACGACGAGCGGCTCAGGCTCGGTGCGCCGGCGGCGGTGACGTCCTGCAGGATGTCGGCGACGTTGATGTAACCCTTCTTCTCGATCTCGGCGCGGCTGAGCGCGACGACCGGCTGTGCGGTCTCGACACTGGCCTGGCGGATGCGCGAGCCGGTGATTTCGATGCGATCGAGGTTGGTCGGGGTATCGCCGGCGCTCTGTGCGAAGGCGGGGGTGGTGCAGCTGGCGGCCAGCGCGATGACGATCGCGTTGCGCAGCGGATTGGTTTTCAGGGACATCCGTGAAATCTCGTGTTTCAGGAAAAACAAGCGCCCGTTCTATGGACGCGTGGGGTGCTGCAAACCAACGTGGGGGGGCGATTCTAGAATGTTTCCATTCGTAACTGTTTGCCTCTGCGCCGCGGATGTGCGCGAAAATGAATCGCAACCAACAATCCACAGATGAGATGTGCGCAACGTCACGCGCGTTGCGCTTGCGATGGGCAGAGGCATCGATAGCGGCGTATTTCCCGCAATCTGTAGCCGTGCGCGTGCGCCGGCATCCATCTACGCACGGCGTGGATCTACTGGACGTCCTGGCTCACCACCAAGCGTGGATGACGCGCAAAAGAAAAGGGACGGAGCCTTCGCTCCGTCCCCTGCGTGATGCGCAGTCCACCGCTGCGTGATGCTCAGGTTTCGCGCAACGCCGTGGTGATCGGCAAACGGGCCGCGCGCAGCGCCGGGAACAGGCCGCCGACCAGGCCGATGCCCAGCGCCCATTTCAGTCCGGTCCACAGCAGTTCCGGCGACACGTGGAACTTGAACACCACCGCGCTGAAGTTGCTGCCGATGGTGGACACGCTGTAGCCATTGAACAGCAGCCACGCCACCGCACACCCCAGAAGGCCACCCAGCAACGCCAGCAGCATGGTCTCCAGCATCACCGCCGTCACCACCGGCAGGCCGCGGAAGCCGATCGCGCGCATGGTGGCGATCTCGCGCGCACGGGTGGCCACGGCCGCATACATGGTGTTGAGTGCGCCGAACACTGCACCCACCGCCATGATCGTGCCGATCACCTTGCCGAGGATGTCGATCAGCTTGGTCAGCCCGCCGCCCTGCTTGCTGTAGTAGACACGGGTGGTTTCCACGTCCAGTTTCAGGCGCGGGTCAGCGGCGACCGCTGCCTTGAACTGTTCGAAGCCGGCCTTGCCATCGGTACGCACGCTGATCGACTGCCAGGCGCTGCGCTGGTAGGTGGTGGCCAGCGTATCGGCGTCGGTCCACAGCTCCGAATCGTGCGCATCGCCGGTGGCGAACACGCCGACCACGGTCCAGGTCTGGTTGCCCAGGGTCAGCGTCCTGCCCACGTCCATGTCGCGGAACTGGCCCTTGGCACCCTGGCCGACCACGATCTCGCGCAGGCCGGCTGCGAACTTGCGGCCTTCGATGATCTTGACCTTGTCATGCACGGCCCAGGCCTGCGGACCAACGCCGCGGAACTGCGCGTTGACGTCGGTGCCGTCGGACTTCGACACCAGGTTGACCACCTGCGACAGCTCCGGCGACAGCAGCGGCCGGCCTTCGCCATCGCGGCTGATACCGGGCAGGGTGGACAACGTCGGCACCTGCTCGCGGGTGATGACCGAGTTGGTCTCGGCCTGCGAGCCGCCGCGCAGCACGATGGCGGTGGTGTCGTCGCCGGTGTTGTTGAGCGTGGCCTGGAAGCCTTCGCCCATCGCCAGCATCGCCACCAGCACGCCGACCACGCCGGCGATGCCGACCACGATCACCGAGGACGCGCCCCAGCGCTGCGGCAGGCTGGCCACGCCGATGCGGGTGGCGGCCAGCGCCAACCGTCCGCCACGGGTCAGCAGCAGCCACAGTGCCACCAGCACGGCCACGGCCAGCACGCCAAACCACGGCAGGCTGATCCACAGCACCAGGCCGATCACCAGCAGCAGCACCGTCAGGCCGTTGCCCAGCCATTTCTTGAGTTTGCTCTTGAACATGTCGGTGTCCTCCTCAGCGGCCGGCCAGTGCGTCGACGATCTTCAGGCGCTTGGCACGCAGCGCCGGCAACAACCCGACGATGATGCCGATCACCACGATCAGGCCCAGCCCCATCAGCCAGGTCGGCGTCGGTACGTGTGGCGGCAGCATGCCCATGCTCTTCGGGCCGATCGCCGGCAGGATCAGTGCGGCCAGGCCCATGCCGATCAGGCCGCCCAGGCCGATCAGCAGCACCGACTCCACCATCACCAGGGTCAGCACGGTGCTGTCCTTGAAGCCCAGCGTCTTCAGCGTGGCCAGCTCCGGCACGCGCTCGCGCACGGCCTGCGCCATGGTGTTGCCGGTCAACAGCAGCAGGGTGAAGAACACCGCGCCCATGATTGAAGTGACGATCATGCCGATGTCGGCGAACTGCTTGACGAAGGCCTGCTGGAACGCCGACTCGGTCTGGGTCTTGGTCTCGTGGTCGGAGTTGGCCGAGATTGCATCAATGGCCTGCGCTACCCGCGAGGAATGATCCGGGTTGTCCAGCGTCACCGTGTACCAGCTCACCTGGTTCTTGATGTAGTCGTTGGATTCATCGAAGTACTTCCAGTTCATCATCAACTGGCGTTCTTCGTTGGCCGCCAGCGCTCGGTCCTTGGAACGGTAGATGCCCTTCAGTTCCAGCGGCCAGTCGTTGCTGCCGCCGCGCGGGAAGATCGTGGCCTGTAACGGGATGGTGTCGCCGATCTTCCAGCCGAACTGCTTGGCCAGCGATTCGCCGACGATGGCGCCGGTGCGGGTCTGCTTCCAGTCCTCCAGCTGGGCCGGATCGATCTGCAGTTCGCGGTAGACATCGAAGTAGTTGGGCGACACTGAGAAGTTCGGGAAGAAGTTCTTTGGATCCTGGTAGATGCCGCCGAACCACATGCCGTAGGCCACGTCGCGCACGCCGGCCACCTGGCGGATCTGGGTTTCCAGGCGGATCGGCAGCGACTGGGTGATCGACAGCCGCGAGGCCACCACCAGGCGATTGGCGCCTTCCACGCTGCCGCCGGACGAGAACGCCACGCGCACCGAGTCGAGCATGCCGAACAGCAGGAACGCGGCCACCACCGACAGCAGGGTCAACAGGGTGCGCGTGCGGCTGCGGAACAGCTGCGCCCACACCAACGAGAAGTATTTCATCGCCGTGGCCTCCGTCAGTGGGCCAGCGGCGCGTCGGCCAGCTCGCCCTTGTCCAGGTGCACCGTGTGCGTGGCGTACTCGGCGGCCTTCGGGTCATGGGTGACCATGATGATGGTCTTGCCGTGTTCGCGGTTGAGCTGCTGCAGCAGGCCGAGGATCTCCTCGGCGGACTGGCGGTCGAGGTCGCCGGTGGGTTCGTCGCAGATCAGGAAGGTCGGGTCGGAGACGATCGCCCGCGCGATCGCCACGCGCTGCTGCTGGCCGCCGGACAGTTCATTGGGGCGATGGCTGCGGCGGTCGGCCAGGCCGACCAGGGTCAGCGCGATCTCGGCATTGCGGCGGCGCTGCGCGGCATTGAGATGGGTCAGCAGCAGCGGCAGCTCCACGTTCTTCTGCGCGGTCAGCATCGGCATCAGGTTGTAGAACTGGAACACGAAGCCGACGTGGTGGCTGCGCCAGGTCGACAGCTGGCCGCCGCTCATCTGGTCGATGCGCTCGCCTTCGATGCTGATCTCGCCGCCGCTGGGGTTGTCCAGGCCGCCGATCAGGTTGAGCAGGGTGGTCTTGCCCGAGCCGGACGGGCCCATCAGCGCGACGAAGTCGCCGCTGGCGATGTCCAGGTCGATGCCGTGCAGCACCTGCACTTTCTCGGGGCCACGCTGGTAGGTCTTGGTGATGTTGCGCAGTGAAACCAGGGTCGACATGGGTGGTTCTCCACGGAAGGCGGGAAACGGGGAAGCGCACCTGCGGTGGCCGCAGGCGTGCGTCGAGCGGTGTTGCCGGCGGCGCCCATGGGCGCCAGGCCGTTACTGCGCTTGTTTCTGTTGCACCTTGGCGCCATCGCGCAGGGTGTCCGGCGGGTTCACCACCACCGACTCACCCGCGCTGACGCCCTTGAGGATCTGGCGGTCCTTGCCCATCGCCTGGCCGGCCTCGACCGTGCGCTGCTGCACGCGGCTCTGGTCGCCCAGTACGAAGGCCACCGAGGCGCCCTCGCGCTGGACCACCGCGCCAGCCGGCACGCGCACGCCCTGCGGTTTGGCGGCCGCCTGCGGCTGCGCCTGCTCCAGGAAGCTGACCCGCACGCCCATCTCCGGCACGATGCGCGGGTCCTTCACCTTCAGCGCCACGCGCACCTTCACCGTGGCCTTGCCGCGGTCGGCAGTGGGGATGATGGCGATGACCTCGCCCGGAATCTTCCACTCCGGATAGGCATTGAGCGTGGCTTCCACCGGCATCTTCGGTTGCACGCGGCCGATGAAGGCCTCGCCGACCTCGACTTCGATCTCCAGCGAGTCCATGTCGACGATGGTGCCGATGCCGGTACGGGTGAAACCACCGCCCGCCGACAGCGGCGAAACGATTTCGCCCGGCTGCGCGGCCTTGGCGGTGACCACGCCGGAGAACGGCGCGCGCACGATGTTGTTGTCCACGCCCAGATCGGCAATGGCCAGCTGGTCGTTGGCGACCTTGACGTTGCGCTGGGCCGTTTCCAGCTGCGCACGCAGGCTGTCACGCTGGGCCACGGCCTGGTCGTACTGCGAACGTGACACCAGTTGCTGGCCGACCAGCGCCTGCAGGCGGCTGGCTTCGGCGGCGGCCTGCTTCTGCTGTGCCTCCAGCCCGGCCACCTGGCTGCGCGCGGCCTGCAACTGCGAGGCATACAGGCTGCGTTGGGCGTCGGCATCGATCGGGTCCAGCGTGGCCATGATCTGGCCCTGCTCCACGCGCATGCCCTCCTCGATCATCACCTCGCGCACCTTGCCGGTGATCTTGGCCGAGACCGTGGCCATGCGCCGGGCCACCACATACCCGCTGGCATCGAGCACTGAACTGCTGGCGTTGCCCTGCTGGATGGCCACCGCCGGCGCGGTTTCCACCTCCACGGCCGGCGCGCGGCCGAGCAGGAAGGCCACGGCAGCGGCGATCAGCAGCACGACCACGATGATCGCGATCCACAGCCAACGACGGCCACCGCCATTGCTGCCACCACCGGAGGCGGGCGGCGGCGACTTGCGGTCGATACGGAGTTCCTTCAACAGCTCGGCAGAAGCGTTCATTCGTTCCATCACAGGCGTTCGGGCGGGTGTGGCCGGAAGCGCGGACGGCGGCGGTTCCGGCGGTGGAGCGTGCGGCACAGCATGAAGGCAGGCACAGCGATGACGGCAGTGACAGCTGTCATCCGATGACACTGACGGCGGCAACTGCGAAATGTGACCACGGCGGCACAGGATGGCAACGTCCCCGCTACCGGTACCGCCCATGGATCCGATCGCCCCGTCGCTGGCCCGCCTGCAGCAGGTGCAGGTGCGCTACCGCGACCATACCGCCCTGCAGGGCATCGACCTGCAGGTCCGCGCTGGCCAGGTGCTGGCATTGCTGGGCCGCAACGGTGCCGGCAAGAGTACCGCGATCAGCGTGCTGTTGGGCCTGCGCCGCGCCGATGCCGGCCAGGTCGAGCTGCTCGGTGGCGACCCGCAGCAGCGCAGCAGCCGCCTCGGCCTGGGCGTGATGCTGCAGAGCACCAGCCTGCCGCCGATGCTGCAGGTGGACGAACTGGTGGCGCAGGCCAGCGCCTGCTATCCGGACCCGATGCCGCTGCAGGAGGTGCTGCAGCGCGCAGGCCTGCAGGCACTGGCAGGCCGTCGCTACGGTCAGCTGTCCGGTGGCCAGCAGCGCGCGGTGCAGTTCGCCATCGCGCTGTGTGGCCGCCCGCGCGTGCTGTTCCTGGACGAGCCCACCACAGGCCTGGACATCCAGGCGCGGCAGGCGATGTGGCAGGCAATCCGGCAGCTGGTGGCCGAAGGCTGCGGCGTGCTGCTGACCACCCACTATCTGGAAGAGGCCGAAGCGCTGGCGCAGCAGGTGCTGGTGCTGGAGCAGGGCCGGGTGCTGGCCGATGCGCCGTTGAGCGAGCTGCGACTGGCCGATCGGCCGCGCCGCATCCGCTGCCGCAGCGTGCTGACTGTTGAAGACGTACAGCAGTGGCCGGGCGTGCAGCAGGTGCAGCGTGATGGCGAGCACCTGCAGTTGATGGCAAGCCCGGCCGAGCCGGTGGTGGCGCGCCTGCTGGCCGCCGATGCACAGCTGCGTGAGCTGGAAGTACAGGGCGCGGCACTGGCCGACGCTTTCCTCGACATGACCCGGGAGGCCGCATGAACACGATGACCCGTACCGGCACTACACCCGCGCCGGTATCGGCGTGGCGCCAGGCCTTGCGCCCGTACGGCGCTGAACTGGTGGCCGAGCTGCGCCGCGCCTGGCGTACACCCGCCTTCGCGGTGCCTTCGCTGCTGTTCCCGGTGCTGTTCTACCTGTTGTTCGGCGTGCTGTTGGGCCGCGGCCATGCACCGCTCTACCTGCTGGCCACCTACTGCGTGTTCGGTGCGATGGCCCCGGCCCTTTTCGGCTTCGGCGTGCAGCTGGCGCTGGACCGTGAAGGCGGCCTGCTGACCCTCAAGCGAGCGCTGCCGATGCCGGCGGCGGCACCGTTGCTGGCGCGACTGGCGATGGCCGTGATGTTCGCGTTGCTGGTAGCCGCCCTGTTGATCGGGGTGGCGCGCGCGCTGGGTGGCGTGCAGCTGCAGGCAGTGCAGATGCTGCAGCTGCTGGCGGTGGCGGGCCTGGCAGCGCTGCCGCTGGGGGCGATCGGCCTGCTGATCGGCAGTCATGTCAGTGCCAGCGCGGCGCCGGCGATGGTCAACCTGGTCTACCTGCCGCTGGCCCTGCTGTCGGGCCTGTGGCTGCCGTTGTCGGCGCTGCCCCAGCTGTTCTCGATGATGGCACCGCTGTGGCCGACCTGGCATCTGGCGCAGCTGGCGCTGCCGGTGGTCGGGCTGCCGTCGGTGGGCAGCATGGCCGGCCACCTGCTGGTGCTGCTGGCGGTCACGGTGGTGGCGCTGCTGCTGGCGCGCCGCCGCCTGCGCCGGATCGGCTGAACTGGCATGATCGGCAGCGATCATTCCCGCCTGGATTCTTCCGTGTCGTCGAGCTGGCTTGCGTCCCTGCTGCGCCCCGCACCGGACTCGGCGGTGGCCGACCTGCTGAGGCGTGGCAAGTCGCCCTGGAGTGGTGCGATCCACCTGCTGTGGTCGGTCTGGATCTTCCTTACCCCGGTGCTCGGCAATGGCTTCACGGTGCGCTGGCTGCTGCTGACCGTGGCCAGCTATCCGCTGTTCCTGCTGCTCTATGCGAAGGTGATGCTGGCGCCACGGCACCACGCATGGCGCTATGCGCTGGGCATGATCCTGATGGCCCTGGTGCTGCTGCCGTGGTATCCGTCGGGACTGAGCTACTTCGTGTTCGGTTGCGTGATGATCCGCATGAGCAGCCGTGGCGGCTGGTGGGTGTACCTGTTGCAGCTCACCGGCCTGAACCTGTTGTTCTGCGGCGCTGCGCTCTACGTCGGCTATCCGTGGCAAGCCATGGTGTGGATGCCGGCCGTGTCGTTCATCGTCGGCCTGGTGGTGAACGTGGAGGCCTTGAGCCATCAACGGGACGTTGCCCTGCAGCTGTCCCAGGACGAGGTGCGGCGGCTGGCCACTACCGCCGAGCGCGAGCGCATCGGCCGCGATCTGCATGACCTGCTGGGCCACACGCTGTCGCTGATCACGCTGAAGCTGGAGCTGGCGCGCAAGCTGTACGACCGTGATGGCGCGCGCGCGCGGCAGGAGATCGGCGAAGCCGAAGCGATCGCCCGCGAGGCGCTGGCCCAGGTGCGCAGTGCGGTGACCGGCATCCGCGCCAGCGACCTGGCCGGCGAGCTGGCCTCGGCGCGCCTGCTGCTGGAATGCCAGCAGGTACACCTGCAGTACACACCGCCGCCGCCGATGCCGGTCGACGTGGAACGTGGGCTGGCGCTGGTGCTGCGCGAGGCTGCGACCAACATCGTGCGCCACGCACAGGCGACCCGGGTGCAGGTGGATTTCATGCTTGAGGAACGACAGTTGGTGATGCAGATACGCGATGACGGCCGCGGTGGCGTACAGGCCGAGGGCAACGGATTGTGTGGCATGCGCGAACGGGCGATGGCGCTGGGCGGCCAGTTGTCACTGCAGTCGTCGCGCGGAGAAGGCACGGTAGTGACCGTGCGCGTGCCACTGGTGGCCGCGACCACGCCGCTGTCGCCAGCGTCATTGGCACGGGATGGTGCCGCATGATCCGCATCCTGCTGGCCGAAGACCAGGCGATGGTGCGCGGTGCATTGTCGGCGCTGCTGGGCCTGGAGCCGGACATCGAGGTGCTGGGCAGCGCTGCCGACGGCGAGGCGGCGTGGCGCATGCTGCAGCAGCTGCAGCCGGACATTCTGGTCACTGACATCGAAATGCCTGGCCTGTCCGGGCTGGAACTGGCCCAGCGCATCGCCCGCCACGAGTTGCCGATCAAGGTCGTGATCGTGACCACCTTCGCCCGTGCCGGCTTCCTGCGCCGCGCGCTGGAAGCGGGCGTGCTGGGCTACCTGCTGAAGGACGCACCGGCCGAGAACCTGGCTGATGCCCTGCGCAAGGTGAAACAGGGCATCCGCGCGATCGACCCACAGCTGGCACTGGATGCGTGGTCGCAGGCCGACCCGCTGACCGACCGCGAACGCCGCGTGCTGCGGCTGGCGGGCGAGGGCCGTACCGCCAGCGAGATTGCCGAGCAGCTGGGGTTGTCGCATGGCACGGTGCGCAATTACCTGTCCGAGTGCATCGGCAAGCTGGGCGTGGCCAACCGGATCGAGGCGTACCGGCTGGCGCGGCAGAAGGGGTGGTTGTAGCGGCGCCCAGCTGTTCCCAATGATGTTTCCGCGACCGCGGGTGGGTGTCACTTTCTTTGCGCGCAAAGAAAGTAACCAAAGAAACGCTCCGCCGGCCGCGAGCCGGCGTGCTTCGCACGCCGGTGCCCTGCGCTCCTCGGTCCGTCGAGGGACGGCGCGGGAACTCGCTGCGCTCAGACACCCGCACCTCTTCGCCCTCGCCGGACCTGCGGTGCTCGGCTCGCTCAAGGCGGATTTGAAGGGCAAGATCAACAACAAGAGCATTCACGCGCGGCGTGGATCTACGGGGTGCAGCTTTTGCCTTTGACGTCGGGTCCGCCTTTTAGCGAGCCGAGCATCGCAGGGGAATCAGGGGCGTAGAGGCGCCGATGTCTGAGCGCAGCGAGTTCGGCGCCGTCCCCTGATTCACCGAGAAGCGCAGGGCACCGGTGCGCAGCACCGGCTCGCGATCTGGCGGCGTGTTTCTTTGGTTACTTTCTTTGCGCGCAAAGAAAGTGACACCCCTCCGCAGTCGCGGAAACAATCCGCCGGGAACACCCGGCGAATCCGCTCAATCCTTCCCGCGCGCCATCGCCTGGAACACGCCATCGCGCCGCACCCACAGGTGGAACAACGCCGCACCCACGTGCATCAGCACCGTGGCGAACAACACATACGCCAACAAGCTGTGCGCATTGCGCAGCGCGGCATACAACGCCGGGGTGTGCGGCACGATCGGCGGCAGGTGCAGGCCACCCCACAGCACGATCGGGTAACCGCCGGCCGACAGCATCGCCCAGCCGATCAATGGCATCGCCAGCATCAGCGCATACAGCATCCAGTGCGAGGCCTTGGCCGCCATCACCTGCCATACCGGAAGATCCGCCGGCAGCGGCGGCGGGCGATGGCGCAGCCGGTTGTACAGGCGCAGCAGCACCAGCAGCAGGATCGCGATGCCCAGTGGTCGGTGCAGGTCGATCAGCATCGGCCGCAGGTGCAGCGAGGCGACCATGGTCACGCCGATGAACAGCATGGCGATGATCATCAGCGCCATGGTCCAGTGCAGCACCCGCGCCAGCAGGTTGAAGTGGCCGTTGCCGGTGCTCATCGTGCGGCCTCCTTCGGTTGCTCGACGTTGCCGCTGGCGCGCTCGCGCTCGCGGCGGTTGAAGGATTGCGAGTACACCGCAGAGCGTGCGGCCAGGATCGGATCGTCACTGCCGCGCACGCCGCTGGGCAGAATCAGCGGATCGAAGTTGATCTGGCCGCACGCGCCTTTTTCCTGCGACTGCATGCGGTCCAGGCTGAGTACGCCGGCCACCACCTGATCACGCGACTCGGGCCACGGCACCGAGGGATCATCAATGGCATCACCGGGCTCGGCGGTGGTGACGACCAGGTTCCAGCGCACCGGGCCGCTGGCCATGCGCTGTTGCAGTTCCTGGCTGAGGAAATCGACGCTGGCCTGCTTGCGCGTTTCCGCATCCATCTCCACCACCGGCGCCTGCGGCTGCCAGCGCCAGCGCACCGCGCGCTTCTGGCCCTGCGCGTTGGTGAACCAGAAGCTGTTGACGCTGTTGAAGGTGGTGTCAGCCCAGCTGCTGGTCCAAGGTGCCGTCCTGGCCCACTGCTGGAACGCCTGTGCACTGGGGTATTTCGCCAGCACCGCGGCCATCTTCTGCGGGTCGGGCTTGCCGGTGGCCGGGTCGGGAATGGAGGCGCGCGTCTGCTCGTAGAACGCCTCGGCATCGGGCACCGCGAAGAACGGGAAGCTGTTCATTGCCATCCGCCATTCCTGGCCGTCATCGCTGACCAGCTGCACCGCCAGGCTGCGTACGCGCGCGGTGTTGTCGGCGCCGTAGGGATCACCGCCGCCGATCGACAGGCGGCCCATCACCGGCACGCGGCGCTGCGAGAACACCCGTGCACTGGACAGGGTAGGGGCCTGTGCACTGGGTTCGAACCAGCCGCTCACGCAGATGCCCTTGCTGTGCGCCCGGCGGAACCCGGGATGTGCCGGGCCGGTGGCTTCGATGGTGTCGGTGAAGCGCTGCGCGGTCAGGCGGCCGCCAATCCAGCCGGCCAGCCAGGCGAAGGCCAGCGCGACCGCACCCAGGATGAGTGCGATCAGTGCGATCCAGAGCAGGGGTGAATGCTTGCGTGGCGCGCCAGGCGTCTGGCCAGCGCGGGTGTAGCGGAAGAGCGACATGGTCGGAGTCCTGCCTTCACGGAGCGTGTGGGTGGTCGACCCACACATCCTCGCAGAACCCGGCCGGGGCCGAAATTCAATTTTTCGTCAGATTTTCCGGGGACGGGGTGCCGACCAACGGTCGGCACCCACCCGATCAGCTGTAGCGCTGCTTCAGCATCGCCCACGCCGAGCGCAGCGCCAGCGCTTCGCCACCGGCCGGACGGCCCGGGCGCTCGCCGTCGTTCCAGGCATACACGTCCAGATGCGCCCAGCGCTGGCCGTCTTCCAGGAAGCGTTCCAGGTACAGCGCGGCGGTAACCGAGCCGGCCATGCGCGAACCGGCGTTGGCCAGGTCGGCGATGCCGCTGCTCAGGTAGCGCAGGTAGGGGCGCCACAGCGGCATGCGCCAGACCGGGTCGCGGGTCGCGTCACCGGCCTGCAGCCACTGCTGGGCCACCGTGTCGTCGTTGCTGAACAGCGCCGGCAGGTCCGGGCCCAGGGCGATGCGCGCGGCACCGGTGAGGGTGGCGAAGTCCAGCACCAGGTCCGGTTTCTGCTCACCGGCGAAGGTCAATGCGTCGCACAGGATCACGCGGCCCTCGGCGTCGGTGTTGTCGATCTCCACGCTCAGGCCCTTGCGGGTGGCGATGACCTCGCCCGGACGGAACGCATCGGGGCCGATCGCGTTTTCCACTGCCGGCACCAGCAGGGTCAGGCGCACCGGCAGCCCGCGCGCCATCACCAGGCCGGCCAGGGCCAGTGCGTGCGCGGCGCCGCCCATGTCCTTCTTCATGTTGCGCATGCCGTCGGCCGGCTTGATGTCCAGCCCGCCGGTATCGAAGCACACGCCCTTGCCGACCAGCACCAGTGCCGGGTCGGTTTCCCTGCCCCAGCGCAGCACGACCAGGCGCGGCGCACGGTGCGAAGCGCGGCCCACGGCGTGGATGGCCGGGAAATTCTGCTTCAGCAGTTCGTCGCCGGTAATCGCCTCGACCTGCGCACCATGTGCATGGGCCAGCGCGCGCGCGGCGTCTTCCAGCTGCTGCGGGCCCATGTCTTCGGTCGGGGTGTTGACCCAGTCGCGCACGCGCAGGCTGGCGGCGATCAGGTCGGCCACTTCGCCGGTCGGCGAGGCCACCAGCTGCGCCGGTGCGCGGTTGCGCTTGCGATAGCGGTCAAAGCGGTAGCTGCCCAGGCCCCAGCCCAGCTGCAGCAGCGCCAGTTCGGCGGCAGGCAGTTCATTGGCCAGCTGCCAGACGCTGCCTTCCGGCAGCGCGTGCGGCGCATGCGCATAGCTGTAGGCATCGGCACGATCACCCACGCCCATCACGGCACCGGCCAGGCCATCGGCGCCCGGCAGCAGTGCCACGCTGTGGGCGCCGGCGTTGAAGCCCTGCGATGCCAGCCACGCCTGCGTGGCAGCCGGCTGGCTGTCCTTCCAGGCGGCGAACTGCTCGCGGTCCAGCACGTACAACGGCAGCGCCGCAGCGGTGTCGGCGGTGAAACCAGTGATCTCGCTCATGCGTCAGGTACTCCGGGGTGCGGCGGCGTCGAGGTTGGCATCCAACCAGTCGGCCAGGCCGGTAAGGGTGTCGAACTGCAGGTCCGGCTGCAGCTGCGGATGGGTCCAGGTGGCTGCGTCGCGGTTGATCCAGCAGCCGCGCAGGCCGGCGGCAATCGCCCCGGCCACGTCCATGTCGGCATGGTCGCCGACGTGCAGCACCTGTGCCGGTGCCACACCCAGGCGGGTGCACGCGGCATGGAAGATGCTGGCTTCGGGCTTGGCCGCGCCGTGTTCGCGCGAACCCAGCTGGAAGGCGAAATGATGGGCCAGGCCGATCCGCTCCAGGTCGGCGTTGCCGTTGCTCAGCGCCGCCACCGGTACCCGTGCGGCAATGCGCGCCAGCGCGTCGATCGCATCGGGATAGCACTCCACCTGGTTGCGCGCGGCGTAGAACACTTCATACGCAGGCTCCAGCAGATCGAGGCTGGCACCGCTGGTGTGCAGTGCTTCGTGCAGGGTCAGCCGGCGCAGCGCACTCAGGTCGTGGTGGAGGTGCGGATGGGCGTGGTACAGCCGCTCGCGCAGTTCGCGCATCGCCTCCACCGGATACATCGCGGCGGTAGCGGGGCTGTGTTCGCACATCCAGGCGTGCAGGACCTGTTCGATGCGGGCGCCGATCGGAGCGAACGGCCACAGCGTGTCGTCAAGGTCGAGGGTGATGGCTTGGACGGGGAAATTCACCCCGCCATTCTACCCCTGCCAGCACGGGCTTTCATGCGACGCGGCGGGCGGGTGGGCACTGTGGCTGGGCCGGGTCAGCGCAGGTTGTACGAGCAGGCGATGGTGGTCTGGCCGTCGAACTGCTGCACGTCCAGGTTGTGCCGCCCAACTTCCTTCGTGTAGGTGCCTGCTACCGGGTCGGACATCTTCGCCAGTGCCGCGACCTGTTCCACACTGGCCGAGCTGAAGTACGCGGTGAAACTGTCGATGCCATCCTCGCCGCTGTCGCCGTCATAGGACTGCAGCCGGTTCACGGGCTGGCCCAGCACCATCAAGGGCGTGGTCAGCCGGAACTCGCCGCTGGATTCGCCGTCCTGCACCCTTGCCGGGGCCGGTGTCAGCATCCGGGCCATGGCGTCGAACTGTATGGGCGTGAGGTGCCGCTTGCAGGTAACCGCCTCAGCAAGCTGAGTGCGCGCCTGATCGGCAGTCGGCGGTGTCGCGGCGAACGCGGGAGCGGCAATGCAGGCCAAGGCAAGGCAACGCGTGGCGAGAGAGTTCATCCGAGCGGATCCATCCGGGTAGGGCGCCATAGTCTGCCACTTCGTCCCTGTTTCTGGTTCCGCCACCTGCGTCCATCCGTTGTTGATGCCGTCACTCCAGCAGGCGTGCCCAGCCCTGCATGCCGTCCAGGCGTGCCAGCACCAGCTTGATGCACACCAGCAGCGGCACCGCCAGCAGCAGCCCGATCATGCCCCAGGCCCAGCCGAACACCATCAGCGCCAGGATCAGCACCAGCGGCGACAGCTTCATCCGACGGCCCAGCACGATCGGGGTCACCATCTGCCCTTCCAGTGTGTGCAGGCCCAGGTAGGCGGCCGCTGGCAGCAGGGCCTGCAGCGGGTCGCGGAACTCGACGAAGCCCATCAACAGCATCAGCGCCACACCGATCAACGGACCCACATACGGCGCAAAATTCAGCAGCGCGGCCACCGTGCCCCACAGCAGCGCTTCCTGCAGGCCGATACCGAGCAGCATCAGCACGCCGGCGAACACCAGCCCGACCAGAGTGTTGATGACGCTGATGGTCAGCACGTAACGCGAGACCTCGCGTTCGATCGAACGCAGGATGTCCGTAGTGAAGCGCTGCTGCTGGCGGTTGGGGAACAGGGCGATGGCCGCGCGCTGCAGGCTCTGCCCGTAGATCATGAAGAACAGCGTCAGCAGCACCACCGCCAGCACCGAGGCAGCCAGCCGCGGCGCGCGGGTCAGCATGCGGTAGGGGTCGTCCAGCTGGGTGCGGATCACCTGCACCTTGTGGTTGCTGTCACCGCCGGCCACGCGGGCGAAGTTTTCCGCCGCCTGGTTGGCCTGCTGCACCGGCTTGGTCAGGTCCTGCACCTGGCGGGCGACCTTGCGCAGCTGCTGCGGGGCTTCCTGTGCCCAGTCCATGGCCGGGCCGATCAGCTGCACGGCCAGCGAACCGGTCACGCCCAGGCCGGCGCCGAGGATCAACAGTGCGCCCAGCGCACGCGGAATCCACAGTTTCTGCAGCAGGCGCAGGATCGGATTGCCGACCAGCGCGAAGAACATCGCCAGCAGCACCGGCAGGATGATGTCCTGCGCCGCCCATAGCGTGTAGCCCACTGCCAGGGTCGCCAGCACCACCAGCGACATCGGCCCGCGCGGACGCGACGGCGGGGGCAGCGGTGCGTCGGGTTGTTCGGGATCGGCCGGTGACGGGGACAGGAGGGGCTCGCTCATCGACGCATCAACCGGAAAGGGGAGCGCATTATCCGCCGGCCGCGATCGGCGCGGCGGATTACATGCATCAACGTTCGGACAGCTCGGTGGCCGCTTCGGCCGGCCGCGGTTCGCGCAGTTCCGGTTCGGGCACGGGCCGGGCTGCCGGCGCAGGTCGCTCGGCGGTCGCCGACGTTGCCGCCTGTGCCTGTTCGCTGGCCTCGTCGGCTTCCTCGGCTGCGTCGTCGGCAGTGGCCGCGGCCTGCGCCGCCATCGCCGTGGCAAATGCCGCCTGCGCGCTGGCGAACAGGTTCGAGACCGAACCGACCATCTGCAGCCAGCGGGCACCGTTGACCTTGCCCGGGACTTCCAGCTTGCCGGCGATGAAGCCACCGGCCAGGCCGACCACCACGATGCGCCGCGGCGACCAACCCTGTCGCCAGACCTGGCTGAGCGTGGACCAGTGGTCCTGGGTCTCGCCCAGGCGCACGGTCACCACCTGTTCGCAGCGTTTCACCCGCCGCTGCAGCGCGCCGAACTTCATGGCTTGCCCTCGGGCAGCTGCACGCCGGCATCGGGGTCGTCTTCGCTGGGCTCGTCGAACAGGCCCAGGCGTGACAGCTGGCGCCGGGTGGCATGCATGCCGGTGTGGTGGAAGAAGTAGGACACCCGCCAGATCGCATAGCCGGTGACCGCCAGGCTCAGCAGGGAGGTGATCAGCAGGGCCTGCAGCCAACTCAGGCCCCAGCTCTGCAGCAGCGCGATGAGGGTGGCGGCCATCAGCAGCCAGGCCGAGGCACCGAACACGATCGCCACGCCGGCCCAGGCCAGCGCACGACCGAACGCACTGCGTGCCAGCGCGAAATCGGCCGAGGCCAGCCGGCGCAGCGAACGCACCGTGTGCTTGGCCGAATCGGCAGCGGCACGACCGGCCGCGCCGACCTGGCGGATGCTCTCATCCAGCGGCGGGGTGGCCGCCGGATCAGGCGCTTGCGTGTTGTCTTCGCTCACGCTGCGGCTTACTTGTCGCTGCTGCCGCGGGCCAGCTTGGCGATGATCCAGCCGGCTGCGAAGGCCACGCCGAACGAGGCCAGCGGACGTTCGCGGATCAGTTCAGCGGCGCTGTCGATCAGGTCCTTGCCCTTGTCCATCAGCGCATCGACCTGTTCCTTGGCGGCGGCACCGCCGAACTCGGCGGCGGCCAGGCCGGACAGTGCGCTGTCGGACAATTCAGCCTTGACGTTGGCCTTGCCGATGCGAAGCTCGTCGGTCGCTGCACCGGTTGCACCCTTGATCGCACCGCCGGCGGCCGTAGCGGCCTGCTTCAGGTGGGAACCGGCTTCACCCAGGTGTTCCTTCAGGTTCTCGGTATTGGTGGGGCTCATCGAATCACTCCTGTTGCGATGGGGGAACGGGAGTCGGCGGTGCCGACCTGAACTGACAGCAATAGCATTGCCGGGGTATAGGGGGTGTTACGGCAGGGCGATCAGCGCATCACGAGCTGGCCCTGCTGCTGGCCATTGTTGCGCAGCACGCGCAGCACCAGCGTCGGCGGGCGCTGCTGGAAGTTGGCGCGCCAGCTGGCCAGGTCGGCGAATTCACCGACGGTGGCATCGGTGATGATGTCGCCCTGCTGCAGGCCGTTGCTGGCGGCGCGGCTGCCGCGCTTGACCTCGCTGACCAGCACGCCGCTGGCGCCTGACTGGCGCAGCGACTCGGGCAGGTCGACGAAGGTGGCCCCGCCCAGGCGCGGGTCCAGGCTGTCGCCGGTGACCGCGCGTGCCTGTTCCTTCAGCGTCGCCTTGATCTGCAGCGGCTTGCCTTCGCGGCGTACGTCCAGCGTCATCGGGCTGCCGACCGCCGCCAGGCCTTCCACGTTGTGCAGGGCTTCGGCGCTGTCCACGCGCTGGCCATTGGCCGACACCACCACGTCGCCCGGCTTCAGGCCGGCGGCGGCCGCCGCCGAACCGGCCAGCACGCGGGTGATCAGCGCACCGCGGGTTTCGCCCAGGCCCAGGCCCTGCGCGATCTGCGCGGTCAGGTTCTGGCTTTCCACGCCCAGCGTGCCGCGCACCACCACGCCGTGCTTGACCAGCTGGTCGACCACGCTGCGCGCCAGGTTCGAGGGAATCGCCAGGCCCAGGCCGATGTTGCCGGCCATGCTGCCCTGCGGGTTGAAGCTGGCAGTGTTGATGCCGACCAGCTGGCCCTGCAGGTCGACCAGCGCGCCACCCGAGTTGCCCGGGTTGATCGACGCGTCGGTCTGGATGAAGTTCTGGTAGCCCAGCCCGCGGATGCCACTGCGGCCCACCGCCGAGACGATGCCCGAAGTGACCGTCTGGCTGAAGCCGAACGGATTGCCGATGGCCACCACGAAGTCGCCCACCCGCAGCTGGTCGCTGTTGCCGAGCTTGATGTCGGTCAGGTTCTGCGCCGGAATACGGATCAGCGCGATGTCGGTATCGCGGTCCGAGCCGAGGAATTCGGCCTTGACCGTGCGCCCGTCGGCCAGTGTCACCTGTACGTCATCGGCGTTGTCGATGACATGGTGGTTGGTCAGCACCAGGCCCTCCCTGGCGTCGATGATCACGCCCGAGCCCAGCGATTCGTTGATGCGTTCCTGCGGGATGTCCGGGAACAGGCGGCGGAAGAACGGGTCGTTGAAGAAGGGATTGCGTACGCGCACCACCTGCTTGGTGTTGACGCTGACCACGGCCGGCATCGCCTTCTCCAGCATCGGTGCCAGTGACGGAACCTGCTGCCCGGCCACTGCGGCTGGCAGTGCCGCCATGGTCGGCACCACCGCTGGAAGCGGAGCGGCATCGGCACGGTTGTCCAGGTGGGCGTTGATGCCGGTGGCAACGAAGCCACCGAAGGCGGCGGCGATTGCGAGCGTGAGCAGGGTAGGTAGCGGTCGCATGGGAGTCGGTTCGCTGGCGGGAATGGGGGCGGTTCGGCTCTACGGTAAAACAAGCTGAATGAGTGTGTCGCGATCTGGATAAATGCGCCATGAAAACCGCGCGCCGGGAGCGCGGATCGCGACGACCAGCGCTGGGCCGGTGACGACAGCGGAGGCGGCGCCCGGCAGTGTGCGGACGTCAGCCGCAGGTCGCGCGGATACAGGACGATACTTGCGCAGTTCTGCGCATCCCGGTGCCGCGACGCGCCATATTGCATGCCTTCCGCGGCATCCGGGCGGGTGCACACAACCAATGCCTGTCACGACGCGGATCATGCGGCGCAGCACTGAAAAAAAGGGGTTTCCTGTAAACACGGTGTGCCTGCAGGGATGGTCGACTACACCATCGCCGTCGCAGCAGATGCGATTGGTGGCGCATGCCCCGTTCCACGATCGTCAATGTCGGTATAGCATCGCCCCGTTTTGATACTTAAGGCCCCCAGGAGGGCAACATGAGCAACGGTAATGGTGTGTCGGTCGTGACCGACGCTGTCGAGAACGTCAAAGAAACCGCCACCAACGTTGGCGAGACCATCGCCCACGCTGCCGAAGACGCAGTGAAGTCGGTCAAGAAGACCGTCAAGCGCGCCACCAAGGCTGCCGGTACCCGCGTTGCCAAGGCCAAGAAGGCCGTGGCCAAGGTCGAGAAGACCGTTGCCAAGAAGGCCGAAAAGGCTGCCAAGTCGGTCGGCAAGACTGTTGCCAACGCCAAGAAGAAGCTGGAAGCGGCCAAGAAGAACGCCAAGGCCGAAGCCGCTGCCCTGAAGAAGGAAGTGGCCAAGAAGAAGGCCGCTGCAGGCAAGGCTGTGACCAAGAAGGCCGCCGCTGCCAAGAAGACCACCAAGGCCGCCACCAAGGCTGCCGGCAAGAAGGTCGCCACCGTGAAGAAGGCTGCCACCAAGAAGGCCGCCGTCGCCAAGAAGGTGGTCGGCAAGAAGGTCGCCACCGCCAAGAAGGCTGTGGCCAAGAAGACCGTCGCCGCCAAGAAGGTCGCTGGCAAGAAGGCCGTGGCTGCGAAGAAGGTTGTCGGCAAGAAGGTTGCCGCCACCAGGAAGGTCGCCACCAAGAAGACCGCCGCCGCCAAGAAGGTTGTCGGCAAGAAGGCTGCTGTGGCCAAGAAGGCCGTCGGCAAGAAGACCGCTGCTGCCAGGAAGGTTGTCGGCAAGAAGACCGCCGTTGCCAAGAAGGCAGTTGGCAAGAAGGTTGCCGCTACCCGCAAGACGGTTGCCAAGAAGGCTGCCCCGCTGAAGAAGGTCGCCGCCAAGAAGGCTCCGGCCAAGAAGGCCGTGCGCAAGGCCGCCAAGCGCAAGTAATCGCGCCGTGACCAAAGGCCCTGCCACCCACCGGGTGGTGGGGCCTTTCGCGTTTCCGGGACACTGTCCGGGGCAAGATGCAGGTTCTTTCCGCTGGAGCCCCGGGCATGCGCGGTATCGACTTCAGTTCCTGGCAGGGCGTGCTGTCCACCTTGGCTGGCCTGGTCCTGATCACCCTGCTGGGCGTGGGCATCCGCCTGCTGGTGATGCAGACCCTGCAACAGCGCCGCGAGCGCGAGAACCGGCAGATCAACGAACGGCTGCGCACGCTGATGGCGGCCTACAAGACCCTGGGCGGTTCGTTCACCGGCGAACTGGGCGTGGATCCCAGCCATCGCCGCGACCTGCGCCAGCGCGAAGATGCCGAAGGCATCGCCGAACCCCGCTCGGATCGCGCGCGCCGCATCCGCGATGCCGTTGAAGCGGCGCTGTCGGACATCCTGCTGCTGGGCACCGACGAACAGGTGCGGCTGGCTGCGCGCGCTGCCAACGATCTTGCACAGGGGCGACCGGTGCATACCCACGAACTGGTGGTCTCGCTGCGCGACTTCGTGCGCGAAGCGCTGGACCTGGCGCCGATTCCGGCCGACCTGCAGATACCGCCGCAGGGGCCGACCCGGCCGGGCAGTGCCAGTGGCAAGGGCCGCAACGACGGCGATGCCAAGGGCGGTCGTGCGGGCGGAGGCGGCGGTGGCGGAATGGGGGCCGGCATGGGCGGTGTGGGCCTCGGCGCCGGCGCCGCACTGGGCGCCGGCCATGCCTCCGCCAGCGATGAAACGGACGCGCGCTGAGCACGTCCGCCCGGTTCAGCGGGTCAGTTCGTAGATCGGCACGAAGCCACCGTAGATCATCCGCGCGCCGTCGAACGGCATCGGATTCGTCGCCGGATCAAACCTTGGGTCTTCCATCATCTTCTTCATGCCGGCGTCGCGGGCCGGCTTGTCCGGCCATTCGATCCAGGAAAACACCACCGTCTCGTCCGGCGTGGCTTTCACCGCGCCGAAAAAGTCGGTGGTCTTGCCGTGCGGTACGTCGTCACCCCAGCACTCGACCACGCGCAGCGCGCCGTACTCGATGAAAACGGGATCCCCTGTGCGTGCATGGGCGAGGAACTTCTCTTTGTTGGCGGTGGGCACCGCCAGGACGAAACCATCGATGTAGCTCATTGCCTGCCTCCGGATGGACCGTGCCGCATGCACGGCCTTCAAGTACACGACGAACCAGAGCGTCGGGGATCGATATCCTCTGGGCGCCCGTTCAGCCCGGGCCACCGGGCAGCGGTGCCAGCACCGTATCCGGTGGCTGCTGGCCGGCCAGGTGGCGCACGAAGTAGTCCCACATGCGGTGCGTGTAGGTGGCGTCGTTGCGGAACAGCTCGTGGTCCTGCCGGGCCAGGTACAGCAGGTCGTAGCTGCGCTGGGCCTTGTTCAGGGCGGCGGCCAGCTGCAGGGTCAGCGCCGGCGGTGCGTTTTCGTCCAGCTCGCCATAGACCAGCATCAGATGCCCGCGCAGGTTGCCGGCCAGCGCTGCGTTGTCGAGTCCGGCAAAGGGCGCCGGCACGCCATCGGTCATGGCCGTGGCTGGCAGCACGCCACCGAACAGCCGGTCCATGCCGTGCAGGGCGCCGCCGTACATGCCCTGGAAATTGTGGCTGCCGGCCGAGGCCACGCCCACCTTGTAGAACGCCGGGTAGCGCAGCAATGCCCGCGCCGCGCTGTAACCGCCGAACGAATGCCCGTAGATGCCGACCCGCTGCAGGTCGATGCCCGGGTAGCGTTCACCCAGCTGGCGCAGCGCGGCCACATGGTCATCCAGCTGCACATCGGCGCCGTGCAGGAAGCTGCTGTCATGGAAGGCCTTGTCGCGGCCGCCGGTGCCGCGCGCATCGATGCTGGCCACCACGAAGCCAAGCTCGGCCAGGCTGGCGCGTGACACCGGATTCAGCGCGGACACCGCCTCGGCGTAGGTCACCGGGGCATTGCTGATGAAGGCGCCGCCGTACATCGCATCGATCACCGGGAAGCTGCCGTCATCGCGATAGTCGCGGGGCAGGTAGACGGTGGCGAAGATCGGCGTGCGCCCGTCGGCGGCCAGCAGACGTTCGCGCCGCGGTGGGCGCCACCCCGCAGCAAGCACTGCCCGGTTGTCCGCCGCTTCCAGCACCAGCAGCTCGCGACCGTCATCGCTGGCCCGCAGCACGGTGCGTGGTGGCTGGTCGAGACGGGAAATGGTGTCCACCAGATAGCCACCGCTGGGCGACAGCGCCTGGGGTGCGCGCCCGCCGAACAGCGCGCCGGTACCGGCATCGGCCATGTGGTCGTAGCCATCGGCGGCGAGGCGCTGGATCGGCCCTCCCTGCAGCGATACCCGGTACAGGCCGCGCACGTAGGGGTCGCCATCGTCGACGCCACCGGCGCTGAAGTACGCCCAGCCACCGACAGCGTCCACACCCAGCAGGTCGCGCACCGCCCAGTGGCCGCGGGTGAGCTGGCGCAGCACTTTGCCATCGGACAGGCGCACCCGGTACAGATGGCCCCAACCATCGCGCTGCGAGAACCACACGGCGGTGTCCTGCCCGGGCAGGATGGCCACCGCTGGCCGATTGTAGGAATACACGTTGAGCTGCAGGCGAGTGTCGCTGGCTTCTTCCAGAACCGTGCGCAGTGCACCGCTGTTGGCATCGATCTCCACCAGGCGCAGCCTGCGCGGTGTGCCGAAGTGCGCGATCACGGCATACAACCGATCGCCGTCCCAACCCAGGATGCCGGCCTCACTGAGCGTGTTCCAGCCCTCGGGCAGCGCGATGTCATGCTGCCTACCGCTGCGGGTATCCACCACAAACAGGGTGTCGCGCACCTGGTGTGCATCGCCCAGCACCCCCAGCTTCACGGTATGCACGCGCGGCCGCGCGCTGTGGGTCGGGCTGCTTTCCAGATAGGGGTAGTCCTGCAGCGCGCGTTCGTCGTAGCGGATGCCGGCCACGTAGCGCCCGTCCGCAGACCAGCCAACCGCGAACGGCCGCACCGGCATCCGGCCCTGACGGCGTGGAATACCGCGCAGGGCGAAGTCCGGCAGCACGCCATAGCCATTACCGGCTTCTCCGCCGTGGGTCAGTGCCCGTGGCGCCGTGCCAGGCGACTGCAGCCACAGGTTGTTGTCGCGCACCTGCAGCCACGCATCGCCTACGGGCGAAGGCAGTGCATCGGCCGGCGGCCGCGCATCCGGTGAACGTGTGCATTGCCAGCGCGGCCATTGGCAATCGACGGGCACTTCTCCGCTGAACCGCAGGCGCAGGCCATCGTCCGCCTGCTGCACGCTGGCCAGGCGCAGGCGTGGCCCGCTGGCACCGAGCGGCGCAACCGCAGCGTCCAGCGCAGTGGGTTCGAACAGGGTCTGGCGTGTCGCCTGGACCGGATCGACCAGTACCGCCTGGCGCCGGCCCTGAGTGTCTTCGCGCTCATACCAGAATCGTCCATCGGCCAGCCAGTGGGGCAGGACCGAAGCATTGCGCAGCGCACCGCGCAGATGACTGTCATGCACGCGTTCGGCGCGCTGGTAGTCGGCCGCCTGCAGCGCATGTGCGGTGTGTGGCGACAAGAGGGCAATGCAGGCAAAGACAGCGGCGCGGACACACGTCCGCAGCGGATCGGAAACGAGCAAGGCAACCTCCTGTTGCAATCGTCGAAGGATTACAGATGCACGCGCGCCGCGCGCGTATGCCAGACGGAGCCTGAATCAAGCCCAAAAATTCAGCAATGCGAAGACCATTGTTTTCAGGGAGCGTTGTGGCGAATAACGGAGAATTTACATTCCCGATGCGATGGCGCCCTGGCGCTGCTGCACACCATAAGAAAGTAAAGGTGTACCCCCATGAAGAATTCGCTGATTGCTCTGGCCCTGGCCGCTGCCCTGCCGTTCACCGCTTCGGCTGCTGAGAACCTGTCGTACAACTACGCTGAAGCCGACTACGCCAAGACCGACGTCGATGGCATCAAGGCTGACGGCTGGGGCGTCAAGGGTTCCTACGGCTTCCTGCCGAACTTCCACGCGTTCGGTGAATACAGCCGTCAGGAAGTCGACCACACCAACATCAAGGTTGACCAGTGGAAGGTCGGTGCCGGCTACAACGTCGAAATCGCTCCGTCGACCGACTTCGTTGCCCGCGTTGCCTACCAGAAGTTCGATCGCAAGCACGGCCTGGACTTCAACGGCTACAGCGCTGAAGCCGGTATCCGCACCGCCTTCGGTGCCCACGCCGAGGTTTACGGCATGGTCGGCTACGAAGACTACGCCAAGAAGCACGGCGTCGACATCGACGGCCAGTGGTACGGCCGCCTGGGTGGTCAGGTCAAGCTGAACCAGAACTGGGGCCTGAACGGCGAGCTGAAGATGAACCGCCACGGCGACAAGGAATACACCGTCGGCCCGCGCTTCAGCTGGTAATTGCTTCCTCGGCGCGCCTGCGCGCTGAAGATGCCTCGACAGGCCCGGCCCATGCCGGGCCTGTTGCGTTTCCGGCTGGGCAAACGCTACCTGACCGTGTTGAGGTGGACGGGCGGCATTGCAACGAATTGGATTCCGCAGGCGTCGGCTGCGCCCTAGGGTGAGTGGCCTGTCCTGCAGGAATGCAACGATGCCCCCGTTTCCCTCGCCCCGCGATTCTCCCTGCCGCTTGTTGCTGCTGGATCCGCATCCACTGTTGCGGCATGGCGTGCAGGAACTGCTGGCCCGGCAGGCGGGCCTGCAGGTCGATGGAAGCTATGGCCGCAGCGGTGATCTGCTGCAGCGCCTGCAGCAGCAGGCAGCTGCGATCGATCTGCTGCTGGTTGACGCCTTGCCGATCGGTGACAGCGGGGAAGGCCTGGAACTGCTGCGGCACGTGTCACGACATTGGCCGGCAGTGCCGATCCTGGTGCTGTCCGCACACTGCAACGCGGGTGTCGTGTCCTTGGCCCTGCAGGCCGGTGCGCGCGGATTCCTGTCCAAGGCCTGCGCGCCGCAGATGCTGCTGCGCGCAGTGAGCGTGGTCGCCCGCGGCGGGCGCTTCGTGCCGCCGGAGCTGCGTGCACAGTTGAACCAGTCCCGCCGGCAGCGCCAGCAGTCCATGCGTTCACCACGGTTGAGTACGCGCGAGCGCGCTGTCCTGCAGTGGGTGCTGCGTGGCTGCAGCACCGGCGAGATGGCACGCCGCAGCGGGCGTGCGGCCAGCACCATCAGCACGCAGAAACGAGCGGCATACCGCAAGCTGGGCATCCGCAACGATGGCGAGCTGTTCCGGTTCCGCCATCTGATCGACGCTGATTGAGGCGGGGTTACTCGCCCTGGTACTGCTTTTCTTCGACCAGGGCCGAACCGGCCACGCGGTTGATCTCGTTCTTCACCTGCACGCGCTCGCCATTGGTGCCATAGACACCGCGTGCCAGCTGGATGAAGGCATCGTCGAACACCTGGGCCGCTTCCTTGTCGCGCAGCTGGTCCTGGATGTCCCACATGCGCTCGTTGATCACCTTCAGCTGCTGCTTCAGCGCGGCCAGTGCCGGTTGTGCGTGCAGCAGCTGCTGCAGCAACGGCAGCAGGCCGTCCAGCTCGGTGCGGACGTTGGCCAGCTTGGCGGCATTGTCGATGCGCTCGGCCTTGATCTCGAGAATGGTGATCTTGTCGATCAGCTCGCCGATCGATACCGGAGTCAGGATGGCGTCCACGCGGTTGGTTCCTGGAAACAGGGCGCCATGATACCGCGCTGCTGGCATTGGCCGCAGTCCACGGGATTTACGCCGAATTTGCGCCACGGGCCCGGCAGCACCCTCGATCCGTTACGGCCCTCGCCTCGACACTGCGTTCCCGGCGGCGTGACCGCCTTCGACGAGGAACACAGTGCAGTGAACAGCAAGGGGATGATGGCGGCGCTGGTGGCCGCCCTGGCAGGGCTGCTCGGGATCGGCAGCGCGCAGGCACAGGTGCAGGTCAGTGGCAGTGCGGCGTTGACCAGTGACTACGTATGGCGCGGCAGTTCGCAGAGCGACGGCGACCCGGCGGCGCAGGCCGGCGCGAAGGTCTCGATCCCAGCGGGCTGGTACGCCAGCGTGTGGGGGTCCAACGTTTCGTTCAAGCCGGACAATGGCGCGCGCAGCGAGTTCGACCTGGTGGCGGGCTGGTCCGGCGCACTGGCACCGGACTGGAGCCTGGATGCCAACCTGACCCGTTACGTGTACCCGGGCACCGGCCGCGCGCTGGACTGGACCGAGCTCAACACCACGGTGACCTGGAAGCAGCGCGCCTGGCTGCAGGTCGCCCATTCCAACGATGCGTTGGCCGGTGGCCATCGCGGTACCTATGCCCAGCTGGGTGTGCGTGTGCCGTTGCACGAACGCCTCCGCCTGGAAGCAGCGGTGGGCCAGTACTGGCTGGCCACCGCCCAGGGCCCGGACTACCTGCATGGGCAGCTCAGTGCCATCGCCTCGCTGACCCCGGCATGGGAACTGCGCGCCACCGTGCATGACACGGACAACGCAGCCAAGCGCCTGTTCCCCGGCAACGCCGGTGGGCGATGGGAGCTGGCGCTGCAGGGCAGCTTCTAGTCGGGCAGCGACGCCTGGCGCGCGCGCAGCGCGCCGGGCAGCCACAGCAGCAGGGCCAGCGCAGCCACGGCAGCGCCGGCCACGCAGACGCCGGTCCAGCCGAAGCGCTGGTAGACCTGCGCAGACAGCAGCGAACCCAGCGAACCGCCGATGAAATAGCCGGTCATGTAGCCGGCATTGAGGCGGTTGCGTGCCGCCGGTTGCAGTGCGTAGATCAGGTTCTGGTTACTGACGTGCAACAGCTGTGCGGCCAGGTCCAGCACCACCACGCCCACCAGCAATGCCAGCAGCGAGTGTGCGGACAGCCCCAGCGGTAGCCACGACAGCAGCAACAGCAGCAGTGCAATGGCGGTGGCACGCCCGGTCTGGCCACGGTCGGACATGCGGCCAGCCAGGCCTGCCGCCAGCGTACCGGCCGCACCGACCAGCCCGAACAGGCCGATGGTGGCGTCGCTGTAGGCATACGGCGGCTGTGCCAGCAGGAACGCGAGCGGGGTCCAGAAGATCGCGAACATGGCGAAGCTGCAGGCGCCCAGCAGCGTGCGCTGGCGCAGCACCGGTTCCTGCACGAACAGCACGCCGATCGAGCGCAGCAATGCGAAATAGCCCAAGCCGGCGCTGTGGTGGAATCGCGGCAGACCGCGCTGCAATGCCAGTGCGGTCAGCACCAGGGTGGCAGCGGCGATCGCATACACCAGGCGCCAGTCGCCCAGGCTGGAAAGCAGGCCGGCCACGGTGCGCGCCAGCAGAATGCCCAGCAGCAGGCCACTCATCAGCGTGCCGACCACGCGACCGCGATGTTCCGGCGCGGCCAGCGTGGCCGCGAACGGCACCAGCACCTGGGCGACCACGGAGAACAGGCCGGTGATGGCGGTGCCCACCAGCAGCCAGGTCAGTGACGGTGCGCAGGCACTGATCACCAGTCCGCCGGCCGACAGCAGGCTCATCACCACGATCAGGCGGCGGCGTTCGAACAGGTCTCCCAGCGGCACCAGCAGGATCAGTCCGGCGGCATAGCTCAGCTGTGCCGCAGTGACCACCATGCCGACCTGGCCGAACGGCACACCGAAGGCATCGGCAATGGTGTGCAGCAGTGGCTGCGCATAGTAGTTGCTGGCCACGGCCACGCCGGTAGCCACGGACATCAGCAGCACCTGCCAGCGGTGCAGAGGGGGGAGGGACGGGCTCACGCGGTGATCCAGGAAGCGGGGGGCACAGTGTCCACCTGCTGCGGCCATGATGGAAATGAATCATCATCATCCATGCCATCTGGAAACGAGATAGTTGGATGAATCTCAAGCAGCTCGAATTTGCCGTTGCCCTGGCCGAAGAGGGCAATTTCACCCGTGCCGCCGAACGCTGCCATGTGGTGCAGTCCGCGTTGAGCCACCAGATTGCCCACCTGGAGCAGGAACTGGGCACGCCGCTGTTCGAGCGCCTGCCGCGGCAGGTGAGGGCGACGGCAGCGGGTGAGGCGCTGCTGGTGCACGCACGCCAGGTGCTGGTCAGCCTGCGCCACCTGCGCGCCGACGTGGCCGCGGTCAGTGGCGAGGTGCGCGGGCTGCTGGCGATCGGGCAGATCTCCTCGCTGACCGATATCGATGTGGTGGCGATGCTGGCCGCGTTCCAGCAGGCGCACCCGCAGGTGGAATTCCAGTTGCGGGTGGACAAGAGCGAGGACCTGATCGCGCAGGTGCAGTCGCGTGACCTGGATGTTGCACTGGTGGGGTTGGCGCCCTCGGCCGGCCTGGACGGGGTCTGCCACCAGATGCTGCAGGAAGAAGACCTGGTGGCGGTGCTGGCCCCCTCGCATCGGCTGGCTAGGCGCAAGCGGCTGCCATTGACCGAACTGCAGGACGAGGCGCTGGTCGACTTCCCGCGCGGCACCGGTGCGCGGCGGCAGACCGACGATGCTTTCGTCGCCGCTGGCCTGCCGCACACAGTGCGTTTCGAGGTCAACCTGATGGAACTGGTCGAGCGCTTCGTCCGCCATGGTCTGGCGGTTGGCATCGTGCCGGCGCTGATCGCCGAAGGCTTCCAGGGCGTGGTGCGGATTCCGCTGCAGCCAACCCCGACCCGCCGCGTGCACCTGGTCTGGCAGCGGCTGCCGACACCGGCGGCGCGGGCGTTCGTCGAGGCCGTGCTCAGCCGCGCAGGCGCAGGCTCAGGCCCTTGAGGAAGTTGCGCAGCATCTGGTCCAGGCAACGCCGGTAGTTGGTGTGCCCGGGCTGGCGGAACAGCGCACCGACTTCCGACTTGGAGACGTTGAAACCGGCGCTGGCGAAGATCTCCATCAGATCGACGTCGCGCAGCTGGAACGCCACGCGCAGCTTCTTCAGCACCAGGTTGTTGTCGATGCGGGTTTCCACCGCGCGCTGCGGCTGGCTCTCGTCGCGACCGCGCAGGTGCACGATCAGGCCATCGAGGAAGTGCGCCAGCTCGCTGTCGCTCATCGCTTCGAAACCGGCTTCGTCCTCGCGGCGCAGCCAGGCCTTCACCTGTTCGGGATCCACGGCGAAGGCCGGGTCGGCCATCTGGCACAGGGTCACCACGTGGTGGTCGCCCAGGTCCAGGGAATAGCGCACGCTGCGCAGGACATCGTTGTTGATCATGGCCCATTGTACCGGCCCCTGGCCTGTCACCGGACTGTCATCGAACTGCAGCATCGTGGGCACTCGTTCGCTGAGACCCTTGCATGCGCCGGTATCTGTTTTCCGCACTGCTGCTCGCCAGCAGCTTCGCTGCCTTCTCCCAGGACCGCTTCGTACCCGTCGAGCGGCGCCTGAGTGCATCCCAACTGGCCGAGGTCGGGCTCAGTCCAGCGCAGTTGCAGGCGCTGAACCGGGTACTGCGCGAGGCAGAGCGCGCGGCCACCGGGCCGACGGCAGCGGTGGCCCCCGCCGCTGCGCCGCTGCCTGCCAATGTGCCGGCACCGGCAGCAATGCATCTGGGCCTGGAAGAAGGACCGGTCAATGCACGCGTGGTCGGAGAGGTCGCAGGCTGGCAGCCCGGCACGCTGTTCACCCTTGATAACGGCCAGCAATGGCAGGTGATGAAGGGGCAGATGAAGCTGCGCAAGGTGCTGCAGTCGCCGCAGATCGCCGTTGTTCCAGGAATTGCCGGACGCTGGTTCCTGCAGGTCGACGAAGACCTGCCCAAGGCCAGAGTGTTTCGCGTGCGTTGAGCCGGGGGGACGGCAGGACGGCGGGCAACTCAGGACGGGCCGGGAATGCCAGAATGGGCGTCCGGTTTTTCCCCCTGGAGTTGCCTGATGACCCGCACTGTCCTGATTACCGGCGCCACGTCCGGCTTCGGCGCCGCCGCCGTCCACCGCTTCGCCCAGGCCGGCTGGAAAGTGATCGCCACGGGCCGCCGCGGCGAACGCCTGCAGCCGCTGGTCGATCGCTACGGCAAGGACGTGGTGCATGCCGCCGCCTTCGACATCCGCGATCCGGTTGCGATGGAAGCGGCGCTGCTGGCACTGCCGCCCGCCTTTGGCGAGATCGATCTGCTGGTCAACAACGCCGGCCTGGCGCAGGGCACCGCGCCGGCACAGAGCGCCAAGTTGTCGGACTGGACCACGATGATCGACACCAACATCACCGCGCTGGTGACCCTGACCCACCGCCTGCTGCCGCAGCTGGTGGAGCGCAAGGGCGCGATCATCAACATCTCGTCGGTGGCCGGCGTCTACCCGTACCCGGGTGGCAACGCCTACGGTGGCACCAAGGCTTTCGTCAGCCAGTTCTCGCTGGGCCTGCGTTCGGACCTGCACGGCACCGGCGTGCGCGTGACCACGATCGAGCCAGGCATGGCTGAAACCGAGTTCACCGTGGTGCGTACCCACGGCGACCAGGCGGCGTCGGACAAGCTCTACAACGGCGCCAACCCGATGACCGCCGAAGACATCGCCGAACAGATCTTCTGGGTGGCCAGCCTGCCGCCGCACCTGAACATCAATCGCCTGGAACTGATGCCGGTGAGCCAGTCCTTCGCCGGTTTCCAGGTCGCCCGCGAAGGCTGACCGCCGTTTGTAGAGTCGAGCATGGCTCGACTCTGCAGAAACAAGAAAAAGCCGGGCAATGCCCGGCTTTTTCATTCACAGCGGCAGGCTTACTGGGCCTTGATCGCCATCGCCTGCAGGCCGGTGCCATCCAGCTTCTGCTTGGCTTCGGACAGTTCACCGGCACTGCCATACGGCCCCATGCGCACGCGGTACACGGTCTTGCCGTTGATCTGTGCTGACTCCACGCGTGCCGCAAGTCCCATCATCGCCAGCTTGGCCTTGGTTGCTTCGGCATCGCCGGAGGCGCCGAAGGCGCCTGCCTGCAGGATATAGCGGGCGTTGTCGGCGGCCGCCGGAGCGGCTGTGGCCGGGGTACCCGCCGTTGCCGTTGCGGTTTCCGCGCGCGCTGCCGGCGTGGCGGCGGCGGTGCTGGTCGAGGCCGTGCTGGCCGGCGGCGTTGCCGCAGCCGGACGTTCACTCAGCGGTGCCGGCAGCGGACGGCTGGTGGCGGTCACCTGCGCGGTGCTGGACACGCTGGCGGTGGCCGCCGGTGCGGTCGTGGTCGTGGTCGCCGGCGGAACCGGCTTGCCTTCCAGTGCCGCCTGCGCGCGCTGCGCTTCGGCCTTGGCCCGGCGCTGGTCTTCGGCACGCGCGCTGGCGGCCAGTTCGGCGTCGGACATCTCGACTTCCTTGCCCGGCAGCAGGGTGTAGAAGTCGTACTGGGTGGCGGCCGGCTTTTCCGGTTCGGCCTGCTTCGGCGCAGCCGGCTGCGCGGCCGGCTGGGTACCGACATCGCTGTCGGCATCGGCGACCGGGGCCGGCTGCGCGTTCGGGTTCGGCTGCGGACCGGCGCGCAGGAAGCCATCGCCCTCGCCCTTGAACAGGTTCGGCGCCGCCAAGAACACCACGGCCGCGATCGCTACACCGGCCACCAGCCACACCCATCCGGGGGTGCCCTGGCTGCCGCTGTTGCGTCGTGCCTGGCTTTTGCCGCGTCGTGCTGCCATGTGTACTGCGTCTCCTGATGCTTACATTTTTTCCGGGGCGCTGACGCCCAGGAGTTCGAGGCCATTGGCCAGTACCTGGCGCGCCGCACAGGCCAGGGTCAGTTTGGCGTTGCGATCGGCGGCATCTTCCACCAGCACCGGCGTCCCGTGATACCACGTGTGGAACGCGTGCGCCAATTCACGCAGGTACTGCGCCACCAGATGCGGTTCCAGCGCCACGCCGGCCGCTTCCACCACTTCCGGATAGCGCGAGATCTCGTTCATCAGCAGCAGCGAGGCATCGTCGGCCAGGCGGCCGAGGTTGGCCAGGCCGTTGCCCTGCTCGTACACCAGGCCCTTCTCCTGCGCCTGGCGCAGCAGGCTGCAGACGCGGGCATGCGCGTACTGCACGTAGAACACCGGGTTGTCGTTGCTCTGCTGGCGGGCCAGGTCGATGTCGAAGGTCAGCTGCGAATCGGGCTTGCGCGCGATCAGGAACCAGCGGGTGGCATCGCGGCCGGCTTCCTCGATCAGGTCGCGCAGGGTGAAGTAGCTGCCGGCACGCTTGGACAGCTTCACTTCCTCGCCGCCGCGCATGACGGTGACCATCTGGTGCAGCACGTATTCCGGCCAGCCCTGCGGGATGCCCACTTCCATCGCCTGCAGGCCGGCGCGCACGCGGGCCAGCGAGCCGTGGTGGTCGGCGCCCAGCTCGGTGATCGCGCGCTCGTAGCCGCGCTGCCACTTGGACAGGTGATAGGCCACGTCGGGCACGAAGTAGGTGAAGGTGCCGTCGGACTTGCGCATCACGCGGTCCTTGTCGTCACCGAAGTCGGTGCTGCGCAGCCACAGCGCGCCACCTTCTTCATAGGTATGACCCGACGCCTGCAGCTTGGCCACCGCTTCGGCTACCTTGCCGTCGGCGTACAGCGAGCTTTCCAGGAAATAGATGTCGAAGTCGACGCCGAACGCGGCCAGGTCCAGGTTCTGCTCGTTGCGCAGGTAGGCCACGGCGAAGCGGCGGATCGCCTGCATGTCGTCCGGGTCCTTGGCGCCGACCACGGTGCTGCCTTCCAGGTCGACGCTGGCGCCGGCCATGTAGGCGCGTGCGACGTCGGCGATGTACTCGCCGCGGTAGCCACCTTCCGGCCAGCCGTCCTGGTCCGGCGCGATGCCCTTGATCCGTGCCTGGGTGGACAGCGCCAGGTTCTCGATCTGCACGCCGGCGTCGTTGTAGTAGAACTCACGCTTGGCGTTCCAGCCGTTGGCATCGAGCACGCGCGCCACGCAGTCGCCGATCGCCGCCGCGCGGCCATGGCCGACATGCAGCGGGCCGGTCGGGTTGGCCGACACGTACTCCACGCCCACCGTGCGGCCATTGCCGGACAGGTTGCGGCCGTAGTCGTGGGCTTCCTTGATGACCGACGCGGCTTCGCGCTGGTACGCGGCCGGGGCCAGGTGGAAGTTGATGAAGCCGGGGCCGGCGATCTCGACCTTGCTCACGTCCTCGCTGCGCGGCAGCGCCTCGACCAGCGCCTGCGCCAGTGCGCGCGGATTGCTGCGCGCGGCCTTGGCCAGCAGCATCGCGGCGTTGGTGGCGAAGTCGCCGTGGTCGCGGGTCTTCGGGCGCTCGACCACGAAGTCCGGCGGCAGGGAGTCGGCGGGCAGGGTGCCATTGGCGCGCAAGGCTTCGATGCCTTGGCTGATCAGGGCGCGGAGGAGATTTTTCACGAGGCCTGCTGTGAGAATGAGCGGCGGAATCGCCCATTTTAGCGCAGATACCCGCGCCCACGCTGACCAGAACATGCCTGTGGGGGCGACAGAAGGCGCCTGAAGGGCCGCGCTCAGCCGAACAGCCGCGGCTGGGGCGGGGACAGCAGGCCCCGTTCAGCAAATGAAACGGGACGGCCCTCGCCGACCACGAAGTGGTCCAGCAGGCGCACGTCCACCATCGCCAGCGCCTGCTGCAGTTCGTCGGTGATGCGGGTATCGGCGCTGGAGGGTTCCGGGTCGCCGGAAGGGTGGTTGTGGCTGAGGATCACCGCCGCCGCGTTGTGCAGCAGGGCGCGCCGCACCACTTCGCGGGGGTAGACCGGTGCGGCGTTGATGGTGCCGTGGAACAGCTCTTCACAGGCGATCAGGCGGTGGCGGTTGTCCAGGAACAGGGCCATGAAGACCTCGCGGGCCTGGCCACGCAGCCGGTGCTGCAGGTAGCGGCCGACCGCCGCCGGATTGTTGCCAACCGCCTCGCCGTGCTCCAGCTCGGCCGCCAGGTAGCGATGGGCCAGTTCCAGCCCGGCAGCAAGCGTGCAACTGCGTGCCGGGCCGAGCCCGGGCAGGCGGGCGAGCTCGGCGGCGGGGCGGTCGAGCAGTACCCGCAACGGGCCGTGCGCCTGCAGCAGGTCGCGCGCGGTCTGCACGGCATCGCGGCCACCGAACCCGGAGCCGAGAAACAGGGCCAGCAGTTCGGCGTCGGAAAGTGCCGTGGGCCCGCGCGCGATCAGCTTCTCGCGGGGGCGTTCCTGTTCGGGCCAGTCATGGATGGGCATGGCCCATCATCGCCAGACCTTGCGGTGGCTCCCATCGGGGCATGCCGCGGACTGGGGTCGGAGGTTGCCTCAGCCGCGCCGGGTCTGCAGGTAGTCGAACAGTTCCTGGTTGTTCTGCAGGCCCAGCTTGCGCTTGGCTTCGGCCTTCTGCCGGCTGATGGTCTTCGGGCTGCGTCCGCAGCGCTCGGCGACTTCGTTCACGCTGAGGCCGGCTGCCAGCAGCTCCAGCACTTCCTGTTCGCGTGCCGACAACGGCGCCGGCTGACGTGGAAACAGCAGGTCGCGCGCCTGCAGGTGGTGGCGCAGCTGCTGGGAGACGAATACCTGCCCGGCCAGCGCGGCGTTCAGCGCGTGGGGCAGTTCGGCGAAATCGGCGCACTTGTCGACCAGGCCACTGATACCCTCCCGCAGCAGGCTGTCCAGCAGGCCGGGATGGCGGGCGCCGGTCAGCACCACCACCGGCAGGCCAGGGCGGCGCATGCGCAGCGCGTCGATCAGCTCCGGACCGTCCGGACCGGCACCCGGCATCGACAGGTCGGTCAGCACCGCATCGCAGTCGTGGTGATCCACCAGCTCCAGCAGCTGGGCGCCGTCGCGCGCACTGCCGACGATGTCCATCAGGTAGGTCTGCAGCACGATACGGATGCCATGCAGGACCACGGGATGGTCGTCGGCGATGATGATGCGCGGATGCACGCGGCTCCTCGAAGGTCGAACAGGCCACGGCGGGCGGCAGCCAATGCCTGATTCTGCAAAAGCGCAGACCCGTAGAGGTATAGGAAAGGTCCGAAACTGATACCGGGTGAATTCCGGGTCAACGGAGACGGACTCCATCTGCTGATAGCCGCCCGCTATGTGCGCCCTGCACCGGGACATTACCGACCATCGGGTAAGCTAGCGCCCTCGTTTGCACAGGAATTCCAGGTGGCTGACTCCCCCAACGCTTCCCCCGCGCCGGCCCGCGCGCTGGAAGGTCAGAAACTGCTGTTGTGCGTCGGAGGCGGGATCGCGGCCTACAAGGCCCTGGAACTGGTGCGGCGCCTGCGCGACGCCGGTGCCCAGGTGCAGGTGGCGATGACCGCCGGAGCACAGCAGTTCGTCACTCCGCTCAGTTTCCAGGCCCTGTCCGGGCAGCCCACCCGCACCACGCTGTGGGACAGCGCCGCCGAACAGGCCATGGGCCACATCGAGCTGGCCCGCTGGGCCGACCGCATCGTGGTCGCCCCGGGTACCGCCGATCTGCTGGCCCGGCTGGCCCAGGGCCACGCCGATGATCTGGTCAGCACCCTGTGCCTGGCCAGTACCGCGCCGCTGACGATCTGCCCGGCGATGAACCACCGCATGTGGCTGCATCCGGCCACCCAGGCCAACATCGCCCTGCTGCGCCAGCGCGGCGCGCAGGTGGTCGGCCCGGTCGACGGTCCGCTGGCCGAAGGCGAATCCGGTCCCGGCCGTCTGGCCGAACCGGGCGACATCGTTGCCGCGCTGGCTGCCAATGGCAGTGCTGCAGCGGCGGTTGTCGCACCGGAAACCCGCGCGCTGCAGGGCCTTCGCCTGCTGATCAGCGCTGGCCCGACCTATGAAGACATCGATCCGGTGCGCTACGTCGGCAACCGCAGCAGCGGCAAGATGGGCTTTGCCCTGGCCGCGGCCGCCGCGACGATGGGCGCCCAGGTGGTGCTGGTCAGCGGTCCGGTACAGCTGCCGACGCCAGCCGGCGTGCAGCGCGTGGACGTGCGCTCGGCCGCGCAGATGCGCGATGCCGTGCTGAAGTCGTTGCCGGCCGACATCTATATCGGTGCCGCCGCGGTGTCCGACTACACGCCACGCCAGGTCGCGCCGCAGAAGCTGAAGAAGACCGCCGACAGCCAGTCGCTGGTGATCGAGCTGGTGCGCACGCCGGACATCCTCGCCGAAGTCGCTGCACAGACGCAGTCGCTGAAGCTGGTGGTCGGCTTCGCCGCCGAGACCCACGACGTGGAGAAATATGCGCGTGGCAAGCTGGTCGACAAGCGCCTGGACCTGGTGATCGCCAACCAGGTCGGCATCAGTGGCGGCGGTTTCGAGAGCGACAACAATGCCGCCACGGCCTTCTGGCAGGACGGTGAACAGGTATTCCCGGCCACCTCCAAGCGCGAGCTGGCCGAACAACTGCTGGCGCTGATCGCGCGGAGACTCCAGGCATGACCCAGGCTTTCACTTCCCAACCGCTGCAGGTCAAGCTGCTTGATCCGCGTTTCGGCGACAGCTGGCCGCTGCCCGCCTACGCCACCGAAGCCAGCGCCGGCATGGACCTGCGCGCGGCGCTGGATACCGCGCTGACCCTGCAGCCGGGCGACACCGCGCTGGTGCCCAGCGGCCTGGCCATCCATATCGCTGATCCGCACCTTTGCGCGGTGATCCTGCCGCGTTCCGGGCTGGGCCACCGCCACGGCATCGTGCTCGGCAACGGCACCGGCCTGATCGACGCCGATTACCAGGGCCCGTTGCTGATCAGCGTCTGGAACCGTGGCCGCGAGGCCTTCACCATCGAGCCGGGCGATCGCATCGCGCAGCTGGTGGTCGTGCCGATTGCCCGCGTCAGCCTGCAGGTGGTGGATACTTTCACCGACAGCGTGCGGGGAACGGGTGGATTCGGCCATACCGGGGTGCGTTGACGGGGGACATCGATGAGCGGCATCGGGGAAGGGCAGCGGGAACGGTCGTTGGGACGCAGTGCGCCACTACTGGGGGTGCTGCTGGTCCTGCTGGCCGGCTGGTTCGGATGGAGCGCGGTGCAGCAATGGCGGCAGGAGGCCAACGGCCAGGCGCTGGAAGAAGCGCGTGACCAGGCCGTGCAGGGCTTGCAGGAGGCGGCAGCCGGCCAGCTGAAGCAGCTGCAGCAGCAGTTGAAGAACGAACGCGTGCAGCAGGCACTGCAGGCCGGTGACGCCGCGGCAGCGGCGCTGGCCGTGCGCGAGAGCTGGACCGGCGTGGAGCAGGCTGACGTGCTGACCGCCGATCTGGCCACGGCCTATGCCGACCCGGCCACCTTCGGCTACGCACGCCTGGCCCTGCTGGAACAAGCGCTGGCCGAGGGCAAGCCTGGCCTGCGCGTGGTGCGCGATGCAGGTGGCAATCGCCTGGGTCTGGCGGCTCCGGTGCAGCTGGGCAGCCTTGGCCCGGCAGTGCTCTACGTGCGCCAGCCATTGCTGCGGCTGACCTCGCCGCTGGACCAGGTGAGCGCCCCGTCCACCGGCTTCCTCGGCCTGCGCCAAGGCACGCATGACCTCGTTGCCCAGGGCGACGCCGGCCTGGCCGAGAGCGCCGAAGCGCTGGCGCGCCCGGTTCCGGGCACGCCGTTGCGGCTGGTGGCCGCCGTACCGAATGTCGAAGCGGGTCCACTGGGCCTGGGTTCGCTGGCCAGTGCCATCGTCGCGCTGCTGCTGGCGTTCATCGCCGTGCTGCTGGTCGTGGGTCGCGGCCGGCTGCCGAAGTCGCTGCCGTTGCCGCGCCGTGCGGCCGTGGCGGAAGCGGATCATGGCCCGACCCTGAGCGAGAGCCTGCAGATGGCGCCGCCACCGGTGGCCGCCGCCAGCGCCGCGGACACTGCGCCGCCGCCGCCACCGGTCCCTGCCGGGGAACTGGCCGCCGGCATCTTCCGCGCCTACGACATCCGTGGCGTGGTCGGCAGCGAACTGACGCCGAAGACCGCCGCGCTGATCGGCCAGGCCATCGGTACCGTGGCGCTGGAACAGGGCCTGCGCGAGGTGGTGATCGGCCGTGATGGCCGCCTGTCCGGCCCGGAACTGGCTGCGGGATTGGCCGAGGGCCTGCGTCGCACCGGTTGCGCGGTGATCGACATCGGCCTGGCACCGACGCCGGTCGTCTATTACGCCGCCTTCCACCTGCGTACCGGCACCTGCGTGGCGGTCACCGGCAGTCATAACCCGCCCGAGTACAACGGCTTCAAGGTGGTCATCGGCGGCGAGACGCTGTCAGGCGATGCCATCACCGATCTCTACCAGCGCATCGTCGAGGGGCGCCTGGCGCAGGCGGCCGAGCCGGGCGATTACCAGCAGCGCGATGTCAGTGCCGACTACATCCAGCGCATCGCCGACGACGTGCAGCTGGACCGCCCGTTGAAGGTCGTGGCCGATGCCGGCAACGGCGTCGCCGGTGCGCTTGCACCACAGCTGCTGGAAGCCATCGGCGCCGAAGTCATCCCGCTGTACTGCGATGTCGACGGTACCTTCCCCAACCATCATCCCGACCCGAGCGAGCCGGCCAACCTGGAAGACCTGGTGCAGACGGTCAAGCGCTTCGGCGCCGACCTCGGCGTCGCCTTCGATGGCGACGGAGACCGGTTGGGCGTGGTCACCGGCGAAGGCAGGATCATCTATGCCGACCGCCTGCTGATGCTGTTCGCCGCCGACGTGCTGATGCGCAACCCCGGCGCGATGGTGATCTACGACGTGAAGTGCACCGGCAAGCTGTCCGACCACGTGCTGCGCAATGGTGGCAGCCCGTTGATGTGGAAGACCGGGCACTCGCTGATGAAGGCGAAGATGCGCGAGACCGATGCCGAGCTGGCCGGCGAGATGAGCGGCCACTTCTTCTTCAAGGAGCGCTGGTTCGGTTTCGACGATGGCCTGTATGCCGCCGCGCGACTGCTGGAGATCCTGGCGCAGCGCGAGGAAACCCCGGACGAGGTGCTGGCCGAGCTGCCGGAGATGGTGGCCACGCCGGAACTGAAGGTGCCGGTGGCCGAAGGCACGCCGCATGCGCTGGTGGCGATGCTGGTGGCGGCGGCACAGTCGCCGGACAACCCGTATGTGGGCGGCCGCCTGTCGACCATCGATGGCTTGCGCGTGGACTTCCCCGATGGCTGGGGCCTGGTGCGTGCTTCCAATACCACGCCGGTGCTGGTGCTGCGCTTCGAGGGCAACGACGAGGCGGCACTGGAACGCATCCAGGCGTTGTTCCGCAGCCAGCTGCAGCCGGTGCTGGGCGACACCCCGCTGGGGTTCTGAGGTGGGGCCGGGCTGCGCCCGGCACCCGCCGAATCAACGTCAACGTCAACGTCAAAGGCCGGCTATCCGGGGGATGGCGGGGCGGTGTCGGAGTGCGGGGACGCAGCAAGTACGTCCCTGTAAGCTTGGCAGCCGCATCCATGCGGCTGACACCCCGCACTCCGACACCGCCCCACCCCTGACAATGTCCTGGAGCTGTTGGTAGGTGTCGACCTTGGTCGACACACCCTCACCCCTTGAACCGCAAGCCCACGCCCGGCTCGGTGAACAGGTAGCGTGAATCCAGCGCTGAATCGCCCAGCTTGTGCCGCAGCTTGCCGACCAGGATGCGCAGGTAATGGGTGTCGTGCTGGTGGGTCGGGCCCCAGATTTCCTGGAGGATCTGCGGCTGGGTCACCACCCGCCCGGCATTGCGCAGCAGCAGCGACAGCAGCGCGTACTCCTTGCGGGTCAGTGCCACCGGCTCGCCATCGAGTGCCACTTCACGGCGCACCAGATCCACATGCAGATGGCCGTCGTCGAACACCGGCGGTGTGCCGTCGCTGGGCACACTGCGCGTGCGCAGCAGCGCACGTACCCGTGCCATCAGTTCCTGCGTGCCAAACGGCTTGGTCACGTAGTCATTGGCGCCGGTGTCCAGCGCCCGCACCTTCTCGGCCTCGCCGGCGCGCACGGTCAGCATGATCACCGGCACCTGGCTCCACTGCCGCAGCTGCTCCAGCACCTCGTGGCCTTCCATGTCCGGCAGGCCGATGTCCAGGATCACCAGGTCCATGTCCTCGCTGGCCGCCAGCTGCAGGCCTTCCTGGCCGGTGGCCGCCTGCCGCACCTGGTAGCCCTGCGCGCGCAGGCTGATGTCCAGGAACCGGCGGATCTGGGTTTCATCATCGATCACCAGCACGCGCGGGGCCGGCGCGCTGGCGTCAATCGGAGTCGGGCTCATCGTGGGAGGCTGGCTTGAGCAGGGGCAGGGTGATGCGGATCAGGGTACCGCGACCGTCGCGTCCGGGCAGCGCCTGCACGCTGCCGCCATGCGCACCGACCATGCCCTGGCAGATGGTCAGGCCCAGGCCGGTGCCGTGGCGGCCACGGTCGCCGCGCTCGACGCTGTAGAACATGTCGAAGATGCGCGCGCGCTCGTCATCGGGAATGCCGGGGCCGGCATCGATCACATCGATGCGCAGCTGTCCGTCCAGTTCGCGCGCCTGCACCTGCACGGCGGCATCGGGCGGTGAGAACTTGGCCGCGTTCTCCATCACGTTGAACACCGCCTGTTCAACCAGCGCCGGGTGTACCCAGATCGGCGCGAGCGTGGCCGGAATATCCAGCTCCAGCCGCACCTTGGGCTGGTAGCGCTGCAGGCGCCGCGCCGCCGAGCCGATCAGCTCGTCCACGCCGATCCAGTCGCGGTTGATCTTCAACCCTTCGTGGCCGAGGCGGGTCATGTCCAGCAGGTTCTGGATGTAGCGGTCCAGCCGCTCGCCTTCGACCAGGATGGTGTCCAGCAGGGCACGGCGATCGGCCGTATCCATCGCCGCACCGTAGCTGGCCAGGCTGTCGGCCGAGCCGATCATCGCCGCAAGCGGCGAGCGCAGGTCGTGCGACACCGAAGAGAGCAGCGCCGAGCGCAGCCGCTCGGTCTCGTTGCTGACGTGGGCCTGCTCCAGTTCGGCCACCAGCCGCGTGCGCAGCGCGGCCTGGGCGATGTCGTCGACCATCGCCTCGGCCAGCTGCCGCTGCTCGGGCAGCAGGCGCGCCTGTGCGCCGGGCAGGTAAAGGCCCGCCACGCCGATGGCGCGGTCTTCGCCATCCAGCAGCGGCAGGAACCACCACTGCGCACCGGCCAGGGTGTCGGTGAAGCGCCCGCTGGGCTGGCCGTGGCGCAGTGCCCAATCGGCGGCGGCCAAGTCGGTATCGCCCGGCTGGCTGCGGCCACCGGTTGCGGTATCGGCGCCGATCCGTAGCCACGCTGGAACGTCCATGGCCTGTTCCAGTGCATGCCGACCCGCCTGGGCCACCTCGCCGTTGCCGGCCGCGCTGGCCAGCTGCCGTCCCAGCTGCTGGCGCGCACGCGCATGTCGATTCGCCGCACGCAGCGCGATCACCTGCATGCGCAGGCGCGAGGCCAGGCGTCCGGCCACCAGTGCGGCGGCCAGGAACAGGAACACGGTGATCACGCCCTGGCGCGCGCCGATGGCGAAGGTGAAGCGCGGCGCGATGAACAGGAAGTTGTAGGCGAGGAAGCACAGGATCGCCGCCATCACCGCCACGCTGGCGCGCGTGCGTGCGGCCACCAGCACCACCGCCACGATGAACACCATCGACAGGTCGGCCATGCCGACCCAGCGTTCGGCCAGCCATGCCACCGCACAGGCCAGCGCGGTGGCGATCAGCGCCTGCACCGGTTCGTAGCTGATGCCGCGCATCGGCGGCAGCAGGCCCTCGCGGCGCGAGCGCGCACGTGCCTGTGGGGTGCTGATGATGGTGATCTCGTAATGCGCGCCGCGCTGGATCAGCTGCTGGGTCAGGGTGCGGTTGAACATCCGCGCCAGTGGACGTTCGCGGGTCCGGCCGAGCACCAGGGTCGACACGCCGTTGTGCGCGGCATGGTCGAGCAGGGCATCGGCGATGCTTGATCCGTGCAGCAGTTCGGCGTCGCCGCCGAGGCGGCGTGCCAGGGCGAACGCAGCATCGATCTCGCGCCGGGTCGCCTCGTCCTGGCGTCGGCCCTGCACGGTCACCACCGTCCACGGCGCATCGCGGCGTTCGGCGATGCGCCGCGCCACCCGCACCAAGTATTCGCTCTGACCGCCGCCATCAATGGCCACCAGCACGCCACGACGCAGTGGCAGGTTGCTCTCGCCGCGCGCGGCGCGCGCTTCACGCAGGCTGCTGTCGACGCGGTCGGCGGCCTCCTGCATGGCCAGCTCGCGCAGTGCGGTGAGGTTGGCCGGCGAGAAGAACGCCTGCAGCGCCTGCGCGGCCTGTTCGGGCACATAGACCTTGCCCTGCTGCAGGCGCGCGATCAGCTCGCGCGGCGGCAGGTCGACCAGCACGATGTCATGCAGGCGGTCGAGCACCCCATCCGGCACGGTCTCGCTGACCCGCACACCGGTGATGCGCATCACCACGTCATTGAGGCTTTCCAGATGCTGGATGTTGACCGTGGTCCAGACGTCGATGCCGGCGTCCAGCAGCTCCATCACATCCTGCCAGCGCCGCTCGTGGCGGCTGCCGGGTGCATTGCGATGGGCCAGTTCGTCCACCAGCACCAAGGCCGGATGCCGTGCGAGCACGGCATCCAGGTCCATCTCCTGCAGGGCATGGCCGTGGTAGGCCACGTCCTTCAGCGGCAGCTGTGGCAGCCCCTCCAGCAGCGCCTGGGTATCGGCACGGCCATGGGTTTCCACCAACCCGACCACCAGGTCGACGCCGCGACGCAGCTGTTCCTGCGCGCGGGTCAGCATGGCGTAGGTCTTGCCCACGCCCGGCGCCGCGCCGAGGAACACGGTCAGCTTGCCGCCGGCTTCGCGTTGCAGGCCTTCGACCAGGGCATCGGCCTGGCGGGTACGCGCATCAGTCATGGGTGCCATTGTGCGCGCAGCCGGTGCAGGCCGGCATCACGGCGCCTTGGGCGCGTGGTCCAGCGCGAAGTTCAGCGTCACCACGTTCACCCGCGGCTGGCCGAACAGGCCCCACTGGCGACCTTCGGTATGCGCCTGCACCAGTGCCTGCACGCGTTCCACAGGCAGGCCACGGGCACGCGCCACGCGGGCCACCTGCAGCTGCGCCGCGGCCGGCGACAGTTGCGGATCCAGGCCGCCGGCGGACTGCGTGACCAGGTCCGCCGGTACCTGCGCCGCGGTGACGCCTTCGCGCGCGGCCACCGCCGCGGTGCTGGCGGCGACGCGCTCGGCCAGCGCCGGGTTGCTGCGCGCCATGTTGGAACCGGCTGCCGCCATCGGGTCGTAGTTGGCCGCCGACGGACGTGCCTGGAAGTAGCCGTCACCGGTGAACGGCTGCGACAGCCACGCCGAGCCGCGCACCTGGCCATTGCCATCGCGCAGCAGGCTGCCCTCGGCCTGGGTCGGGTAGGCCAGGCCGGCGAAACCGGTGGCGATGCCGGCGTAGACCGCACCGGCCAGCAGCAGGGTGGCCAGGCCCAGGCCGATCACCGGGCGCCAGCTGGCGCCATCCTGCAGGCTGGCCACGCGGGCCTCGGCCTTCGGTTCGCGCGACAGGGAAGTGGAGGTGGAAGCAGAACGGTTCATGCGCCGAATACCAGGACAAGAAGGAGGTCGATCGCCTTGATCGCTGCGAACGGCAGCAGCACGCCGCCGAGGCCGTACACCAGCATGTTCCGGCGCAGCAGCGCCGTTGCGGTGGCCGGGCGGAAGCGCACGCCACGCAGGGCGAGCGGGATCAGGGCGGGAATCACCAGGGCGTTGAAGATCAGCGCCGCCAGCACCGCGTTGCGCGGGCTCGACAGCTGCATCACGTTCAGTGCGGCCATGGTCGGAACGGCCGCGGCGAACAGCGCCGGCAGGATCGCGAAGTACTTGGACACGTCGTTGGCCAGCGAGAAGGTGGTCAGCGCGCCGCGGGTGATCAGCTGCTGCTTGCCTACTTCCACCACTGCCAGCAGCTTGGCCGGGTCCGAATCGAGGTCGACCATGTTGCCGGCCTCCTTCGCCGCCTGCGTACCGGAGTTCATCGCCAGGCCGATGTCGGCCTGGGCCAGTGCCGGGGCGTCGTTGGTACCGTCACCGACCATCGCCACCAGACGGCCACCGGCCTGCTCCTGGCGGATGCGCGCCAGCTTGTCTTCCGGTCGCGCCTCGGCGATGTAGTCGTCGACACCGGCTTCGGCAGCGATCGCGGCGGCGGTCAGCGGATTGTCACCGGTGATCATCACCGTGCGGATGCCCATCGCCCGCAGCTGCGCGAACTTCTCGCGCATGCCGTGCTTGACCACGTCCGACAGTTCGATCACGCCCAGCACGTGGCGGCCCTCGGCCACCACCAGCGGGGTGGCACCGTTGCGTGCGACCTGCTCGACGCGGCCGGCCAGTTCAGCCGGTACATTGCCGCCCAGCGCCTGTACGTGGGCACGGATCGCATCGGCGGCACCCTTGCGGATCTGCCGCCCATGTTCAAGATCCACGCCGGACATGCGGGTCTGCGCACTGAACGCCAGGTACTCGGCGTGGTCCGGTTCAGCGGTGGCGCAGCCCTGTTCGCGCGCCAGGCGCACGATCGACTTGCCTTCCGGGGTCGGGTCGGCCAGCGAGGACAACAGCGCCGCTTCACGCAGCTGGCTGGCATCGATACCGGCCAACGGATGGAAGTGGCTGGCCTGGCGGTCGCCGTAGGTGATGGTGCCGGTCTTGTCCAGCAGCAGCACGTCCACGTCTCCCGCGACTTCCACCGCCTTGCCCGACTTGGCCAGCACGTTGGCGGCCAGCGCGCGGTTCATGCCGGCGATGCCGATGGCCGGCAGCAGGCCGCCGATGGTGGTCGGGATCAGGCAGACCAGAAGCGCGATCAGCAGCAGCGGGTCAACCTGCACGCCTACCGCCGCGCCAATGGCCGGCAGCGTCGCCACCACCACCAGGAAGGTCAGCGTCATCGCCGCCAGCAGCAGGGTCAGTGCGATCTCGTTCGGCGTCTTCTGCCGGTTGGCGCCTTCCACCAGCGCGATCATCCGGTCCAGGAAGCTGTGGCCCGGCTCGGCGGTCACCCGCACGATGATCTGGTCGGACAGCACCTTGGTTCCGCCGATCACACCGGAACGGTCGGTACCGGCCTCGCGCAGCACCGGTGCCGATTCGCCGGTCACCGCTGCTTCGTTGATGGTAGCCAGGCCCTGCACGATCTCGCCATCGGCCGGTACCAGCTCACCGGCACTGACGATCACATGGTCGCCCGGGCGCAGCTCGGCGGCTGGCAGCTGGGTTTCCGCGGCACCCGGTTGCGGTGCGGCCAGGCGGCGCGCCACCAGGTCCTGGCGGGCGCGGCGCAGCGATGCGGCCTGGCCACGGCCACGTGCTTCGGCCACGGCTTCGGCGAAATTGCCGAACAGCACGGTCACCAGCAGGATCGCGGTCACCGCCAGGCCAAAGCCCAGCGGCGCATTGCCGGTCAGGGTGACGATCGCGGCCACGATCGTGCCGGCCATCACCACCGCCATCACCGGGCTGCGCACCAGATGCATCGGCGACAGCTTGCGCACTGCCTCGACCAGTGCGCGGCGCAGGCCTGCGCCATCCAGCAGGGCAGGGCGCGGTGCGAGGGAACTACGGGTTGAACTTGCATGGGTACTCATTGCGGTGTCCTCAGTGCAGTCCCAGGCTCAGGTGGTCGGCGATCGGGCCGAGTACCAGCGCCGGCATGAACTGCAGCACGGTCAGGATGACGATCACCGAGACCAGGGTCAGGGCGAAGGTCGGCGTTTCGATCTGCAGGCTGCCGGCAGACTCCGGCGCCTGGCGCTTGGCAGCCAGCTGTGCGGCCACCACCAGCGGGATGATCAGCAGCGGGAAGCGGCCCAGCAGCAGCACCAGCGAGCAGCTCAGGTTCCACCACAGCGTGGCGTCTCCCAGCCCTTCGAAGCCCGAACCGTTGTTGGCATAGGCCGAGACATACTCGTAGAACACTTGGCTGATGCCATGGAAGCCGGGATTGGAGGTGCCCGCCAGGCCGGGCACGGCCAGGGTGATCGCGGTGAACACCAGCAGGGTGATCGGCTGCAGCAGCACGAGCAGGGCCAGCAGGCGCACCTGTGGCGTCTCCAGCTTGCGGCCGAACAGTTCCGGCGTGCGCCCGGTCATCAACCCGGCCAGGAACACACCCAGCAGCAGGTACACGATGAACTGCTGCAGGCCACAACCGATGCCGCCCCAGATCGCGCTGACCAGCATGTTGACCATCGCGATGCCGCCACTGAGCGGCGCCAGCGAATCGTGCATGCCGTTGACCGAGCCGTTGGAGACCTGGGTGGTCACCGCCGCCCACAGCGCAGTGCCATCGGCGCCGAAGCGCACTTCCTTGCCTTCCATCAGCAGCGGGGTGGCGGCGCTGGCGCTATGCCCTTCGCTCCACATCATCGCGCCGGTGGACAGCAGCGACATGCCCAGCATGCAGCTGAACACCAGGGCGCCGAAGCGGCGCCGGCCGGTGAACGCGCCGATCATGAAGATCACCGCCATCGGCACCAGCAGGATGCCGACGATCTCCAGCGCGTTCGACAGCGGGGTCGGGTTCTCCAGCGGGAAGCTGCTGTTCGGGCCATACCAGCCGCCGCCGTTGGCGCCCAGCTGCTTGGCCGCGACCATCGCCGCCACCGGTCCCAACGGCAGTTTCTGTTCGGCCATGCCAGCGCTGGCATCGATCGGCGTGGCCTGTGGCCCACCGGCCATCGTCGACGGCACGCCCTGACTGGTCAGCACCAGCGTCCACACCAGGCACAGCGGCAGCAGGAAGCGCACGCACAGGCGCACCACGTCCACGTAGTAGTTGCCCACCGCCACCTGGCGGTCATCGCCGGCCCTGGTGGTCGCCGCAGCCTGCGGCGCACGCGAGAACAACGCGCGCAGCGTCGCCACCGCCAGCGCCAGGCCCATCATCGGCGTCACCACCTGCAGGCCGGTGATGCCGGTCATCTGCGAGAAGTAGGACAGCTGCGCCTGGCCCGAATAGTGCTGCTGGTTGGTGTTGGTCAGGAACGAGATCATCGTGTGCAGCGCGGTGTCCCAGCGCATGTTCGGGATCTGGTCCGGGTTCAACGGCAACCAGGCCTGGGTCATGAACACCGCCTGGGTCAGCACCGCGACCACCACGTTGCTCAGCACGAAGGCCAGCACATAGCCGCGCCAGGACATGGCGCGCGATGGATCGACGCCAAGCACCTTGTACAGCGGCTTCTCGATCCAGTGGAACAGCACGTCGACCTTCATCGGCGTGCCGCGCATCACGCGCGCCAGGTACAGGCCCAGCGGCCACGCCAGCAGCAGGCTGGCGGCAATAATCACAAGCATCTCAGTCATGGCCGGCTCCGCTCAGAACGACTCGGGCCGCAGCACGACATAAAGGAGATAGGCGGCGGCAACCAGCACCAGCACGCCACACAACAACGACAGCCAGGGGGACATTGCAATAGCGTCCTGGTGGAACCCCTCCACCTCAGGCCGCCATCGTCGTCCTACCCCCCATAAACGCACTACGCGCTGGACCGGGCCGACGCGTAAAGAGTGCATAAATTCCGTGGGCCAACCCGTAACCAGGCCCGGGGTAGCGCCGGGCCATGCCCGGCGGAGGCAGCGCCGTCAGCCCGCCGGAGCGTCCGCTGGCACCAGCCCCTTCAGCTCGCGATAGCGCTGCAGGGTGCTGTCGATCTCGGCCTTCAACGCCTGCTGCTGCTGCACCAGCCCGGCCTGCAGGCGCTGCTGCGCCTGCAGCTGCGCATGCCGCTTGCGGATCGCCTCGGCCTGCTTGTCGGCCACCTTGGCGCCGGCCAGCTCGCGGTCTCCCGCCGCCGACAGCAGCGCCACCAGCGACTCACGCAGGCTGGTGACGTTGTACTCGGCTGTCTTCAGGTTGTTGTCCAGCACTTCCTGGCGCTCGGCAAACACCCGGCGCAGGTCGGCCTCGCTGCCGTAGGTGGACAACATGGCCTGCTCGGTGCGCTGGCGGGTCTGCTCGGCCATCAGGTCCAGCTGTTGCTGCTGCGCAGCGGTGCTGGCAGCGGCACGCTCCTCGTCGGTCAACGCGCGCTGGACCTGCGCATTGCGCAGGCCCGTGCTCGCATTGAATTCCTCGCGGGCATGGTTGACCGCGTCGGCCGGCAGCGAATCACTGCAGATCCGCTCCTTGCCCTCGTTCCAGCAGTACAGCTTCTTTTCCGCCTTGCCGCTGTCGCGCGACTGCGCCGGTACGGTGAACGGCACGACCAGCAGCAGGCCGGCGAAGAGGACAGCAGGAACTCGGGACATGACCTTTCCCCTGGGTCGGTCAGCGGATCGAACGAACGCCGTACTGGGCCCGGTAGGCTTCCAGCGGCTGCCGGTAACCCACAAGTTCCGGGTTGCCGGAGGCGAAATCAAGCAGATCGGCCAGCGATGCCACGGCGATCACCGGGATACCGGCTTCTTCGGCCACCGACTGCGCGGCAGAACGGCGGTCGGTCTCCGAAGCGATCTCCTGGCGGTCCAGCGCCACCACGATGCCGGCCGGGGTGCCACCGGCGGCGCGGATGATGCCCAGCGCTTCGCGGATCGCGGTACCCGCGGTGATCACGTCGTCGACGATCAGCACGCGCTTGCCCTGCATGTCGGCGCCGATCAGCTGGCCACCCTCGCCATGGTCCTTGGCTTCCTTGCGGTTGAACGACAGCGGCAGGTCGCGGCCGCGCTGGGCCAGCTCGCAGGCCATCGCGGTGGCCAGCGGGATGCCCTTGTAGGCTGGGCCGAACACCACGTCGTACTTGATCCCGCTGGCATCAATGGCATCGGCATAGCACGCGCCGAGCTGGGACAGCAGCGAGCCGGAGTCGAAGCGCCCGGCGTTGAAGAAATAGGGGCTCAGCCGGCCGGACTTGAGGGTGAACTGGCCGAAGCGAAGGGCGTCGGCGGTCAGGGCCAACTGCAGGAAACGGTGGCGGTGGTCGCTCATCAAAACTCGATTCATCTTCATTTGGAGCACAAATCCTAATCCAGCTGGGCGTTTCGCGCTCGTCCGGCCCCGTGTGAAGGCGCTGGCGGGCCCACCCGGCGGACTGCGCAGCCCTGCAGTCAACCGGTATGCTTGCCCGGTTTCCCGCCGTAGGTCTTCCGCATGCGCATCATCAGTTTCAACGCCAATGGCATCCGTTCCGCCGCGACCAAGGGCTTCCTCGACTGGTTCCGTGCCCAGGATGCCGATGTCCTGTGCATCCAGGAAACCAAGGCCCAGGAAGACCAGCTGAGCGACCCGATGTTCCGCCCGGACGGCCACCACTGCTTCTACCGCGACGCCATTACCAAGAAGGGTTACAGCGGTGTGGCGATCTACAGCAAGCGCGAGCCGGACCAGGTCATCACGTCGCTGGGCTGGGCCCCGTTCGACGACGAAGGCCGCTACATCGAGGCACGCTACGGCAACCTCAGCGTGGTCTCCTTCTATATCCCGTCCGGCAGCTCGGGCGACCTGCGCCAGGGCTTCAAGTTCGAAGTGATGGAATGGCTGCGGCCGATCCTGGAGGAGTGGGCGCGCAGCGGCCGCGACTACGTGCTGTGCGGCGACTGGAACATCGTGCGTTCGGCGCTGGACATCAAGAACTGGAAGTCCAACCAGAAGAATTCCGGCTGCCTGCCGGAGGAACGCGACTGGCTCAACGCCCTCTGCGCCGACCACGGCCAGGCCACCGATGTCACCGCCGGCCGCGGCTGGGCCGATGCCTACCGCCTGCTCAACCCCACCGGCGAGGACTACACCTGGTGGAGCAACCGCGGCGCCGCCCGTGCCAACAACGTCGGTTGGCGCATCGACTACCAGTTCATCACCCCGGGCCTGCGTGACCGCCTGCGAAGCTGCTCGATCTACCGCGACGAGCGCTTCTCCGACCACGCCCCGTTCACCGTGGACTACGACCTGTGACCGAGGCTGCCAAGCCGCGCCGACCGTGGCAGCAGGTGTTGTCCAACCTGAGCCAGCGCAAGGTGCTGGCGATGCTGCTGCTCGGCTTCAGTTCCGGCCTGCCGATCTATCTGGTGGGCAACACGCTCGGCTTCTGGATGCGCAAGGAAGGCATCGAGCTGAGTACGATCGGCTTCCTGTCATGGGTCGGGCTGGCCTACACCATGAAGTTCCTGTGGGCACCGATCGTCGACAAGACCGACGTGCCTCTGTTCGGCCGCTTTGGCCGCCGCCGTGGCTGGATGCTGCTGTCGCAGCTGGTTGTGGTGGTGGGCCTGGTCGGCATGGCGCTGGTCCAGCCCAAGGGGGGCCAGATCCAGTTCCTGGGTATCGCCTGGCAGCACATCGTCGTGTTCGGCGTGATGGCCGTGATCGTGGCGTTTGCTTCGGCCACCCAGGACATCGTCATCGATGCCTGGCGCATTGAAAGTGCTGACAACAGCGAGCAGCTTGGACTGCTGACCTCATCCTCGGCACTGGGCTACCGCACTGCATTGCTGGTCACCGATGCGCTGATCCTGATCATCGCGGCCCGTGTCGGCTGGCAGGTCTCGTACGAGATCATGGCCGTGCTGATGGCGCTTGGCGTGGTGGCCGTGGTCATGGCCAGGGAACCCGCCAGGGAGGTGGCTGCCGTGCAGGCGCAGGCGACCTCGCTGTGGACACCGCGCGGATTGTTCGACGCCGTAGCAGGACCGTTCATCGCCTTCGTCCGCGAGCACCGCAGCGGCGCGATCCTGATCCTGGTGGCCATCAGCGTCTATCGCATGGCCGACTTCGTCATGGGGCCGATGGCCAACCCCTTCTACGTCGATCTCGGCCTGGACGAGGACACCGTGGGCGCGGTGCGTGGTTCGGTCGGGCTGGTCGCGACCTTCGTCGGTATTGCCGCAGCGGGCCTGGTCTCGGTCCGCTGGGGGGTGCTGGCGGCGCTGATGGTAGGCGCTGTGCTGGGGCCGGCCTCCAACCTGGCGTTTGCCTGGCTGGCCTATTCCGGCCCGGACACAACCCATTTCGCCGTGGCCATGGCAATCGACAACTTCGCCAGCGGCTTCGCCGGTACGGCGCTGATCGCCTACATGTCGAGCCTGACCAGCATTGGATACACCGCCACCCAGTACGCACTGCTGAGCTCGTTCTACGCGATGCCCGGCAAGGCGCTCAAGGGGCTCTCGGGGTGGTCGGTACAGACGCTCGCACAGGGCCGGACGCTGCTGGAAGGCTACGCGCTGTTCTTCGTCGGTACCGCGCTGGTGGCGATCCCGGTGGTGATCCTCTGCGCCCTGCTGATCCTGCAGCAGCGCCGTCGCCAGGCCGCCGGCTCGACCTGATTGCCTGCCCGCCCGGTCTGCGGGATCATCGCCCCGACGCGCCGAGGGGGCGGTGCCTTGCGAACGGGGAAGTGAGCATGGCCGACGTTGTGCTGCGGGACCTGGACCCGCTGCTGCTGGAACGTATCAAACGCGTCGCGGTCGCCCGCGGCTGGACCCACGAACAGACCTGTGCCGCCTTGCTGGAGCAGGGCCTGTTCAGCAGTGAACTGGAAGTCCGCTCCGGCTTCGGCGATCCGGAAGTGGATGCCCTGTCCGATGCCATTGCCGCCCTGCAGGCCTTGCCCGCAGGGCAGGGCTTCGATTAGCGGCCGCGCCGCAATGCTGTAGAGACGAGCCCACGCCCGGCTGCCCGGTAGATCCACGCCACGCGTGGATGGCGCCACCTCACGCCAGGTGGATCGCACCCAGGATCCGCGGGCCCTTAGCTCCGGTCACGCTTGGCAGGTTGCCGGCCAGCCCGTCCATCGTCCGCTGCGCCAGCCATGCAAAGCCCATTGCCTCCACGTACTCCGGGTCCAGCCCGTGCACGGCGCTGGATTCCACCTGCACGTCCGGCAGCCGGGCCGCGAGGCGCTTCATCAGCTGTCGGTTGCGTACCCCGCCGCCACAGACCAGCAGGCGGCGGGTCTGCGGCTGCTGCGCCAGCAGCGCGTCGGCCACCGTTGCCACGGTCAGCTCCAGCAGGGTTGCCTGCACGTCGGCCGCCGCGTACTGGCCCTCGGCCATGTGCGCCTCGGCCCAGGCCAGGTGGAACTGCTCACGGCCGGTGCTCTTCGGCGGCGGCAGCGCGAACCACGGGTCCGAGCGCCAGCCCGCCAGCAGGCCCTCGTCCACCGCGCCGCTGGCGGCGTACGCGCCGTCGGCATCAAAGGTGCGGCCGGTGTGGCGCTGGCACCAGGCATCCATCAGCGCATTGGCCGGGCCGGTATCGAAGCCACGTACCGCACCTTCGCGCGGAATCAGGGTCAGGTTGGCGATACCGCCCAGATTGAGCACGGCGCGGTCTTCGTCGGTCGTGCCCAGCATGGCCAGGTGGAAGGCCGGCATCAGTGGCGCACCATGGCCCCCGGCCGCCACGTCGCGTCGGCGGAAGTCGGAGACCGTGGTGATCCCGGTCAACTCGGCGATGCGGTTGCCGTCGCCCAGCTGCACGGTGAAGGCGGGGTCGGCCAGCGGCCGGTGACGCACGGTCTGCCCATGCGAGCCGATCGCGCGCACCTGGCTGCGGTCCACGCCAGCCTCGGCCAGCAGCTGGTTGGCGGCCCCGGCGAAGCTGATCGCGATCCGGGCGTCCAGCTCGCCCAGCTCCTCCAGCGAATCCAGTGGACCACCTTCGCCCAGCGCCACCAGCCGTGCACGCAGCACCGGCTCCCAGCGGGCGGTCAGGCCGTGCACGAAGCGGCAGCCTCCGCCGGCAGGAAACTGCACCAGCGCGGCATCGATGCCGTCGGCACTGGTGCCCGACATCAGGCCAAGGTACAGGGGGGCGTCAGTGTCGGCAGTCGTATTCATGGCAGGCATAAAAAAAGGACGCGGCAAGCTTGTGCTGCCGCGTCCTTCTTCGTCAACGCAGGGGCTCAGCCGCGCTTGCGGCCGGTGCTGCTCTTGTCCTTGGCGCTGGCCACCTCGGGGGCGGCCTCGTCGCGGCTGGTCGGTGCCGGGCTGGCATCGGCGTAGATCAGCTTCTCCATGCCCTGGATGCGGGCCATCGCCGGCGCGGTCTGCGCGCGGAAGGCGACCAGCTCGGCGCCCTTCAGCGGCTCCGGCGGCGGCATGGTCACGGTCAGCGGGTTGCGGTGCTCGCCGTTGACGCGGAATTCGTAGTGCAGGTGCGGGCCGGTGGCCAGGCCGGTCGAGCCGACATAACCGATCACCGTGCCCTGGGCCACCCGCTGGCCGGTCTTGATGTTCGCAAAGCGCGACATGTGCCCATACAGGGTGGTGTGGCCACGGCCGTGGTCGAGGATCACCACGTTGCCGTAACCGCGCTGCACGCCGGCGAACTGCACGCGGGCATCGCCGGCGGCCATGATCGGGGTGCCGGTGCGCGCGGCGTAGTCCACGCCCTTGTGCATGCGCATCTTGCCCAGCACGGGGTGCTTGCGCGCACCGAAGGTCGAGCTCAGCCGCGCGAACGGGATCGGCATGCGGATGAAGCTCTTCTTCAGCGAACGGCCGTTGATGTCGTAGTACTCGGACTTGCCGTTGCGGTCGAAGCGGAAGCCGGAATAGGTCTTGCCACCGGTGGTGAAAGTCGCCGCCAGAATCTTGCTGGTGTCCACCTTCTCGCCTTCGCGCCAGGTTTCATCCATCACCACGCTGAAGCGGTCGCCCGGCTGCAGGTCCTTCGAGAAGTCGATGTCGTACTTGAAGATGTCGTCGGTCATCGTCGCAATCGCCGACGGCGACAGCCCGGCGCGGCGGGCCGCGGCATACAGCGAGCTGGTGATCTCGCCACTGGTGACCACCGTGCGCGTGGAGGTCTCGCGCTTGGTCACCTTCTCCTTGATGTCGTCACCGGCCAGGCTCAGCTCCACCCGGTTGTCGGCATCGCGGTCGAAGCGGATGCTGCGCAGGTCGCCGGACAGCGGCATGTCGAAGGCGATCTCGGCGCCCGGGCGAAGCTTGGTCAGCGCCTCGCGCGCGCCCGGGTGGTCCAGTACCCGGTGCAGGGTGGTCGCCGGGATACCGGCCTTGTCGAACAGATCGCTCAGGGTCTGGCCGCGTTCCACGCGCAGCACCTGCCAGCTGTCACCGGGCACCTGCTGCTGGCGGGCCATGGCCAGCGGCGGCAACGGCAGTGCCAGGCTGGTATGGCTGTCGGCAAAGGGGGCGTCGATGGTGTGCGAGAAGCCCGGCACGATCGTCGCCACCAGGGCGCCGATGGTCGCGAACAGGCTGGCATGCATCCAATGGCGCCGGGTCCAGCGCTCGTTGAAGGCGGCGGGAAGATGTTGCCTGAGCTTCCGATGCAGGGCGTTGTCGTGCAGGACGTGGAGGCGTTCCTGGAAGCGCTGCTTGCGTGCGCGCCCTTGTTCGGAATTGTGCATCGGCGGTTTTTTCCTGGTGGCCCGGGAGCGGGGGCCTGATCGCCGGTTACCATAGACACCTGAGAAAACCGCGTCAAACCCTTGTGCCCATTGGCTTTTGTGAAGCCAATCGGGTTAACTTTGCTTTAACACCCCACACAAGAATCGGCGTTGCCGGGAGTAGTCACGTGTCCTCGATTGAAGAAGCCCTTGCCCAGATCGGCCGTGGTGCCGACGAGATCCTCAAGCTCGAGGATCTGCGTGCGCGCCTGCAGGAGGGCCGCCCGCTGCGGATCAAGGCCGGCTTCGACCCCACCGCGCCCGACCTGCACCTGGGCCACACGGTGCTGCTGAACAAGATGCGCCAGTTCCAGGACCTCGGCCACCAGGTCATTTTCCTGATCGGCGACTTCACCGGCATGATCGGCGACCCGTCCGGCAAGAGCCTCACCCGCAAGCCGCTCAGCCGCGAGGACGTGCTGGCCAACGCCCGTACCTATGAGGAGCAGGTGTTCAAGGTGCTGGACCGCAGCCGTACCGAAGTCCGCTTCAACTCGGAGTGGTTCGGCAAGATGGGCGCGGCCGACATGATCCGCCTGGCCGGCCAGCACACCGTGGCACGCATGCTCGAGCGCGACGACTTCGCCAAGCGCTACGCCGCCCAGCAGTCCATCGCCATCCATGAGTTCCTGTACCCGCTGGTGCAGGGCTACGACTCCGTGGCCCTGGAGGCCGACGTGGAGCTGGGCGGTACCGACCAGAAGTTCAACCTGCTGATGGGCCGTGGCCTGCAGGAGCACCACGGCCAGAAGCCGCAGGTGGTGCTGACCATGCCGCTGCTGGAGGGCCTGGACGGCGTCAACAAGATGTCCAAGTCGCTGGGCAACTACATTGGCATCAGCGAACCGGCCATCGACATCGTCACCAAGACCATGAAGGTGGA